>JBBASR010000027.1:0-17851 GCA_040399125.1 Cyanobium sp. | reverse complement strand
CCCGGCGAGATCCTGCGCCAGCCGGAGCTTGCCAGGACTCTGCGCCACATCGCCCGCCTGGGTGAAGACGGCTTCTACCGGGGTCCGGTGGCCGCGGCGCTGCTGGCCCTGATGCGGGCCCGGGGTGGGTTGATCGAGGCGGCGGATCTGCAGGCCTACCGGCCCCGGCTGCTGGCTCCGCTGCGCCGTGATTTCCGCGGCCATCCGGTGCTGGCCATGCCGCTGCCCGGTGGCGGTGTTTCGCTGCTGCAGCTGCTGGCCCTGCTCGAACCGCTGCCGCTGGAGGCGAGCGGCCACGGCAGTGCCGCCACGCTTCATCTGCTCACCGAGGCGATGAATCTGGTGTTCCGGGATCGCAACGCGCGACTCGGCGATCCGGAGACCACGCCGATCCAGTGGAGGGATCTGCTGGAGGATTCCTACCTGGAGGGACTGCGTCGCAGCCTCGATCCGGTGCGCCATCGTCCCTCCGCCACGATCGCCGCCGCCCCACCACCGGCCCGGGGCGGCACCAACACCACCCATGTGTCGGTGGCTGATCGGCAGGGCGGTCTGGTGGCCCTGACCACCACCCTCAATTTCTCTTACGGCAACGGCGTGGCGGTGCCGGGTGCGGGGTTTCTGCTCAACAACGAGATGGATGACTTCAGCGCCGCCCCGGGCAGCGCCAATGCCTTTGGTCTGGTGCAGGGGGCGGCCAATGCGATTGCCCCGGGCCGCCGGCCCCTGAGCTCGATGACCCCCACGCTTGTGTTCCGTCCCGATGGCACGCCCTGGTTGGCCACGGGCAGCCCCGGCGGAAGTCGCATCGTCACCACAGTGGCCCAGGTGCTGCTGGCCAGGATCGTGCACGGTCTGAATCTGGCCACCGCCGTGGCCTCCCCCCGCATCCACAGCCAGCTCTGGCCGGATGAAGTGCTGATCGAGCAGGGGATCGGTGTCGATACCACCCGGTTGCTGGAGGCGAGGGGGCATCGTCTGCGGGCCGCTCCCGCCATGGGGGCCGCCAACAGCGTGGAGTTGTTGCCCCACAGCAAAGGCAGCCTGGGCGTCAGTGATCCCCGCCGGGCCGAGGGCCCAGCCCAGGGGGAGTGAACGGGGCGGCAGTGCGGCTGCTCAGGCCGCGGTGGTGGGAGGGGAGCCCGGGCCGGCGGGCAGGGAGGGAGTGGGAGCAGTGAGCAGATTCACGGCCGACATCGCCAGGGAGGCCCCGAACAGGGTGCCGATCGCCCAGGTGCTGTCGCTGGGCCATTTGGCGATCAGCAGGACGCCGAGCAGGGTGGTGACGATGCCATCGACCAGCACCAGGCTGCGGGCAGGAATCGCCCGGGCGGCGGCGGCGGCCAGTTCCATCATCCCTTCGATCGCCAACAGGAACCCCAGGAACAGGGTGAGGCTCACCGTGCTCTGCACCGGGAACAGCAGCAGGCTGATGCCCCCCAGCAGGTAGAGGAGGCCGGAAAGACCACGAAACACCTTGCCGCGGCTGTCCTCGGCGCCGGTGAGCCGCAGCAGCTGGGAGACCCCCGCCACCACGGCCGCGCTCCCGAGCAGCAGGGTTAGGAATGTGGCGGAGAGGAAGGGGAGCGCCAGGGCCAGGGCCGCCCCAAGCAGCAGCAGGCCGGCGGTGACCCAGCGCAGGGTCGGGGAGGAAGGTGCGGACACCGGAAGGAGACATCTCCCCCAAGACTAGGCAGGGCTGGCCGTGCGGAAACCCTGGCAAAGCTGTGGCGAAGCATCACAGGCAACATGCAGGCCGGCGTCTTTCTGCTCAGTGTGGTGTTGGTCTTGCCGGTTGCCGGGCCCCATGTTCGAGCTGCTGCCACCGCTCAATGACCACAACCTTCCGTGGATGGACACGATCCATCCGATCGTCGTTCACTTCGTGATCGCGATGGGGTTGATCGCCTTCCTGTTCGATCTGATCGGCGTGATCGGTCGCCGGCCGGCCCTGTTCGAGGTGAGTTTCTGGAACCTGTTGGTGGCCACCCTGGCCATCTTCGTGGCGATCATCTTCGGGCAGATCGAGGCGGGGCTGGCCAATCCCTACGGCGCCGCCCGCGACATCCTCAGCCTGCACAGCACCCTCGGCTGGTCGCTGGCGGCAGTGCTTTCGGTGCTTTCGGGCTGGCGCTATGTGATCCGCAGCCGTGATCCCCAGCAGTTGCCTCTGGCATTCCTGGGGGCGGGGGGAGTGCTCAGTCTGTTGATCGTGGTGCAGGTGGTGCTCGGCAACCAGTTGATCTGGGTCTATGGCCTCCACACCGTCAATGTGGTTGAGGCCACCCGCCAGGGGCTGGTGTGATGGCCGTCGTCTACCTCCCTGACCCTTCACCGATCGAGACGATCGCCTCCGATCTCGGTGCCAATGGTCTCCCCTACGGCCTGCCGATCCATCCCAACCTGGTGCATCTCACGATCGGTCTGTTCGTGATCGCGATTGCTTTTGATGGCGCAGGGGCCCTCTATCCGGTGGAGAAGCGCCTGTTTCGCTTCCTGGCGCTGCCGATCACCCGCGCCGGCTTCCATGACGTGGGCTGGTACAACCTGCTGGCCTGTGCCGTGATCAGTTTTCTGACCGTGGCGGCGGGGTTCTACGAGATGCTGCTGGCGGTGCCGCTGCCTGGGGTCACCAGTGCCCTGGGGCTCGATGCGATCCGCACGATGCTCTGGCACGGGGTGGGCGGTGTGCTGATCCTGATGGTGATCGTGGCGATGACCGTGTGGCGCGGCTTTCAGCGTTTTGTCTGGCGCCGCGATTACGGCCGCCAGGTGCAGTGGAGCTATCTGCTCACAGGCGTGGTGCTGTTCGGCGTACTGGGGTTGCATGGCACTCTCGGCGCTGAGCTGGCGGCGGAATTCGGCGTGCACATCACCGCCGACCAGCTGCTTGCCTCCGGTGCCGATCTACGGGAGGCCCTGCCATGACCAGTGAGAGCTCGATGCCCCGGCAGCTCCTGCCTGGCCTGCTGCTGGCCGGTGCCGTGGCCACGAACCTGGTTCTCAGCTTTTCGATGGCCCGGATCTCCCACCAGTGGCTGCCGGTGCAGGCCTCCACGGCGGCCCCTTATGTGGATGATCTGTTCGCGCTGGAAACCGGCATCGGCAGCTTCATCTTTCTGGGCTGCATCGGCGTGATGGTCTGGACCCTGCTGTTCAATCGGGCTGACAAGTACGACATGGACGATGGCGATCCGATCGAGGGGAACCTGCGGTTGGAAATCGTCTGGACGATCATTCCGCTGGTGATCGTGATGCTGATCGCCTGGAAGGCGATTGGCGTCAGTCAGACCCTTGCCAGCCTCGGCGGCAAGGTGCGGGTCGCCGGGGCCGAGGATGCCGTGCAGGTGGCCGAGTCCGGCTCCGGCGGGAGCGCCCCTGCCGGTGCGATCGAGGTGATCGCGCGCCAGTGGTCGTGGGAATTCGTGTACCCCAATGGGGTGCGCAGCACCGAGCTGCATCTGCCGGTGAACGAGCAGGTGACCTTCCGGCTGATTTCGATGGATGTGCTGCATGGATTCTTCATTCCCGCCTTTCGGCTCAAGCAGGACCTGATCCCCGGCAGCGTGATCGACTACAGCCTCACCCCCACCCGGGAGGGTCGCTATCGCCTGCGCGATTCGATGTTCAGTGGCGGCTACTTCGCCGCCAACCAGACCGATGTGGTGGTGGAATCTGCCACCACCTTCTCCCGCTGGCTGGAGGCGGCGGCCAAGGTTCCGCTCCAGCCCGCCGCCAATCCGGCCACCGATCTCTACCGCCAGCGCTTGGCCCGGGGCGACCGGGGCTGGGCCACCGTGCCGCCGGCACCACCACCCCTGGTGCATGTGAGCCAGGACCCGCTCGCCGGCCATGAAGCCTGATCCTCAGATGTCACCTTCTTCCGTCTTTGATCCGCGGGTGCTCAAGGCCCCCCATCCGGTTCCGGGAGCTCCCGACAACTGGAGGCGTTTTTTCGGATTCAATACCGATGCCAAGGTGATCGGTATTCAGTACATCGCACTGGCCTTGTTTTTCCTGTTGGTGGGGGGATTGCTGGCGATGATCATGCGGGGGGAATTGCTCACTCCTCCTTCCGATCTTGTGGATCCCACCGTTTACAACGGGCTCTACACGATGCATGGCACCGTGATGCTCTTCCTTTTCCTATTCCCGATCCTCAATGGGTTCAACAACCTGCTGATCCCGCCGATGATCGGGGCCCCCGATATGGCCTTCCCTCGGCTTAATGCAGCGGCCTTCTGGATCGTGCCGGTCTTCGGTGTGGTGTTGATGGCCAGCTTCCTGGTGCCGGGTGGTCCCTCCAGTTCGGGCTGGTGGGCCTATCCACCCGTGAGCACCCAGAATCCTCTGAACCATTTCATCAACGGTCAGTTTCTGTGGATTCTGGCGGTGGCCCTCTCCGGGGTGAGTTCGATCATGGGAGCGGTGAATTTCTGCACCACGATCCTGCGCATGCGGGCCCCGGGAATGACCCTGTTTCGGATGCCGATCTTCTGCTGGACTGCCCTGGCAGCTCAGGCCATTCAGCTGGGTGGGCTGCCGGTGCTGACCGCCGGAGCTGTGATGCTGCTGTTTGATCTCAGTTTCGGCACCAGTTTCTTCAGGCCTGAAGGAGGGGGTGATCCGATGCTTTATCAGCATTTCTTCTGGTTCTATTCCCATCCGGCCGTCTATGTGATGGTGTTGCCGGTATTTGGGATCTTCTCAGAGCTTTTTCCGGTTTATGCCCGCAAGCCCCTGTTCGGCTACCACGTGGTGGCTCTGGCCTCATTTGGCATCACATTTCTGAGCCTGATTGTCTGGGTTCACCACATGTTCACCAGCGGTACGCCGCAATGGATGCGCAATGTGTTCATGGTCACCACAATGTTGATTGCGGTGCCCACTGGGATCAAGGTTTTTGCCTGGCTCGCCACCCTTTGGCGGGGCAAGATTCGGCTCAGTACGCCGATGCTCTTTGCCTTGGGCGGGTTGTTCAATTTTATCTTCGCGGGCATCACCGGCGTGATGCTGGCCACGGTTCCAGTGGATATTCATGTGGGCAACACCTATTTTGTTGTCGGCCATTTTCATACGGTTATTTTTTCAACAATCACCTTTGGGGTGTTTGCCGGTATTTATCACTGGTTTCCAAAGTTTACCGGAAAAATGTATTACGAAGGGCTCGGTAAGCTCCATTTTCTGCTCACCTTCATCGGTGCCCAGCTCAACTTCCTGCCGATGCACTGGGCCGGTCTGATGGGCATGCCCCGGCGGGTGGCCTCCTACGACCCTGAATTCGCGTTCGCCAATGTGCTCGCCAGCCTCGGCGCCTTTCTGCTTGGAGTCGCCACGATTCCGTTTCTGCTCAACATGGTGAGCTCCTGGGTGAGGGGGCCCAGGGCGCCTGCCAATCCCTGGGGCGCCATCGGCCTGGAGTGGCTGCTGCCCTCGCCTCCTCCCGCCGAGAACTTCGAACACGACGTTCCCACCGTGATCAGTGGCCCCTACGGCTACGGCCTGGGTAAGCCCCTGGTGGACGACCAGGAACGCTATGTGGCCCGCTCCCAGGAGGCATGAGATGGATACCCCTGCCCACGGCCACCCTCCTGCCCACGGTTTAGCCCACGCTCCAGCTCACGGAGGCCACAACCTCACCGGTTTCGTGATCTTTCTCTGCTCCGAGAGCCTGATCTTCCTCGCCTTCTTCGCGGCCTACATCACCTACCGGATGTCGGCTCCGGTGTGGAGACCTGCGGGTGTGGAGGGGCTGGAGGTGCGCGAACCGCTGCTCTATACCCTCATCCTGGTGAGCAGCAGCCTGGTGATCTGGCTGGCGGAGCGGGCCCTGCAGCGCGGTCGGCTCGGTGCCTTCCGCGGCTGGTGGCTGCTCACCATGGTGATGGGGTCGATCTTCGTGTTCGGCCAGGCGCAGGAGTGGGCGAAGCTGCCGTTCGGCCCCCAGAGCGGGGTGTTCGGCGCCAGCTTCTATCTGCTCACCGGCTTCCATGGGCTGCACGTGATCACCGGCATCCTGCTGATGGGGCTGATGCTGGTGCGCTCCTTCCAGCCAGGCAATTACGACAACGGCGAAGCCGGCGTGGTTTCGGTGTCGCTGTTCTGGCACTTCGTGGACGTGATCTGGATCCTGCTCTTCCTGCTTCTCTACGCGTGGCAGCGATGATCATCGACGATGTCTCCTACGACGTGCTGATCATCGGCAGCGGTGCTGCCGGAGGCACGATGGCGGGCGAACTGGCCGCCGCCGGCCTCAAGGTGCTGCTGCTGGAGCGGGGAGGCTCGATGCCGCTGGCGGACCAGAACCTCGCGGATGTGGAGCTGTTCCGCCGTGAGCTCTATCACCCAGGGGAGCAGTGGATCGGCACCGATGGTGATCCCTTCGCTCCACAGATGGTCTACGCCCTCGGCGGCAACACCAAGATCTGGGGAGGGGTGATGCAGCGCCTGCGGGAGCAGGAGTTTGCCGGCCTGTCCCTGCAGGAGGGGCCCACCCCCGACTGGCAACTCCGCTATGCCGATTTCGCCCCCTGGTACGACAGGGCCGAGGCGCTGTTCCGTGTGCACGGCCAGGCCGGAGTGGATCCCACCGAGCCGGGTCGCAGCGCTGCCTACCCCCATCCGCCCCGGCCATTCGAGCCGTTTCTGGATGATCTGCGCAGCGGCCTGCAGCGGTTGGCTCTGCATCCCTATCCCCTGCCGCTTTCGTGGTCGGAATCGCCCGAGGATCCCACCGGGGATGCCGAGCTGTTCGGAGTGGATCGGGCCGAATCCGCTCCCCGGTACGCGCAGCGCTGCGGCGCCACGGTGCTGGCCCTGCACGTGGGGGCCAGTGGTCGGGAAGTGAAGGGGGTGGAGGCCGAGATCGCCGGCCAGCGTTGGTTGTTTTCCGCCCATCAGGTGGTGCTGGCGGCAGGAGCGGTGAACACCGCGGTGATCCTGCTGCGCTCCGCCAGCGACCTCCACCCCCACGGCCTGGCCAATGGCACGGGCCTGGTGGGCCGCAACCTGATGAAGCCCCAGCTCACCTCGATCCTGCAGCTGGCCGCCAGCTCCAACTCCGGTCGTTATGGCCGCAGCCTCGGGATCACCGATTACTACTGGGGGGATCGCAACGTCTCCTTCCCGCTGGGATCGATCCAGAGCGGCGGTGGGGTGCTGCAGGATCCGCTGTTCGCCGAGTCCCCCCCGGTGCTGTCGCTGGTCACCCGGCTGCTGCCGGATGCCTCGGTGGAGCGCTTGGCCTCCCGTTCGGTGTGCTGGTGGGCGATGAGCGCGGTGCGGCCCGATCCCGAGAATCGTGTGAGCCTGCGGGGGGAACGGGTCCATGTGCAGTACCTGGCCAACAATCGCGAAGCCCACGATCGTCTTGTCTATCGCTGGCTCGACAGCCTCAAGCGGCTGGAGGCGGATCCGCTCACCTCCGTGGTGCAATCGGCCCCGATCCATCCCCGCGGTGAGGCGCCGTTGGCGGTGCTGGGCTATGCCTGTGGCACCTGCCGCATGGGCAGCGATCCCGCCGATTCGGTGGTGGATCTCCAGGGGCGCTGCCATGGCATCGCCAACCTGACCATCGCCGATGCCAGTGTCTTTCCCGGTTGCCCTGCAGTGGGCCCCGGGCTCACGGTGGTGGCCAATGCCTTGCGCGTTGCCGATCGCATCGTGGCGGAGTTCCGCTGATTCCGCTCAGCCTTTCGGCACCGTGCGGGCATTGCCGTCACGCACGGCGTGATAGCCGGGTGAAAGGATTTCCACATCGGCGGCCGCGAATTCATCCTGGATCGCGGCGAGCAGTTCCGAGAGGGTTTCGCGGTAGAAAAACACATCGTGCACGCAGGCATTCAGCTCATAGCTGATGTGGAAATCGTTGAGGGAGGTCTGCAGCACGAAGGGGGGTGGATCGCTCTCCAGGCCCTGCACACGCCCGGCTGCCGCCAGCATCAGGGCATGCACCTGACGCCAGGGCACGTCGTAGCCGATCGTGATCGTGGTGCTGATTGAAACGGGCCGCTGGATCTCGCGGCGGGCGAAGGAGTAATTCAGCACCGAGGAGGCGATCACCGTGGCATTGGGGATGCTCACCAGCTCGTTGCGGGGGGTCTGGATGCGTGTCACCAGCAGGGACTGGTCCTGGACCGTGCCCACTACGCCGTTGATCTCCACCCGGTCGCCCTCCCGGAAGGCGCGGGTGTAGATCAGCATCAGACCGCTGATCATGTTGGCGGCCACCGCGCTGGATCCCAGCGCCGCCAGCACCCCCACGAACAGGCCTGCCCCCTGGAACACCCGGCTGCCGGAGCCGGGCACGTAGGGAAACGCGATCACCAGTCCCGCCAGCAGGATCGCCGCCGCCGCCAGTCGGCGGGTGGGGCGTGCCCATTCCTGGTAGAAGCCCGGGATCACCAGCCGGCGCCGTTCGATGGCGCCGAACCAGGCATTGCTGGCCCGGATCGCCAGGTGGGTGGCGGCCAGGACCAGGGCGATCGTGACCAGATTGGGGATCGCATGCACCACGGTCTCGAAGGCCCGGTCCACCAGGCTGAGGATGTGGCCCCGCAGTCCCTCGGCGATTCCCTGGGTGGGTGGGAAGAAGCCGAGCAGCAGGGGAATCAGCAGGTAGCTGGCCAGCAGCAGCAGCAGCCAGTGCACGCCCTGCCGCAGCTGTTGCAGCACCGCCTGCAGTTGCTGGGCATTGATCAGCTGACTCTTTCCCGGTGTCACCGCATCGGCAAGCTGGTGGAGCCCACGGCGATCGATCCACAGCGCCAGGCGACGGTTGAGTTCGCTCTGCCCCTGCAGCCAGAGGATGTAGCCCCCCAGCACCAGCAGGGCCAGGGCCGTGCCCCGCAGCCAGGACTCAAGGTTGTGGGTGCTCCGGTATTGACGGATCGCACCGCGCAGTTGGTCGCGATAGCGCAACGCCAGTTCCTGGCGGCTCACCTGGAAGGCGGCTCCTGCCCGGTCATCCACCGCCAGCCTGGGGGTGAAGCGACCATTGGCTCCCACCAACCCCACCATCGAATAGGGCGGGTCTTCCCGCACCTCCAGCTGCTCGGGGGCGATCGAGGGGTTGTCGGCCAGGCGGCGCAACTCCACCGCGGCGCGCTCCACCATCTGGGTGGGCGTCTGGGCTCCGGCGGCGGAACGGATTTCCAGCACCTTGCGTCCGTCGAGGCGCAACCAGAGGCCTTCGGGCTCGGCTGTCGCCGTGCCGCTGGCCTGGGCGGGGGGCGGCAGCAGGCTCAGAAGCGTCCCCAGGAGCATCGCCAGGAACGTCCCCAGGACCAGGGCCAGCAGGCCGGTCCGGCGGGCCTGGGCGCGAAGCGGCACGAACAAGAACGGTGGCGCGGAGCGACCGCATCCAAGCCCAGATTCGATGCTCTGGCCACGAATCGAGCGGCGCGGTGTCAGAGGGCTGTGCCGCAGTATTTGCAGTGGCGGGCGTCGAGGTCGTGGCCTTCGCGCTGACAGCCGGGACAGAGGCGTGTGGTTTCCCCCAGTCCTTGCCGGCGCCGCTGGGAGGCGGCTCCGATCTCGGCGGTGAGGATGCCTGTGGGCACCGCGATGATGCTGTAACCCAGCAGCATCACGGCGGAAGCGATGAAGCGACCCAGCGCCGTGACCGGTGCCACGTCGCCATAGCCCACGGTGGTGATCGTGACCACGGCCCAGTAGATGCCCACCGGGATGCTGGTGAAGCCGGAATCGGGCTGCCCCGCTTCGATCGCGTACATCAGTGCACCGATCAGCACCACCAGCATCACCATCGCCAGCAGGAACACCCCCACCTTGCGCCGGCCTGCCAGCAGGGCGTTCCAGAGCAGCTCCGATTCCTGGAGATAGTCGCCCAGCTTCAGCACGCGGAATACCCGCAGCAGCCGCAGCACCCGTACCACCAGGAATACATGCATCCCGCTGACCAGCAGCCCAACCACACTCGGCAGCACCGCCAGCAGATCCACCAGACCGAAGAAGCTGGTGGCGTAGCGCAGCGGCCTGGGAACGCAGAGCAGCCGCAGCAGATATTCGAGGCTGAACAGCAGCGTGAAGCCCCACTCCAGCCGTTGAAACGGCAGGCTCCACTGCTGCTGCAGGCGCGGGTCGGTCTCCAGGATCACCGCCAGCACGCTGAGGGTGATCGCCAGCAGCAGGGCCACGTCAAAGGCGCGGCCGGCGCTGGTCTCCGCCTCGAAGATGGTGGTGTAGAGCCAGCGTTTGCCCAGCCAGCGGCGCAGCACCAGGGCGATGCCGAGCAGGCCCCCCAGCAGCAGCAGCACCGGCAGCAGCGGGCCCATGGGCTCAGTCGCCCCCCAGATAGGTGGCCCGTAGGCCGGCGTCGTTGCGCAGGCTCCGGGCCTCGCCGGCGAGGGCGATTGCACCGCTCTCCAGCACCAGGCCCCGATCGGCGATCTCCAGGGCGGCGTTGGCGTTCTGCTCCACCAGCAGCATCGAAAGGCCCTGCCGATGCAGTTCCGCCAGGATGCCCATCACTTCCGACACCAACCGCGGGGCCAGCCCCAGGCTGGGTTCATCGAGCAGCAGCAGGGTGGGACGGGCCATCAGCGCCCTGGCGATCGCCAGCATCTGCTGTTCGCCGCCCGAGAGACTGCCGGCCAGCTGCTCCCGCCGTTCGGCCAGTCGGGGGAACAGCCGGTAGCAGCGATCCAGATCGGCGGCGATGCCGTCGCGGTCGCGACGCAGCCAGGCGCCCAGCTCCAGGTTGGTGGCCACGGTCTGGCGGCTGAGCACGCGCCTGCCCTCCGGGCAGTGGCTGATGCCCATCTTCACCGTGGTTTCGGTGCCCACCCCCGCCAGATCCGCTCCTCGCCAGCAAATGCAGCCGGCCGCGGCCGGCACCAGCCGTGAGATCGCCCGCAGGGTGGTGCTCTTGCCGGCGCCGTTGGCCCCCAGCAGGGTCACCAGTTCGCCGCTGCGCACCTCCAGATCCAGGCCCCGCACGGCCGTCACCGCGCCGTAGCGCACTGTGAGCCGTTGCAGGCTCAGGAGCGGTGTGCCGCCAGCGCCGGCCAGGGAATGGGCGCTCATCGCTCCGACTCGCCGAGGTAGGCCTGGATCACGGCCGGATCCCTTCGCACGGCGGCCGGAGGGCCAAGGGCGATCTGTTCGCCGAAATGGAGCACGGCCAGCCGGTCGCAGAGCCTCATCATCAGCGGCACGTGGTGTTCGATGATCAGCACGGTCAGCTGGAAGTGGTGGCGGATCCGGCCGATCAGCTCGCAGAGGTCGTCCTTTTCGGCAGGATTCATGCCCGCCGCCGGTTCATCCAGCATCAGCAGGCGTGGTCCGGTGGCCAGGGCCCGGGCCATCTCCAGCCGTCGCCGATCGCCGTAGGCCAGATCGCCCGCCGGCAGGGCCGCCAGGCCCGTGAGATCGAACAGATCCAGCAGTTCCAGGGCCCGCTGGCGTAGCTGTTGCTGACGCGTGAGGAAGCTGCGGCTGCGCATCAGCCCCCCCAGCAGCGACGAATGGTCGTCGTGGTGGAGACCCACCAGCACGTTGTCCAGCACCGACTGGTTGCTGAACAGTCGGAGGTTCTGGAAGGTGCGGGCAATGCCGCGGCGGTTCACCTGGTCGGGCGGCAGGCCCGTCAGGGGTGTCCCCCGCCAATGCACCGTTCCCTCCGTCGCCGGGGTGAGGCCGCTGATCACGTTGAACAGGGTGGTCTTGCCGGCGCCGTTGGGCCCGATCAGCCCGAAGATCTCTCCCTCCTCCAGCTGGAAGCTCACCCCCTCGAGGGCCTTGAGCCCGCCGAAGCGAACGCTGATCCTCTCCACCGAAAGCAGGGGCAGGTCGCCGCTCATGGCTCTGCCCTCCTGGGGCGGCCCCGCTGGGGAAGCAGCTGACGCCACTGCTTCAGCCGTTCGGGGGTGATCAGCCCCTGGGGAAACAACACCGGACCCACCAGGATCACCAGGCCGTAGACGACCAGCCGCAGATCCCCGATCGGCCGCAGCAGTTCGGGCAGGGCCGTGAGCACCAGGCCCCCCAGCACCGGGCCCAGCCAGGTGCGCGACCCTCCGAACACCACGAAGGCCAGGGTGGTGATGCTCGCATCGAAGCTGCCCTGCTTGGCATTCCAGGTATTGAGGAAGTGGGCGCTGAGCACGCCGGTGACCCCGGCGATCACGGCACTGAGCACAAAGCTGGTGAGTTTCACCCGGGCGGTGTCGATGCCCATGGAGCGGGCTGCCAGTTCGTCGTCGCGCACGGCGGCCTGGGCCCGGCCCAGCCGCATGGTCTCCAGCCGCTGGCAGAGCCAGCACGCCAGGGCCAGCAGCAACGAGGCGGCGGCCAGGTAGCCGGCGGGATCGTTGAACGGCTGGGGAATGGCGAAGATGCCGAGGGCTCCACCGGTGAACGGCAGGTTGAGGTTGAGCACCCGCAGGATCTCCACCAGAGCGATCGTGGCGATCGCTAGATAGATGCCCTGGAGTCGCAGCACCGGTCGGCCAATCAGCAGGGCGATCAGGCCGGCTAGGCCGCCGCCCAGGACAAGCTCCAGCAGCAGGGAGGGCAGGGGGAAGGTGGGCAGCTCTCCCCCGAGGGCCGGCCAGCCCGTGGAGAGCAGGGCGGCGCAGTAGCCGCCGATGGCATAGAAACCGGGGGTAGCCAGCGAAAGCTGGCCGCTGGCCAGGGGCAGATACACCGAGAGGCCCAGGAGGGCACCCAGCACCATCTGCACCGGCAGGGTCATGTCCAATCCGGTCTCCATCAGACCTTCGTCACCACGGCACGTCCGAGCAGACCCTGGGGCCGGAGCAGCAGCATGCCGAACAGGAAGGCAAAGGCCACGGCATCCTTGTAGCCCGACCATTCCCCCGGCACCAGCGCTTCGGCGAGGCCCACGATCAGGCCCGCCAGCACGGCGCCGGGCACGCTGCCCAGACCCCCCAGCACCAGCACACCCAGGGCCTTGAGCCCGTAGCCGATGCCGAAGTACGGCCCGGTGATGCTCAGGCTCAGCCCCACCAGACCGCCAGAGAGCCCGGCCAGAAAACCGCTCACGGCAAAACACAGCTGGATCATGGCGTCGCTGTCGATGCCCAGCAGCCTGGCGGTGGTCGCATCCTCCGCCACCGCCTGCAGCGCTTTGCCCCCCCGGCTGCGTTCCAGCCAGAGGGTGAGGAGCACCAGCACCAGGGCTGAGACCAGCATCAGCACCACCTGGATGGTGCGAACGCGAGCTCCCCCCAGTTCGAGGGTCACCGGCAGCTGGCCGAGGCTGCCCGCCGGCAGGGCATAGCCCTCTGCCCCCATCAGGATCTGGATCAGGTTCACCAGCACCACACCGGCACCGAGGCTGGTGATCAGCGAAAGCAGGGGTTCGGCCTGGCGGCGGCGCAGCGGTCCGAAGGCCACCGCCTCCAGGCCCACGCTCACCAGGGCGCAGCCCAGACCAGCCAGCACCAGCGCGACCCAGAACGGCAGCCCCTCCGGCAGCTGGGCGCCGGCCAGCAGACCGTTGCTGCCCACGGCGCCGCCGAGCAGCAGATAGGTGAAATAAGCCCCGAGGGTGAACACGGCCCCGTGGGCGAAGTTGATCACGCCCAGCACCGAGAACACCAATGTGTACCCGAGCGCAAACAGGGCATAGACCGCGCCCACCGAGAGGCCGTTGAACAGAATCTGGAGCAGGTTGTCCATGGCGGCGGGCCTGGGCGGCAGGGATCAGGGCAGAAGCTCAAACCGGCCGCCATTGCCGGTTGGATTCATCTTCACCCGAGCCACATAGAACTGCTTCTGGATCACTTCGCCCTCCGGGGTGAAGCGGATCTCCCCCAGGGGTGTCTGGTAGGTGCCGCCGAGGATTTCCTGCATCAGGGAGCGGCGGGTCTGGCCGAGGTCGGCGCCGGCCAGGGGCTGGCGCTTCTCCAGCCGTTGCAGGGCCTCGGCGATCACCTGCAGGGCGGTGTAGGCCTGGGCGGTGAGCTGCGGCGGGATGGCCCCCCCCTGGCTGGCCTGGAAGCGCTTAATGAAGGCCTGATTGGCGGGGGTGGCGAGCTCGGGGCTGTAGGCCTGAGCGATCAGAATGCCATCACAGTGACGCTGGCAGATCGGGTAGATGTTGGGCGTGTTCATGCCATTCCCCACCACGATCAATCCCCGGTAACCCAGTTCCCGCAGCTGGCGGATCAGGTTGCCCCCATCCACCGCCTGCAGGGAAAGCACCACCAGATCGGGCTTGAGATTCAGCGCTGCGGTGATCTGGTTCTGGAAGTCGAGATCATTGATCTGGGTGCGCTGCACTGTGACCGGCTTCAGCCCTTTCTCTGCCAGTGCCTTCTGGAAGATCACCGTCTCGGCGGTGCCGTAGGCGTCGTCCTGGGCGTAGAAAACGGCCGCCCGTTTGAGATTCGGCTGCAGTTTGAGGGCCATGCCGATCGAGAGCGGGGCGATCTCCGAGCTCTGGGCGGAGACCCGGCTGATGAACGATCCGATCTCGGGAATGCCGGTGGCGGTATTGGAGGGGCCCACTACCGGCATTCCCCGCCGCTGGGCGATCGGGTCGGCGGAGAAGGCCTGCTGGGAAAGGGTGGGTCCGACCACCGCCAGCACCCCCCGGTTGATCTGGAGGGTCATGGCCGCATTGGCCCCCGCCTCGTCGCTGCCGCCGTCCTCGATGGTCAGCTTGAGGGGGCGGCCGGCGATGCCCCCGGCGCCGTTGATTTCCTGCTGGGCCAGGTTGAGGCCCACTTTCTGGTCCTGGCCATAGACATTGGCATTGCCGGTGAGGGCCAGTACGGCCCCCACCGGCACACCGCCGTCGAGCTTGACCGCGGAAGTGGCCCCGCGGTCGCTGCCTCGGCAGCCCGCCAGGGCAACCAGAGCGGCGACCAGCAGGGCCCGGGTGGTGCTGCCGTCAGGCCACTGCAGCGAAGGCATCGCGGAAGGCTGCAAGCGTGATGTCGATGTCCGCATCGGTGTGGGCGAGGGAGGTGAAGCCGGCCTCATAGGAGCTCGGGGCCAGATAGATGCCCCGTTCGAGCATGGCCCGGTGCAGCCGGCCGAAGCGTTCGCTGTCGGTGGCCTTGGCCTCCTCGAAGTTGCGTACGGGCCCTTCGCAGAGGAAGAAGCCGAACATGGCACTGACGTTGCCGCCGGTGTAGGGCAGGCCGGCGGCACGGGCGGCTTCGCCGATGCCATCGCTGAGGCGCCGGGTGATTGTCTCCAGACGCTCGTAGGTGCCGGGCTGCTTCAGCAGTTCCAGTGTCTTGATGCCGGCGGTCATCGCCAGCGGGTTGCCGCTGAGGGTGCCGGCCTGATACATCGGCCCGGCGGGAGCCACCATCGCCATGATGTCGGCGCGGCCGCCGTAGGCCCCCACCGGCAGGCCGCCGCCGATCACCTTGCCCATCGTGGTGAGATCGGGGGTGATGCCGAACTTCGCCTGGGCACCGCCGTAGCTGATCCGGAAGCCGGTCATCACTTCGTCGAACACCAGCAGGGCTCCGTTGTCCTTGGTGAGTTCCCGCAGCCCCTCAAGGAAGCCGGGTTCGGGGGTGATGAAGCCGGCATTGCCCACCACCGGCTCGAGGATCACCCCGGCGATCTCGCCGGCGTTGGCGGCGAACAGGGCTTTCACCGCTTCCAGATCGTTGTAGGGAGCGGTGAGGGTGGCGGCGGTGGTGGCCTTCGGCACGCCCGGGGAATCGGGCAGACCGAGGGTGGCCACACCGGAGCCGGCCTTCACCAGGAACATGTCGGCATGGCCGTGATAGCAGCCCTCGAACTTGATCAGCTTCTCGCGGCCGGTGTAGGCCCGCATCAGGCGCAGCACCGCCATGCAGGCCTCGGTGCCCGAATTCACGAAGCGCACCATCTCCACCGATGGCACCGCCTCGATCACCAGTTCGGCCAGCTGGTTCTCCAGCGCGCAGGGAGCACCGAAGCTGGTGCCTTTCTCCAGGGCTTCATGCAGGGCGGCCAGCACTTCCGGATGGCTGTGGCCGCAGATGGCGGGCCCCCAGCTGCCCACGTAGTCGATGTAGCGGTTGCCGTCCACGTCCCAGGCGTAGGCCCCTTTCACGTGGTCGAAGACGATCGGCTGGCCTCCGACCGACTTGAAGGCGCGCACTGGAGAACTGACGCCCCCAGGCATCAGCTTCTGGGCGGCGGTGAAGATCTCCTGGGAGTGGGTGGTGTTGAGCACAGGAGTCGAGACAGGCGCTGAGGGAGAAGCCGACAAGACGGGATCCGCGGACGGTGGGCTGATAAGCGCTGCCCATCCTGGCCCAGCGACGTGCACCTGCGCGATTCAGGTCAGATTTCGTGGGAGAAACCGCCGCAGGCACGGGCAGCCTGCCTGTTTCCGGGCCGTGAGTACCTTGAGGCCGGCCGCGACCGACCAGCTTTTCCCGTGACGCCCGCTCCGAGCCCTGAAACCATGCCTGCGATCGACTGGGCGGCGATCGAGCGTGCCTGCCGGGCGATCCTGCCAGCCCGGTCCGTGGTCTCGGCCCGTCAGGAGCTGCTTTCCTACGACTGCGACGGCCTGACGCTGCATCGCTATCAGCCGCCGCTGGTGGTGCTGCCCGAAACCACCGAGCAGGTGGCGGCTGTGGTGCGTCTCTGCCACCAGCAGGGGGTTCCGTTCGTGGCCCGGGGCAGCGGCACCGGACTTTCGGGCGGGGCGCTGGCCGAGCGGCCGTCCGTGGTGATCGCCACGAGCCGCATGCGTTCGATTGTTGAGCTGGATCTGGCCAATCGCCGGATCACCGTGCAGCCGGGGGTGATCAACAGCTGGGTCACCAGGGCGGTGGCCGGCCAGGGGTTCTATTACGCCCCGGATCCCTCCAGCCAGGTGGCCTGCAGCATCGGCGGCAACGTGGCCGAGAACTCCGGGGGAGTGCATTGTCTCAAGTACGGCGTCACCAGCAACCACGTGCTGGGCCTGGAGGTGGTGCTGCCGGATGGCACGATCACCCACTTCGGCGGTGGGCTGGCCGAAACGCCCGAGCTTGATCTGCGGGGCGTGTTCATCGGCAGCGAGGGCACCCTCGGCATCGCCACGGCGATCACCCTGCGGCTGCTGAAGGAGCCGGAAAGTGTGGCCGTGCTGCTGGCTGATTTCACCTCGATGGAACTGGCGGGGGAGGCGGTGCGTGCGGTCACGGCGGCGGGGGTGCTGCCGGCGGGGATGGAGATGATGGATCGCCTCTGCATTGAGGCCCTCAACGACTATTTCGGGCGGCAGGAATATCCGCCCGATGCGGCGGCCGTGCTGCTGATCGAGCTGGATGGCCAGGAGAGTGAGGTGGCGGCGGCGGTGGCGATCGCTTCTCGCATCTGCCGCGACGCCGGTGCCCGCACGATCCGGGAGGCCCGTGATCCCGAGGAACGGGCCCTGCTCTGGAAGGGGCGTAAGTCGGCGATCTCGGCGTTGGGTCGCCGTTTCCCCAATTACTACCTGCAGGACGGGGTGGTGCCCCGGGGCGCTTTACCCCGCGTGCTGGCGGCGATCCAGGAGCTGAGCGAACGCTACGGAATGCCGGTGGCCAATGTGTTTCATGCCGGTGACGGCAATCTCCATCCGCTGATTCTTTACCGGGCCGGTGAACCGGGGGTGGAACAACGGGTGGAGGCCCTCGGGGCCGACATCCTGCGGCTCTGCATCGAAGCCGGCGGCAGCATCACCGGCGAGCATGGCGTGGGCATCGACAAGCGCTGTTACCTCGACTGGATGTACAGCGCCGACGATCTCGCCACGATGCGGCTGGTGCGTGAGGCCTTCGATCCGGCGAACCTGGCCAATCCCGGCAAGCTGTTTCCCACGCCGGGCGGCTGTGCCGAGTCGGCGCGGCTCAAGGCCGAGCTGCCTTCGGCTTCAGCG
>JBBASR010000026.1:0-35813 GCA_040399125.1 Cyanobium sp. | reverse complement strand
CTGCGCCTCGCCCGCCGCGCCCTCAGCACCGACACCGCCCGCTACGTCGACGCTGCCATCGCCAGCCTCGGGCTCGAACCCCGGCTTGCCGAACCGGTGATCCTCTCCAAGCTGGGCTACGGCGAATCGGCGCTTGTCTACACCGCATTTCTGCAGTGCCGGCTCGAGGGCATCGCTGCGGAGGCGCCGCCGCAGGTCACCAGCCTGGCGTTCACGCTGCGGGTTCCGCGGCGCGAGGTGAGCGATGCCGATGCCGTGCGCGTCGATACCTCCATGGCCGTGGCTGTGACCCAGCTGCTGCACCGTCTGCTGCTGGAGCCGCTGCCCCATCTCCCTGCGCCTCATCTCCCTGATCCCCGCCTCCAGCGGCTGCGGGCCCGTCTGCTGGAGTTTCTCAAGTTTCGCGTGCTCGCGGCCCAGGCCACCTTCTTCGACGACCTTGCCCTCGATCCGGCCGCGGCGGCCAGCGCTCCCGCCAGCTGGGAGGGCCTGCAGCTGGATCGCTTCCGCGCCTGGCTGGCCGGGGCGTGGCCCGAGGCCCTTGCCCTTTCCGACTCCGACCTGCGCCGCACCCTCGAGCAGGCCCGCAGCCTCTATCTCGACGACGCTTCCCCCACCACCACCACCAGGGCGGAATGGTCGGAATGACCGGCCAGGCGGACGTCGTGGTCGTAGATCACCCGGCGCAGCCGGCGGTCCAGCGGCGGTGAGGCCAGGGCGTGGTCGTAGCGGAAGCCATGGCCGCCGCCGCTGCCCGCCCCCCCCATCCGGCTGAACCAGGTGAACTCGCGCTCCTGTCGATGGCGGCAGCGCCAGGCATCGATCCAGCCCTGGGCCAGCAGTTGCTGAAACAGCGGCGAGGCGTAGAAGGTGCGGGTTTCGGAATCCTCGAACGGGATGCCGCAGTTGAAATCGCCGATCAGCAGCGCCGGTTGCTCCAGCCATGCCGGCGGCAGGCTGAGCAGGCTTTGGAACAGCGGGATCTGGGCCTCCTTCTGCGGGAATCGCACCCCCACCAGCTGCAGTTCCTCCAGGGGCAGATCCGGCTCGGGCCCCTGCGGCCCGGTGAACCGCAGCCGGGTGGCGAGCATGTGCACCGTGGCGCCGGGATCGGGTGTCAACGGTTCGGCCTCGAACGGCCAACGGCTGGCGATCATCAGGCCGTTGTCGCGCGGGCCGGGGGTGGGGGCCACCTGGTGATGGCCCAGTCCGAGGCGCGACAGCCCGGCCCGCAGCCGCTCGCCGGCATCCCCGCCGCGGAATTCCTGCAGGCAGACCACGTCCGGTGCATGGTCGGCGATCGCTTCCAGGATCGCGGTGCAGCGGCTGCCGCCCCCCTGCAGGATGTTCCAGCTCAGGAGGCGCAGTTCTCCTGTGCTCATGGCGTTGCCGCGCCCTCTTCGCTCCAGCCCCCCACGAAGTATTTGGTGCGCCATTCCTGGTAAAACACCCGGATCTGCTCCTCCGAGTCGCTGACCCGGATTTCATGCACCAGCGGCTCCTCGCGGTTGGGGCTGTAATCGGTGAGGTGCAGCACGAAGGCGGAGTGATCGCGGCTCACCTCTTTCTTGTTGGTCTTCCAGAGCAGCAGCTTGCGCACCATCGTGGCCCCCTTCAGCCGCTTGGTGGCCACCGCCCGCTCGAGCACGGTGCTCAGCGGCAGCCGGATCTCGCTGGCTTCCCGTTCGATCTCCGGGATCTCCACCACATCCGCGAGCTGGGTCAGCCGCACATCCTCGGGGGTGGCGCGCTTGTCGTCCCGCAGGCGCACGAACTGCGGCGACAGCAGGCTGCACAGCGGTAGCCGCCGCACCCCTTCCCAGCGCCGCTGGCGGCTGTTCCAGTCCAGCACCATGCGATCGATCGTGCTCCCCTGAGACGTGCGCGAGATGATGTCGAGACAGGTGAGTTCCACCACCGGTCCCGGCGCGATCATCCGATAGCCCACCTGGTCGGAGTTCACCTCCACCACATCGCTCTCCACCACCTGCTCCTGCAGCTGCCGCAGCAGCTCGCCCCTCGCCTCATCGCTGAAGCCGCCTCCCACCCGGCCCACCACCTGGAAGCTGTCGCCATCCCGCGGCACCCCCACCAGCAGGCTGTGGAGCATTCCGGCCCGATCGTCGATCCCTTCGGAAAAACCCAGCACCACCAGATCGAGGCTGTGGCGGGGCTTGATCTTGAACAGGCCGGTGGCATCGCTGCGCAGCACCACGCCTTCCGCTCCGTCCTGTTCGACCCAGCGCCGGTACTGGCTGAACACCTGCTTGCGATCGCCGTTCACCGTCTCCACCACATGCACCCGGTCGCCCCCCTTGCAGAGGCGCCGGGCCTCGGCGAGGGCGTCGCCATAGCGGCTGGAGGGATCGGCTCCCTCCAGTTCATAGACGTCGAACACGGCGAAGCAGAGACTGGCCACTTCGTCGGCATCGGCGGGCTTGCGCGCCACCCGGCAGACGTCGTGCACCCTCGGCCGCTGGCCATCGGGGCGCCGCACGTACAGCTCACCCCCCAGCACCGCCGAGCGCACCCCGGCGGCGGCCAGCAGCCGGGCGGCCTCCGCGTGGAACGGCGCTCCGACGCGCACGGTGCCACCGGGGTTGAGGGTGAGGCAGGCGCCGTCGCGGTACACCAGGCAGGTGAACTCGCCGTCGATCTTGCGGCTGATGAAGTAGTCGTCGGCGGCCGGCAGCCGTTGTTTGGCCGTCTCCAGATCGAAGGCCCGCATCAGTTCCCCCAGCTGCCGACGCTTCAGGCGGGCCAGCCGCAGCCAACCCGCATCCGCCAGACCCTCCGGCCCGCCGCTGCGATAGCCGGCGCAATGGCTCCGAAGCGTCGATAGATCCACCAGGGCCGCTGGATCGGCAGCAGCTTCAGCGACGCTCTCGCTGCTGGCGGCCTTGGCGGCCTTGGCGGCGGCGGTGCGACGGGCGGGGGTCATGGCTGTTCCTCCTGGCTCAGGGGGGCGGGCGTCGGCGCCTTGAGCTCCGAATTGGAGAGATGCAGCAGCAGCAGGTAGCGATCCCCATCCACCCTCCCCTCCAGGAAGCCTCGATAGGGCACGCTGCCGCGGCGGAACACCAGGGGATCCTTGCCGCCGCTGCCGCCGCCGATCAGCATCAGGCTGCTGGTGCTGGCCAGCTCCGTGGCCATGCCGTGCAGGAAGTCGTAGGTGAGTCCGTTGATGTGCACGATCTGGAGCAGATCGCTGAACACATAGCGACGTGCCGCTTCAGCCTTGTCGATGCGGCGGCCGGTCCAGCTGAGCGGAATCGCGGCGTTGGTGTTGGCTTCGGCCCGCTGCCGCGGCCTGCGCTCGATCACCCGACCCTGGGGATCGCGCACGATCTCGTTCTGTTGCACCTGGAACACCGGCTTCTCGTTGCGGTCGATGAACAGTCGGGAGAGAAACCACAGACTCTGGCCGAAGCGTTCGAGATCCACCTCGGGATCGCCTTCCACCAGGCCTCGGGCGATCGTCTCCGGATCCCCGAAGCGCTCCTGCAGGGCATCGAGGTCGTGGTCCACGGTGGATTTGAGGATCCGCCGCGGACTCGGATAGCGCTGGTCCGGTCCGACCCAGCGCACCCGCTCCTGCAGCCGCAGCCCCATCGCTTTGACCACCGCATCGCGTTTGCGACTGTCGGAGAGGTTGACCTCGGGCATCGGTTCAGAGCATGTGGAAGTCGAGTTCGGCAGGAGCCGCTTCGCCGTCATCGGCTTCCAGGTCGGCTCCGCAGGCCGCCGCCTGCTCGAGGGTCACGTACTGGATCGCGTTCGGCACACCGATCAGCAACCAGCTCGTGCCGTCCTCTCCGCGCAGCAGGAAGGCGGGGTCGGTGTCGAAACCGCCGCGATAGCTGAACGGGAACCGGAAGATGCTGCCGGCCTCGAGCGCCTTCAGAAACCCTGGAGCGAGGGCTTCCCCTTCCGGTGGTTCCAGCGCATAGGTGAGCCGGATGCTGTGCTCCAGGAAGGTCTCCACCTCCACGGTGTCGGCGAGGACCACCGGCTGATCGAAGCTGGAGGGCACGCGCTGCAGGGGCTGACCCTCGCCATCCACCGCCGTTAGCTGGTCGCTGCCGAGCCACAGCCCGTCGGCATCGAGGTAGCCGATCGCCGTTCCTCCCGGAGGGATCAGGGTCTGGCCATCGGCCGCCAGGGTCGCCAGCTCGCAACGGCCCCCTTCGGCATCGAGGCTCTCCACGTCGCGGGTGCCGTAGAGCCGGGAGCGATCCACCTTGCGGAGGGCGCAGCGGAAGGGCTCACCCTGGTAGTCGAAGCTGAGCAGACGGGGCATCGCCGGACGTCAGGAGGGATCGCACAGGCGCCGGACATCGTCCAGGGCCCGTTCAAAGGCCTTGAGTCCGTCGTCAAGGGGACGACAACCCACGGCCCGATCGTCAACGTAGGCAGAGGCGAGCGGTTTGCCTACACCTGTGGCGATCTCGCGGTAGGCGAAGCCGTGCTGATCGAGCCAGTCGCGGATGCGCGCCTCCGCCTTGCGCACCGCCGCTTCCGGTCGGTCGGCGCGCAGCGTCAGCCGGGCGGTGAAGATCACGATGTCCGCCTGTTCGGCCAGGGCGCGGGTGAACTCCACGGCTCCGTCCACCGGATCGCCCAGATCATCGGCACCACGGCCGTAGGTGCGGTCGGCCAGCACGCCGTCGAGATCCACGCACACCCGAGGTCGGCCCTGGCGCTCGAATCGCCGCTTGCGGGCGGCCGCCGAGCGGACCGGCCCCTGGGCTACCGCTGTGGCGTCGCTCGGATCGGGGGACAGCCGGGAGCCCCCTGCCTCGGGGAGTGCTTCGCCAGCGGGTGGTGGCGGTCCCGGCAGGTTCTGCAGCATCGCATCGATGGCGGCATGACCATCGAGCCAGGGATCGCTCAACCACTCATCACCACTCCACAGCCTCGAGTAATGGGGCCGGGTGTGGTGCATGCCCGGCAGGCGGAACCACGAGCCGAGCGAGCCCGGCTTCGGTTTCTTCGGGAAGATCTCCGGTTCCTCCTCCAGGTGGTTGGGCTCCCAGGTCTCGGCGATCCGCTTCACCAGTCCGTAGACATCCGCCGTGGGGGCCGGCTCGGCGAACAGCACCCAGAGGTGGTAACCGCCGGCGCCGCTCGAATCGAACAGCATCGGTTCGTAGCCGAGCTGCTGGAACTGACGCCACCACTGCAGGGCCCCCACCAGATTGCGACGCGCCCGCTCCTCCGCCCCCACCGCCTCCAGGTCGTGGTTGTCGATGTCGATGGCGAGCCAGCGGCTGGTGCCCTCCGCACTGCTGGCATGCAGGCCGATCAGCTGGGGCCGGTGGTGACGCCGGCTGGCGAAATGGCGGGTCAGCTTGTCGAGGGTGACCATGTCTTCGCCCTCGCGCATCGAGGGCACCGGCAGGGTCATCGCCTTGTAGCTGCGTCCCGCCTCCCGGGCTTCATGGGGGGCCAGCAGGGCGTATTGCCCCCACACATCCCGACGATTCACCAGGCGTTGCATCGCCCACTCGCCCAGTTCCCGCGAACGGGCCTGCCACTCCTCCCCGAGGATCTCTTCACCGGCGGTCATCGGGGGGCGCAGGCCTCACGCCTCCCCGTGTTAGCCGTTCCGTTCGCTGATGCCTACGGCGGTCCCTGCTGGAACCGGCGTTTCAGCATCTCCAGG
Organism: Cyanobium sp.; assembly: GCA_040399125.1. Classification (GTDB taxonomy): domain Bacteria; phylum Cyanobacteriota; class Cyanobacteriia; order PCC-6307; family Cyanobiaceae; genus Cyanobium. The sequence goes on along the minus strand of JBBASR010000026.1, from coordinate 30,148 downwards.
TCTTCGCAATAGGGCAGCCGGCCCATCTCGGCGGCACTCTCCACCGGCCGGCGGTAATGGCGCTGGAGGGCCTGGATCTGCAAGGTGATGGCGCACTGGGCTGCCATCCAGCGCAGCAGCGGCTGGCGTTGCTCCGGCATCGCTCCGAGAGCCTGCGAGCGTCTCAGCAGCACCCCCAGCTCATTGGCCCACAGCGAGAGCGTCACCGGATCGTCCTGAACCCTGCCGCGGCTGAGGGCCGCCTGATCCCAGGCCGTGCGTCGATCGGGGCGGAACAGCACCACCGGAGCGATCACCAGGGCCAGCAGCGCCGCCAGGGCGAGCCAGAGCTTTCGTCGGCGCCGGACGGGGGCCGGGGTGCGTGCCGGTGTGCCCGCCGGGGACCGCGATCGGGGCCTTTCCGGTGGGGCGACGGGGCCAGGCGTCTGGCCGCTCGGGCGGAGCGGATCCGGCACGGGACAGTGCGGCTAACGATTCACCCGTCAGGCTGGCATTGATCCCGCCTCCCCCCTGTGCTGCGCTTCGCCACCGAACTGCTGCCCGCGCTGCTGGTGGGTCTGCTGCTGGGGCACCGGTTTCCTGGGCTGCCCGCCCACCTGGCGCCGCCGCTGATCCGCTGGGGGGTGCCGATCAGCCTCGTAGGGCTGCTGCTGCGCTCCGGCCTGCACCGGGAGCTGCTGGTGGCAGGGGCGATGCCGCTGCTGGCCACGGGGTTGGGGCTGGCCTTGCTGCGCCTCTGGCCTGCCCTGCGGCGACGGATTCCTTCCGGCACCCTCCAGCTCGGTTGCCTCACCGGCAACACCGCCTACTGGGGCCTGCCCGTGGCGATCGCCCTGCTGCCTGCCTCGGCCCTCTCCCAGGTGATCGCCTACGACCTGGTGGCCACCCTGATCACCTGGACCCTCGGGCCCCTGCTGGTACAGGGGATCCCGGCCCGGCCGGGATCGATCCTGGCGGGCCTGCGCAGCAGTCCCGCCAGCCGGGGCCTGGTGATCGCGCTGCTGCTGCAGCTCACCCCCTGGAGCGGCGCGATCGCCGGCTGGTTGTGGTGGCCATCGCGGCTGGTGATCCTGCTGGCCCTGTCGGTGGTGGGCATGCGGTTGGGGGCGATGCTGCAGGCAAGGCAGTCGGTGCTGCCCGCCGGCACCGGGGTGGGGGCCGCCCTCTGGGGCAAGTTGCTGGTGCTGCCGGCCGGGATGCTGCTGCTGGCCCTCACCCTCCAGCTGCCGGTACTGGTGCGGGATGCCGTCGTGCTGCAGGCTGCCGCTCCCACGGCGATCTCGGTGCTGCTGCTGGCGGAGGCCAGCGACCGCGATGGCGAGCAGGCGGCGGGCCTGGTGTTGTGGAGCACATTGTTGGGCCTGGGGAGCGTGCCGCTGTGGTGGATGCTGCTGGCCAGGCTCGGGCCTGCCTGAACCCCAACCCCCTGCGGCTGCGCCAGGCTGGGGAGCCGATCCCATCCGTTCGCGCGTGACCCAGGTCCCAGGAAGCCTCAGCCAACGGCTGCGCAGCAGCTTCTGGCTGCCCCTGCTGATCATCGCCATCCCCTGGGCCCAGGAGCTGATCGACCAGCTGGTCTTCGGCGGCCAATGGAACCTGCCGATGGTGCCGGGGGGCTCTTTCGTGGGCGTGCTCACCGCCCCCTTCAGCCACAGCGGCTTCGGGCACCTGATCAGCAACACCGTCTGGTTTCTGCCGCTTTCCTGGCTGGTGCTCACCAAGAGCCACCGCGACTACCTCGCCGTCTGGGTCGGGGTGCTGCTGGCATCCGTGCCCGTGTGGCTGTTCTGGCACACCGCCAGCCATGGCCTTTCGGGGGTGGTCTATGGCCTGCTGGGCTACCTGCTGCTGATCGGCTGGCTGGAGCGGCGTCCGCTTTCGATCCTGCTTTCGGTGGTGGCGCTGGTGAGCTACGGCGGCCTGCTGCCCAGCCTGCTGCCGCTGCTCAGCCCCCCGGGGGTGAGCTGGATCGGCCACATTTCCGGTTTTCTGGGGGGACTGCTGGCTGCCCTGGCGATCCACAGGGAATAGTTCGATGGCCCCGCTGCCTGCTCCACTGCAGCCCCCGCCCGTAGCGGCCATGGTCCAGCTGCGGGGCACTCCCCTCTCCGGAGGTCGTTTCGAGGGCGGCACCATCCAGCCGCTGGAGCGGGCCAGCGGCGGTGACACGCCGGTGCTGAGCTTCCGCACGGCCCGGGGACCGGTGCGGCTGCTGCTCGATACCGGAGCCTCCTCCTCCCTGATCACCCCGGCCCTGGCCGACCGGCTGCGGCTGCCGGCCACCGCCCTGGATCCCAACCGTTTCGAACTGGCCGGCGGCGGGGAAGGCTGCTCCGCCCTGCGGCCACGGCGCACGCAGCTGCCCGTTCTGGACATGGGCGATGCCGCCAGCGGCCGGCTACGGCTGGTGGGCCTGGAGGCCCTGGTGCTGCCGGTGGCCGCCCTGCCGCCGGGGGTGGAGGGGGTGCTGGGGGCCCCCAGCCTCCGGCAGCTGCCGATCCGGATTGAACCTGCTGCCAACCGGCTGGCCCTCGGACCCCCCGCCCTGTTCCCCCCCTTGCCCGCCGGCCCCACCCTCCAGCGGCTGCCGTTGCGCTGGCAGCGCGGGGTGCCCCTGCTGCGGCTCCAGCCCCAGGATGGTGGAGCCGCCGTTGAGGCCCTCGCCGACACCGGGGCGGAGGGGCTGTTTCTCTCCCCTGGCCTGGCCGCCCGCCTGGAGCCCCGGGGGCCGGCCGAGGTTTTGCGGCTGGTGGGGTTCTGCGGCGAACAGCGGGTGGTGCGTCAGCCGTTCAGCGGCCTGGCGCCGGTGGGGGCGGGGCCAGGCCGCGGACCGATCGAGGGCATCCTCACCGTGAATCCGATCTTCCGGCAGCTGGGGGTGGAGGCGATCGTGGGGCAGGAGCTGCTGCGGGATTCCACCCAGCTGTGGCGGCTCGATCTCACCCCTCCCCGGCTCGAGCTCATGGATAGGCATTCGGCACGAAGAAGCGCTCGCTGAGCGGCGGCCGCTGGTAATCGCCGCTCTCCTTGCGGGGCGGCAGCTTGATCGGCTTCGGGGTCATGTCTTCGTACGGCACCTTGCCCAGCAGGTGGCGGATGCAGTTCAGCCGGGCCCGGCGCTTGTCGTCGGCCTCCACCGTGAACCAGGGCGCCTCGGGGATGTTGGTATGGGAGAACATCTCATCTTTGGCCCGGGAAAACTCCACCCAGCGGTCGCGGGCCTCCAGATCCATCGGGCTGAGCTTCCAGCGCCTGGCCGGATCGTCAATCCGCGAGCGGATGCGGGCCTCCTGCTCCTCATCACTCACGGAGAACCAGTACTTGATCAGGCTGATGCCGCTGCGCACCAGCATCCGCTCGAATTCCGGGGTGGAAACCATGAAATCCTCCACCTCCGCAGAGGTGCAGAAACCCATCACCTTTTCCACGCCGGCCCGGTTGTACCAGCTGCGGTCAAACAGCACGATCTCGCCGGCGGCCGGGAAATGCTCCACATAGCGCTGGAAGTACCACTGGCTTTTCTCCCGTTCGGAGGGGGTGCCGAGGGCGACCACCTGGCAGCCCCGGGGGTTGAGGGGTTCGGTGATCCGTTTGATCGTGCCGCCCTTGCCGGCCGCATCCCTGCCCTCGAAGACGACGATCAGCCGGTACCCCACATGCTTGATCCAGTACTGCATCTTCACCAGTTCCACCTGCAGCCTGCCCAGCTCCTGTTCGTAGAACTTGCGGTCGAGCTTGGGTGGTTGCCCCTCCGGTTGGGCGGCGAAGTCATCGAGGATGGGGGAAGGGTGATACGCGTCGTTCTGGCTGTTTTTCTTGCCCATGCCTGCGGCCGTGTTCAGGGTTCCACTAACGCTCACTCAAAAGCTGCTTGAGCCAGGCGGGCCAAAGGCGAGGAATGATTTAACCCCGTCAGGGCACAGCCCTGAAGCGTCAGTGTTCTGGCTGAATACAGAAAAGCCCCCCGGCGTTCAAGCCAGGGGGCTTTTCCGGAGCAGCCGGGCAAGGGATTGGCGCTCTGGTTCCGACGCGAGGGAATCAGCCGCCGGTGCTTCCTTTGTAGGTGGGTGCAGGCGGGAATGGACTGCCACTCCCCCGACCGTCAACCAAACGAAACAGGGGTTCGTCGAGATACACCCGGAGCCCATTGGTCGATCAGCCGCTCCAGGCGCACCACGCGGTAGCGGCTCTGCTCGTCCGGCTGGCGGCTGTAGGCATCACGCAGGCTGGTCAGCTCGGTCTGGAGGGAAAGCAGGACGGGGTGGTTTTCGTTCACGGATGGGGGTGCGTAGGCGCTGGCTGCTGGAAGTGGGTCTTTGAAGTGAGTCTGAGGAGGGGGGGCGGAGGCGGCGCGGGTCAACCCTCAAACCTTAATCGAATCAAAAGATTTCCGCCAAGGGTGGCCCGGCGGGCCGGGTGGATAGGTTGAGCGGGGAGGGATGGGCCCATGGATCTGACGCCGTTCCTGAGCAGCCTTGATGGCGGCAGTCTCGATGCCGCCCTGCTTTCGGTGGAGATCGAGGGGCAGGTGGCGATCGCCATGAAGGGCCGCTTCCTGCTGCGGGCGGTGTGTGAAAGCTTCCAGGACCGCCGCCGCATCGGCTGCGCGGTCACCGAGGAGAGCCTCTGTCTCCAGTACCTCGCCCAGGGCTCCTATGAGCTGCTGCTCTGCACCGACCATCTGGAGCAGGGCAACGGTTATGAACTGGTGCGCAAAGCCCGGGAAGCCTGGCCGCAGCTCAAGGTGGTGGTGCTGGCGCTGGCGGATGTGATCCCCGCCGAGTACGTCAATGCCCCCTGGTTGCAGGCGGTGGTGGCTGAAGCTGATGTGGTCGATGACCAGCGCCCCCTGCAGGCTGCCCTGCTGGCGGTGATGGCCGATCACTTCTACCGGAGCCCCTCGTTGCGCAGCGGCTGCCTTCCCTATCTCAGCTGTCCCCGGCTCACCCCCAGGGAATACGAGGTGCTCGACCTGCTGGCCAGTGGCCTCAGCGATCGGGAAATCGCCCGCAGGCTGGTGGTGAGTGAGGCCACGGCCCGCACGTACACCAAGCGGCTGCTGCAGACCCTGGGGGTGAACAATCGCCTCCAGGCGGTGCTCAAGGGCATGCGCTGCGGCATGGTGCAGCTCTGAAGGAACGCGAGGGCAATGTCCCCATTCGGGGGGATCGTTCATCGGCAGGAGCGATCCACACTGCTGGCCGGTGCGACAACAACGGCCCCATGTCCTCGACCCCACTGCAGGAAACCGGAACGGTCACGATCGGGGAGCTGGAAGCCAACTATTCGATGTACTGCAAGGCGCTGCGGATCCTGATCCGGGAGGGGCGCAGCCTCCCGAAGATCCAGCGCACCGTCTGTTGGCATCGGCTGGAAACCCTGCACCTTTCCCTTCCCGGCCACTACAAGGACCCTGCCCATCTTTATGCCCTGCTGAAGCGGGAATGGTCCGCCAGCACCAACTGAAGCCGTTGGTTCATGCTGAACCGAGGCGCAGGGGCAGAAGGATCACAGTCAACCTTGTGATTCTCTGCACCTGTGAGCGCCCAGAGCCTGCTTGAACCCTCGGATCTGGCCCGACTCAACGCCCGCCGCAACGGACCGGGCCTGCGCCGGCTGGCATCCCACCTGGGACTGATCCTGGGCGGGGCGCTTCTCTGGGGCAGCCCCCAGCTGCCCTGGCTGCTGCGGCTTCCGGGGCTGCTGGCGCTGGGGGTGGGTCTGGCCTTCTGCTTCTGCCCGATGCATGAGGCGGGCCATCGCACTGCCTTCGCCAACCGCTCCCTCAATGACGCGGTGGCCTGGGGGGCTGGCTTCCTCAGCTTCTACAACGCCGATTTCTATCGCCGCTATCACCAGTGGCACCACCGCTACACCCATCAGCCGGGCCTCGATCCCGAGCTGGAGGATGCTCCCCCCACCACAGTGGCCGCCTATCTGCTCGAGCTGAGCGGCCTGCCCTGGTGGCTGGGCAAACTGCGCGCTCATTGGCGCGGGCTGCGGGCTGATTTCCGCTCCCAGCCCTATATCCCTGCCGAGGCCGCGGCGGCGGTGAGTCGTTCGATCCGCCTGCAGGTGGCTCTCTATGCCCTGCTGCTGCTGGCCTCGATTCCAGGCGGCAACGGCTTTCTGTTCTGGTACTGGCTGCTGCCACTGGCGGTGGGCCAGCCCCTGCTCCGCTTCGTGTTGATGGCCGAGCACAACGGCTGTGCCTACACGGACGACGGCCTCGCCAACACCCGCACCACCCTCACCCTGGCTCCGCTGCGCTGGCTGATGTGGGATATGCCGTTTCATACCGAACACCATCTGCTCCCCTCCCTTCCCTTCCACTCCCTGAGCAACGCCCACCAATTGCTGGTGGGCCATCTCCAGCACTGCGACCCTGGCTATCTGGCGGTGCACCGTCGGCTGCTGGCCGATCGCGGGGCCCTGGCTCTCCCCGCTCCTGCGCGATGAGCGCCGGCCCATCCTCCACATCCTCCGCCACCTCCTCCTCCCCTTCCGTTCCCGCCTCGGTCCACTCCTTTTCTCTCGGCGACTTCCCCCTCGCCTCCGGGGCTGTTCTGCCTGACGCCCGACTGGATTACCGCGTCTACGGCACTCCCAATCCAGAGCGCACCAATCTGGTGCTCTACCCCAGTTCCTACGGCGCCTGGCCGGAGGACATCGACTGGGCGGTGGGGCCGGTGCTCGACCCGCGGCGCTGGTGCGTGGTGCTGGTCAGTCAGTTCGGCAACGGCCGCTCCAGCAGCCCCTCCAACAGCAGCCTCGCTCTGGAGGAGGGCCATTGGCCCGTCGGCCATGCCGACAACGTGCGGGCCCAGCGGCGCCTGCTGGAGGAGGTGTTCCGGGTGGAGGCTCCGGCCCTGATCTATGGCTGGTCGATGGGGGCCCAGCAGGCCTGGCACTGGGCCGTGCTTGAGCCGGAGCGCACCTCCCGTCTGTGCTGCGTCTGCGGCACGGCCCGCACCACGCCGCACAACCGCCTGTTCCTGCTCAGCCTGCGCCATGCCCTCACCGCCGATCCTGCCTGGAATGGCAGGGGCTTCACGGCGCCGCCGGAGCTGGGCCTGCGCGGTTTTGCCCTGATCTATGCCAGCTGGGCTGCCAGCCAGCCGTTCTATCGCCGGGGCGCTCATCTCCAGCTCGGGTATGCCTCCGTGGAGGACTACGTGGAACGGAGCTGGCTGCCGGCCTATCGCCGCCATGACCCCCGCGATCTGCTGGCGATGCTCGATGTCTGGCTCGCCAGCGACGTGGCCGTCGCTGCCGGGCTCCACGATCCGGGGGAGCCCGATCCGGGCGATCGGGCCCTGGCGGCGGCCCTGGACCGGATCACCGCCCGCACCACCGTGGTCGCCGGTCGCCACGACCTCTACTTCCCCCCCGAAGACTGCGCCGCCGAAGCCGCCCTCGTGGCCGGGTCCCGCTTCGAACTGCTGGAGAGCGACCTCGGCCACCGTGCCGGCAACCCCCGCGAGGACCGGCCGCTGCAGGCCCAGCTCCGCCACGCGGTGGAGGCCCTCTGCGAAGACCTCGACCTTCCCCTCGTCATCCCTTCTCCATGATCGATCTGGCCCAATACGCCGCTTCCCACGGCATCCGCCATTTCCTGTTCTCCTTCTCCGATCTTTTCGGCGTGCAGCGGGCCAAGCTCGTGCCGGCCTCGGCGGCCGACACCCTGGCCCGGGGCGGAGCTGGATTCGCCGGATTCGCCGCCTGGTTGAAGATGACGCCGGCCGATCCTGACGTGCTGGCCCATCCCGATCCGGGCAGCCTGATGGTGCTGCCGTGGCAGCGGCAGGTGGCCTGGGTGGCCACCGATCTTTCGGTGGAGGGAAAGCCCCTGGAGCAGTCGCCGCGCTTCGTGCTGCAACGGCAGTTGCGGCGGGCGGAGGCCATGGGGTTCCGGTTCCGCACCGGCGTGGAACCCGAGTTCTTCCTGATCGATCCCGAAACGGGTGGAGTCGCCGACCGCCTCGATCGCCAGAGCAAACCCTGCTACGACCAGCTGGCCCTGATGCGCCACTACCCCCTGATCGGGGACCTGATGGACGCGATGGAGGAACTGGGCTGGGGGCCGTATCAGGCGGACCATGAAGACGCCAACGGCCAGTTCGAGCTCAACTGGACCTTCGACGAAGCCCTGGTGACCGCCGATCGCCACGCCTTCTTCCGGGTGATGGTGGCGTCGCTGGCGGAACGCCACGGCATGGCCGCCAGTTTCCTGCCCAAGCCGGTCGCCGAACTCACCGGCAACGGCGCCCATCTCCACTGCTCCCTCTGGGATGGGGAGGGCCGCAACCTCTTCCATGACTCCAGCGGTGCCCTCGGCCTTTCGGCCCTGGCCTATCAGTTCCTGGCGGGTCTGCTGCGCCACGCCCCGGCCCTTTGTGCGATCACCAATCCGATCCCGAACAGCTATCTCCGCCTGGCCCGCAGCCACACCAGCAGCGGCGCCACCTGGTCGCCGGCCTGGAGCAGTTATGGCGGCAACAATCGAACCCATATGGTGCGCATCCCCGACGACCAGCGGCTGGAACTGCGCCTCGCCGATGGCGCCGCCAACCCCTATCTGCTCCAGGCGGCAGTGCTGGCGGCAGGTCTGAATGGCATCGAAGCGGGTCTGGATCCCGGCCCCCGCAGCGATGCCAACACCGACATCGACCCCCCCGCACCAGAGCGTCTGCTGCCCAGCAGCCTCGACGCGGCCCTGGAGGCCTTCCGGGCCGATCAACCGCTGTGCTCAGCCCTGGGGGAATCCTTCTGTGGGGCCTATGAATCTCTGAGCGGCAAGCGCGAGGAAGCCTGAATCCCAGGCCCTTCGGCATAAAATTGCCGCATATCGCTCTCCCGCAGGGCTCCCTACCCGCGTGTCCGATCCCTTTGGCGTCGACGAATCCAGCAGCGGTCGGCGCCGCCTGCAGCGCCGCAAGGCCTCCCGCTCTTCCCGCTGGATCCAGCGGGAAGAGCGGGAGGCCCTCCAGGCCAGGGATCCACAGAATCTCCCACCCCTGCGCACCCAGCGGGATCCCCAGGAGGAGGCGCTGCAGCCCGCCTTCGAGATCCCGGCTCCGGAGCCTGCGGAAGTCCCGGCGGATACTCCGGCGGTGGTCGCCAGCAAGGGCAAGCGGGTGAAGCAGCGGAAATCCGGTGCCGGCCCTTCGGGCCGTTCGCGTCGCAGCCGCCGGCGCCAGCGCAACAAGCCCTTCAGCCTTGATCAGATGAGCTACCTGCTGATCGAACAGTGGCAGGGGATGGCCGTGGGATTCGGGTTGGGCGCCCTGGTCAGTGCGGTGCTGACGGCCATCCTGCTGCGTTGAGCAGCGGGTCGGCCTCGGCCGCCAGACAGCTCCGGGCGATCACCCCCTCTTCGTCGGCCGGCACCACCACCAGCTCCAGGGAAGGAAGCCAGGCCAGCCCTTGTTCCAGTTCCCGGTGCAGCGCGGTGTCGTGTTCGCCGATGCCGCCGCTGAGGGCCACCACATCCACCCCCCCGAGACTGGCGGCCATGGCGCCGATCCCCTGCAGCAACTGGTGCCGGAACACCTCCAGGGCCAGCCGAGCCCCGGCGTGGCCGCGCCCGGCGGCCTCCCGCAGCTCCCGCATGTCCCCACTCAGCCCCGAGAGGCCGAGCAGGCCGCTTTCGTGGTTCAGGACGCGGTCGAGTTCCTGCCATTCCAGTCCGCCCCGCAGCAGATGCAGCAGCAGGCCCGGATCCAGTGAGCCGCAGCGGGTGGCCATCACCAGCCCATCGAGCGGCGTGAAGCCCATCGTCGTGGCGATGCTCTGGCCGGCCTGGATCGCACAGAGGGAACAGCCTGCACCGAGGTGACAGCTGATCAGCCGCAGCGGCCCCGGCCCCGGCCCCGGCGCCGCGAATCGCCGCTGGATCTCCTCCGCCACATGCTGGTGATTGAGGCCATGGAAACCGAAGCGCCGCAGGCCCTGGCGTCGCCACTCCTCCGGCAGGGCATAGGTGTGGGCCCGGGGCGGAATCGTGCTGTGGAACGCGGTGTCGAAACAGGCCCACTGGGGCAGATCCGGGCGCCACTGCCGGCACCACTGCAATCCCCCCAGGGCGGCTCCGTTGTGGAGCGGCGCCAGCGGGATCAGCTGCTCCAGCCCCTGGAGCAGGGCGGTATCCACCCGGGTGGGGGCCACGAAGCGTTCGCCGCCGTGCACCACCCGGTGCCCCACCAGGCTGATCCGTTCGGCCCAGGGGGCCACGGCGGCCGGCAGCCACTGCTGGAGCACCGGCTCCGGCTTCTCGCCGGCGGCCACCGCACAGGCGCGCTGCTCGCGCCAGAGGCAGTGGCCACCGGAATCCAGCAGGGAGGCCTTGAGGCTGGAGCTGCCGGCGTTGAGCACCAGCACCAGATCGGTGGGCATGGGGCCTTCAGCTCTCTCCCAGCGGCAGTGACCAGCGCCAGTCGGTGACCTCCGGCGCATCGATGCCGTGGCTATGGGCGTACTGCCGGTGGCTGAAGATCGCCTCCTTCATCCTTTCCTTGACGTGGGCGGACCGCGATCCCAGCCCGGGGACCCGATCGATCACATCGATCACCAGATTGAAGCGATCAATCTGGTTGTTCATCGCCAGCTCCAGCGGTGTGTTGATGTTGCCCTTCTCCTTGTATCCCCGCACATGGAAGTTGACGTGGTTGGTGCGACGGTAGGTGAGTCGGTGAATCAACCAGGGATAGCCGTGGAAGTTGAAGATCACCGGCCGGTCATTGGTGAACAGGGTGTCGAAATCCCGGTCGCTCAGGCCATGGGGATGCTCGCTGGGGTCGGTGAGGGCGAAGAGCTTCACCACATTCAGCACCCGCACCCGCAGGCTCGGAATCTCGCGGCGCAGGATCTCCACCGCCGCCAGGGTTTCCTTGGTGGGGATGTCCCCGGCGCAGGCCATCACCACATCGGGTTCATCGGGCTCGCTGCCGTGGTGATCATTGCTGGCCCAGCTCCACAGGCCGATGCCCTTGGCCACATGCTGCCGCGCCTGCTCCAGGCTCAGATACTGAAGATGGCTCTGCTTGTCGGAGACGATGATGTTGCAGACATTGGTCTCCACCAGAGCCTCCTCCGCCACCGCCAGCAGGGAATTGGCATCGGCAGGCAGATACACCCGCACCACTTCGCCGCTCTTGTTGCCGGCCAGGTCGATGAAGCCGGGATCCTGATGGGTGAATCCGTTGTGGTCCTGCCGCCATACGGTGGAACTGATCAGGCAGTTCCAGGCACCGATCGGGGCGCGCCAGGGGGCATGGTGAATGCAGGATTCCAGCCATTTGGCGTGCTGGTTGAACATCGATGCGATCACATGGGCGAACGCCTCGTAGGTATGGAAGAAGCCATACCTACCAGTGAGGAGATAACCCTCCATCATCCCCACCAGGGTGTGTTCGGAGAGCATCTCCACCACCCTGCCTTCGCGTCCCAGTTCACCGCCATCGGCGTCCTCCGGCCATAGCTCCTCCATCCACACCTTCTTGCTCACCGCATAGATGGCCTGCAGGCGGTTGGAGGCGGTTTCATCGGGTCCGAACACCCGCAGGTCATCGGGATTGATGCTGATCGCATCCCGCAGCAGGGCCCCCAGGGGCGCGGTGTTCTCGGCTTCGCTGGAGCCCGGACTGTCCACCGGCACCGCATAGGCGGCGGCATCGGGCAGCCTCAGCTGGTGGCGCAGCAGACCGCCGTTGGCGTGCGGGTTGGAGCCCATGCGCCGCGTTCCCAACGGAGAGAGGGCCTGGATCTCGGGTCGCAGCCTGCCCGTATCGTCGAACAGTTCCCAGGGGCGGTAGCTGCGAAGCCATTCCTCCAGCATCCGCAGCTGGTCGGGATCGGTGTTGGGCTTCGGGAGGGGCACCTGGTGGGCCCGCCAGAATCCCTCCAGCTTGTGGTTCCCCAGCGACGCCGGACCCGTCCAGCCCTTGGGGGAGCGCAGCACGATCATCGGCCAGGCTGGACGCACTGCCTCGCCGCTGGCGCGGCATTCCGCCCGGATCGAGCGGATGCGACCGATCGCCTCGTCCATCGCCGCCGCCATGGCGCGATGCATCGCCATCGGCTCGTGTCCCTCCACGAACAGCGGCGTCCAGCCGTAGCCGCGCATCAGCTCCTCCAGCTCCCGGCGGGGGATGCGCGCCAGCAGGGTGGGGTTGGCGATCTTGTAGCCGTTGAGGTGCAGCACCGGCAGCACCGCCCCATCGTGGATCGGGTTCAGAAATTTGTTGATGTGCCAGGAGGTGGCCAGCGGGCCGGTTTCCGCCTCCCCGTCGCCCACGCAGGCCACGGCGATCAGCTCCGGGTTGTCGAACACCGCACCGCAGGCGTGGCTCAGCACATAGCCGAGCTCTCCCCCCTCATGAATTGAACCTGGGGTCTCCGGGGTGCAGTGGGAACCGATATGGCCCGGGAAGGAGAACTGCTTGAAGAAGCGCCCCATCCCCTCCAGGTCCTGCGATTTGTCGGGATAGACCTCGCTGTAGGAGCCATCCAGGTAGGTGGGCCCCAGCACCCCGGGCGCCCCATGGCCGGGGCCCGAGAGGTAGATCATGTCGAGGTCGTGGTGGCGGATCACCCGGTTGGCATGGGCCCAGAGGAAGGCCTGGCCGGGGGACGACCCCCAGTGGCCCAGCAGGCGCGCCTTGATGTGCTCCGGTCGCAGCGGTTCCTGCAGCAGGGGGTTGTCACGCAGGTAGATCATCCCCACTGCCAGGTAGTTGGCGGCACGCCACCAGGCATCGAGGCGTTCGAGCTCCTCCTCCTGGCTGAGGGCGACCTGGCTGAGGGAGACGCCCCCGTCGGTGCTGGCGCTGGCGAGGGGATCGACGAACGGGGGATGGGGCATGGGAAGACGGATCGCCCAGTAAGCCAAGGCCAGATTCAGGTGGTTTTCAACGCTGTGTCCTGGGATGCAGGGGAAAGTCGGGCATGAATGCCTATGGCCGTCGGCGGCGGCCGGGGCAAAAGTGTGGACATCGAATCCGAGGGCCAGCGATGGACGACACGCCACCCGGTCAGATTCCAGGAGTCCGCTGACTGCAGGCCCCTGCTCCAACAGTCTTGATCCGATCTGCGGTTTTCAGATTCCCCCGCGAATCCCCCGATGCATCGCTTCAGGTGCCCCCGGGTCAACGAAAACCGATCGCATGGATGCCATGGCCCCAGGTGCCGCCCTTGGCAGCTCCGAAGCAATTCATCCCTTCGATCTTCGCTGACGACATTTCGGTGGCGAACGTATGTCAACCCTCGGCCTCCGGCTGTGGTTGCATCACCCACCCCAGGCCCTGACAGGCCCCATCGTCGATTCAGCCGCAACAGTTCAGCAACGTCCTTTCGCTATAGGAAGCAGATTCCATCTGATCATTGTCAGCCCGGTCCCTTCAGGGGCCGGGCTTCTTCATTGCCGCTCCGCTGCATCCTGATGCCGAGGCCGTTGATTCCCCTTACGCTCAAGGCGCTCAGCAGCTGCATCATGCTCATCGGAGAGGTGTTCCTCGAAACGATGGCCACCGGGATCATCACCCAAGAGGAAATCGACTGGCTCACCACCCACCAGTCGAGTTTTGACCGCGAGGAGGAGGCCAAGGCCCTGAAGATCGGGCGCCTGCTCGACGAGGGGCAGATCCAGATCGGCTGTCGGCTGCTCGGCGCCCATCGCCCCGTTCCCCAGCCGAATAACGCCTAGTTCCCCCCGCTCAGGGCTCCCCCACAGCTGGATCCACTGCCGGCGGTGCACCCATAACAGTGCTCTGCCACCTGGATCGGATCCCCCGCCGGATCCCAGTGCAGCAGATCGCGGAGATGGCGGCCGGCGGGCAGGCCCAGCCCGAGTTGCTGGTTGAAGTCACAGTCATGCAGCACACCCTGCCAGTCCACACTGACCAGGCTGCGGCACATCACGGCCTCCAGGTTGGCGGGTTGGTGGCTGGAGCGCAACAGTTCCCGGTAGGTCTGCAGTTGCTCTGAGGCCTGCAACATCGCCGCAAACCGCTGGATCGGCATGTTGGCCAGGGCGAACAGCCGGTTGAAGCGCACCCCGTAGCGCTCGCCCAGTACCCGTCGGTAGTCGGCCTCCAGTCCTTCCTGGGGTGGTGGTAGGGAAGGGCCCTGGGGATTGAATACCAGGTGCAGCTCCCTGCCGGAGCCGGGCTGCCCGTAGCCCAGCCCGTTCAGTTGCTGCAATCCCTGGATGCTGCGCTCGAACACGCCCTGGCCCCGCTGCCGGTCCACGTTGTCTTCCAGATAACAGGGAAGGGAGGCGACCACGGTGACGCCCTCGGCCGCCAGAAAGGCGGCCAGATCTTCCTGGTCCGGCTCCGAGAGGATCGTCAGGTTGCAGCGGTCGATCACCTCGATGCCCTCGGCCCGCACCTCCCGCACCAGGGAGCGGAAGCCGGGATGGAGCTCCGGGGCGCCGCCGGTGAGATCCAGGCAACCGATGCCCCGTGCCCGCAGCACCGGCAGGATCAGGGCGATCGTCTGCTCGTCCATGCTTTCGCGGCGGCTGGGCCCGGCGTTGACATGGCAATGGCTGCAGGCCTGGTTGCAGCGATAGCCCAGGTTCACCTGCAGGGTGGTGAGGGCGGTGCGGCGCAGCTCGGGAAACGGAGTCATGCTGCCCTTCCTACCTGCCGGCGCTCCTGCGCTACACATGGGCTTGCCTCGCCTCCGATGATCGACCTGTTCACCCCCCTGGCCCTGGGGCCGCTGTCGTTGCCCAACCGGGTGCTGATGGCTCCGCTCACCCGCTGCCGGGCCGAAGCCGACCATGTTCCCGGCCCGCTGATGGCCGCGTACTACAGCCAGAGGGCCTCCGCCGGCCTGCTGATCGCCGAGGCCACGATGGTGATGGAGGGAAATTCGGCCTTCTGGCACGAGCCCGGCATCCACTCCGCCGCCCAGGTGGAGGGATGGCGGCTGGTGACCGATGCCGTGCATGCCGCAGGCGGCCGCATCGTTCTGCAGATCTGGCACGGAGGGCGGGCCTGCCACCCCCTGCTCAACGCTGGCCGCCAGCCGGTGGCGCCGAGCCCGATCGCCATCCGCGGTGAGGTGCTCACGCCGGAGGGCAAGCAGCCCTACGTGCTGCCGAGGGAACTGGCCGACGACGAAATTCCGGCGATTGTGGAGGGCTTTCGCCTGGCCACCCGTCGGGCGATCGAGGCCGGCTTCGATGGCGTGGAGGTGCACGGGGCCAATGGCTACCTGCTCGACGCCTTCCTGCGGGATGGCACCAACCAGCGCCAGGGGCCCTACGGCGGCCCGGTGGAAAACCGGGCCCGGCTGTTGCTGGAGGTGATCGATGCGGCGCGCGGCGAGGCGGAGCTGGTGGGAGTGCGACTCTCCCCACTCAACGGCTTCAACGACATCCGCGACAGTGATCCGCTCGGCCTGACCCTCTGGCTGGCTGATCATCTCAATGGCCATGGGCTCAGCTACCTGCATCTGATGCGGGGCGATTTCCTCGGTGAGCAGCACGGCGATCTGATCCCGCTGGTGCGGGAACGGTTCCAGGGCGTTCTGATCGCCAACATGGGCTACGACGCCGAAGAGGCGAAGGCCGCCGTGGCGGTGGGAGCGGTGGATGCGGTGGCCTTCGGTTCGGCCTTCCTGGCCAATCCCGATCTGCCGCAGAGGCTGAGAACCGGTGCGGCGCTCAACCTCCCCGATCCCGCCACGTTCTATACCCCTGGTCCAGTGGGCTACACCGACTACCCCTTTCTGCCATGAGCTGCGATCTGCTCGTGATCACCGCCAGCCATGGCGAGAACCTGCGGCTGGCGGAACGCTTTGCCGCCGCCGGCCGGGCCCGCGGGTTCGACCCCCTGGTGCTCGATCTCACCACCCTGGATCTGCCCCTGTTCACGTCCAGGCGCCGCCAGGAGACTCCGCCCGAAGCGGTGGCCGCCCTGCAGCGGATGCTGGAGGCCGCCCCGCGCTGGGTGATCTGCGCGGCGGAATACAACGGCTCGATCCCGCCGGCGCTCACCAGCGCCATCGCCTGGCTTTCGGTGCAGGGAGAGGATTTCCGCCTCCTGTTCAATCATCGGCCGGTTGCCATCGCCACCCATTCCGGCAGCGGCGGCGTGGAGGTGCTCACCTCCCTGCGGATCCAGCTGGCCCATCTCGGGGCCGTGGTGGTGGGGCGCCAGCTGGTGACCACTCCCCAGCGTCCCGCCGCGGACGCCAGCATTGACGACCTGATCGATCGGCTGGCGACCCTGCCCGCCCCTCCTTCTGATCCCGCTTCCTGATCTCGAGGTCCTGATTCCGTGTCCCTGAGCTCCGCAACCGGCACCGGCCTGCTGCTGCGACCTGCCGAGGCCCGTTTCCACAGCCGGCTCGACTGGCTGGACAGCTGGCATTCCTTCTCCTTCGGCCACCACCACGATCCCGCCTGGATGGGATTCGGACCGTTGCGGGTGATCAATGACGACACCATCGCTGCCGGTAGGGGGTTTGATCTCCATCCCCACCGGGATATGGAGATCGTCACGGTGATGGTGGAGGGGGAACTCACCCATCGCGATTCCCTGGGCCATGGCGAGGTGCTCCGGGCGGGGGAGGTGCAGCGGATGACCACCGGCACCGGGGTGCTGCACAGCGAGAAGAACGAGACCGCTCGCCCCTGCCGGCTGCTGCAGATCTGGATCCAGCCCAGTCGCCCGGGGTTGCCCCCCGCCTATGAGCAGAAGGCGTTCGAGATCGGCGCCGACTGGACGCCCCTGCTCGATCCCCAGTGCAGCCACGGGGCGATGGCGATCCAGCGGCCGCTGCGGCTCTGGCGGGCGCGGCCCGGTGCGGCACACTCCCTTTCCCTGGCGCTCCCCGCCGGCAGCCTCGGCTGGCTGCAGCTGATCGATGGCGGGGTCCGTGTTGGGGGGGAGAGCCTCAAACATGGCGATGGCCTCGGCTTCCGTGGTGGTGTCGCCCAGGAGTTGCTCACCGGTCCGGAAGGGGCGGACCTGCTGTTCTTCGAAATGCTTGAGTAAGCCGATGCGCTCGATCCCTCCCTCCCCGCCATCCCAGGGTGCGGCTCCCTTGCCCCCCCGGCAGGTGCTGGCCGCCTCGGCCCCCTGGCTTGGAGCCCTGCTGAATATGGTGCCGGGCCTGGGAAGCGGCTACATCTACCAGCGCCGCTGGCGGGCCTACTGGATCACCTCCGCCCTGGCCACGGCCTGGTTTCTGGCCGGAGCCCTGCTGGCTGCGGATGCTGACCCCCGGCTGGAGCCCCGTCAGCAGCTGGTCGGGCTGGCCGGTCTGTTGCTTTTGGCGGGAGTCACGGCCCTCGAAGCTTTTCTGGCGGCCCGCAAGGCGCGCATGGACTGACCTGGCATGTTCAGCCACCCGCCAGAACGCCCACCGGCTTCGCCAGAACGAACACCGGCCGGCAGTGATCCGATGCTCGGCCTGCTTTCCCGTGGCCTCGAATTCTGGCTGCGGCAACAGTGTGATGGCATCGAGCAGTTGGAGATCCAGCTGGCCGGGTCGGCCAGCCAGCTGCTGCGCGGCCGCCTCGATGGGGTGCGGCTGGTGGCCCGCAGGGTGGTTTTTCAGGCGCTGCAGATCGAGCACGTCGAACTGCAGAGCGAACCGATCCGGGTCCGGATGGGGGCCCTGTTGCGCACCCAGATGGTGCAGCTCCAGGAGCCTTTCCGCATTCAGGGTCAGGTGGCCCTCAGCAGCGAAGGCCTGAGCCATTCGCTCAGCACCCCCCCCTGGCGCAGCCTGGGGGATGACCTGGCCGAACAGCTGCTCGGCCTCACCCCTCTCGGGGGTCTTCGGATCGAGGAAGGTCGCCTGGTGCTGCTCGCCTCCGGCATGGGCAGCAGTACGCCCCTTCACCGTGCCGTGACCCTGCAGGCCGTGGACGGCACCATCGAGATCTGCAGTGAGGATGGAGAAAACAGCATGAGGTTGCCGATGGATCCCGGCATCCGCATCGACCAGGCTGCTCTCGAAGGTCACCTGTTGCTGCTGCAGGGCGAGGCACGGGTTTCTCCCTGAGCCCAAGGGGGCCCGCACCGGAAAACCGGCGCAACTCAAGGGCCGGGGAGAACCTCAGGGGAGGGGGGCTGGCCGGGGATGGGGGCCGGCGGCAGCACCACCCGGTGCCAGCGATCCTTGCCTTCGGCCTTGGCGGTGTGCATGGCCGCATCCCCTCGGTAGAGCAGGATCGAGGGACTGAGCAGGGCCCGGCCATCGGCCACCACGATGCCGATGCTCACCGTCTGCCGAAGCAACCGCACGTCTTCCCCCGGTTGGTCGAGCGGGAAGGGACGCCGAAACGCCTCCAGGATTCGCTCGGAAAGCAGCACCGGCGCCTCGGCGATCGGGCAGGGATCGAGCACACAGACAAAGACATCCCCATCGAGCCGGCCCACGTAGTCGTGGCTGCGGGCACACTGGCGCAACCGCCTGCCCGCCTCCACCAGCACCCGGTCCCCTGCCGGCACTCCCTCGGTTTCGTTCACGGTTGTGAAGTCGTCCAGGTCCACCACGCAGAGGGCGAGCCAGCCCTCCGGATCGGCGCCGACCCTGGCGATGGCGTTCTGCAGCACCTGCTCGATCCCGTTGCGGTTGAGCAGCCCGGTCATGGCGTCATGCTGGGCCTGGAGATCGGCACTGCTCCGCTCCTGCGCCAGGAGCCGCTGCTGCTCACGCTCCCTGTGGCGTGCCAGGAGGATGCCCAGCGGTATGCAGCTGGCCAGGCCCAGTCCCCCCAGGCCGGTGGCGAGCCACTGCTGCCGATCGAGCCGCTCGAGCAGGCGGCTGTCCGCCCCGGGCCAGGTCTTCAGCTCCAGCCAGCCCCGCCGCTCTCGGCCCAGGGGATGCCAGCGGATCTGCAGGTCGCCTTCCTCCATGGTCTCCGCCACCCAGGGAGGAGGGGGCTGCACCTGCAGTCGCGCCACCAGCGGCACGGTCAGCGAGGCATTCGGCCCTGGCCGGGAAAGGGCGGCGAGCACCTGGCCCCGGGGATCGGCCACCACCGCTGACGCCAGCGTGCCATCGGCCATGCCCAGCTGCAGGCGGGCCCGCAGGGCTTTGCGGTCGTCGCGATCCAGCGCATCACCCAGGGCGTCGATCAGGGCGGCCTCCGCCGCCTGGCGCTGGAGCTGCTGCTCGAGCACAAACGCCTGGCGACTGCGTTGATAGCGATGGCCTGCCAGCCCCATCAGCAGCGGCAGGCAAGCGAGCAGCAGCAGATAGAAAACCGCTCCCGGCGGCAGTCGTCGCCATTGGCGGCGAATGGCGGCGAGGTCCTCGCCCCCCACCGCGATGGCGTCGTCCACCAGTTCGAGGAGGGCCTTGCCCAGGGAGTTCGTGGCCATCTGCCGATCAGGCTTCTCGAACCCTATCCGCGCTCCAGCACCGGCAGCACAAGCGTCACCAGGGAGTAGACCACCGCGGGCACGAAAAGATAGCTGTCGATCCGATCGAGAATGCCCCCATGGCCAGGGATCGCATCACCGGAATCCTTGACGCCGGCATCGCGCTTCATCATTGATTCGGTGAGATCCCCCACCAGGGCGAACAGCGACACCACCAGTCCGAGCACGGCCCCGATCAACCCCCCCCAGCGCCAGCCCAGCCACACGCCTCCGATCGCCCCCACCAGGGCTGCACACAGCACCCCTCCCAGGGCCCCCTCCACCGTCTTGCCGGGGGAGATCGGGGAAAGCGGATGGCGCCCCCAGCGGCGTCCGATCACATAGGCGCCGATGTCGGTGGCCACGATCAGGAAGCAGGCCAGCAGGGTGAGCGCCAGACCGGAGGTCCAGGGCCAGCCGCTGCCGAGTACCGAACCGGTGAGATGGGGAGCCAGGGCAGGGTCCACCAGATCCCGCAGCTTGATCCAGTAGCTGGGCAGAAAGCCCAGGTAGAACAGTCCGAACACCGAGGCGGCGATGTCGGCGATGGTGCCGGTGACGGGTTGCAGCAGCAGCCAGCCACAGATCACCGCGCCCGAAGCCGGCAGCACGGCCGCCGCCCCGTCGCCGGCCACCCCATGGGGGGGCCAGAGGTTGCCGGCGGCCGCCTGGGTGGTGATCAGCAGCAGCTGCACGGCCGCAAGGGTCGTCTTGGTGGCCGGTCGGATGCCCTTGAACTGGGCCATCCGGAAGAACTCCAGGAGCCCGAGGTGCACGATCACCCCCACCGCGGCGGTGAACCACCAGCCCCCGAGCAACACCACCAGAAAACCGATGCCGCCTGCGGCCCAACCGCTGGCGAGCCTCGCTAGAGAAGTGGCCGTGCGGGGTCGGGGCAACAAGGATTCAGCGTTCCGCGGCAATGACAAACAGGGGTTCGGCCGCCGCCAGCTTGGACTGGCTGCCCCTGCGCTGCATGCGGTGCACCGTGGCCTGTACCACCTGTACATCCCGGGCGGCCAACTGGGCGAGGGTGTCGGTGGCGTCCACCAGTCCCTCCAGATTCACCGTGCTGATCACAAGCCGGCCCTGGGGTTGCAGGGCCCCCCAGACCTTGCGCAGGACATCGCCGAGCGGCCGGCCCACCTCCAGCAGCACCCGGTCGGGGTGGGGAGGCAACCGGACCAGATCCGCTGGTGCCTCGCCGGCATGGATGTGCAGATTGGTGATCCCGAATCGGGCCCGATTGCGCTCCAGCAGCTCGATCGCCTCCGGGTCCCGCTCCAAGGTGTGCACCGAGCCTGCCGGAAGGAGCCGGGCGATCTCCAGAGCCAGGGCACCGGTGCCACCGCCCACGTCCCAGACCAGCGAATCCGCTCGGGGCCGCAGATGGGCCAGCAGCATCACCCGCAGCTCCAGCGGCGTGGGACTGAAGCCCGGCGCCGCTTCAAAGCAGCCATCGGGGAGCCCCGGGGTGACGAAATCCCACTGAAAAAGTTCTTCGGGCTGGGTCTCTCTGCTCTGCGGGTCTGCGGCCTGGGGCACCGCTTGGCCCGGCCCCCTGGAGGCGGAGCTTTGCTGGGGATCGGTCGCGGGGCGCTCCTCCGCCATCGGGACCCCTCTGGGTTCGGCCTTTGGCCCCAACGTATCAGCGGCGGACCCTGATTTCTGCTCCCGGTCCCTCCACCACCACCGCCACGCTTGCGGGCATCTGACCCGGCCACAGCTGTGCCTGCTGCGTAAGCCAGTCCGCCCGGGCGGCATCGATCCGCTCTCCGGGCACCAGCAGGGGAATGCCCGGTGGATAGGGGCAGAGCGGCGCGGCCGCCACCCGGCCTTGGCATGCCGCCAGTGGAATCCGTTCGGAGGGGGCCCGCCAGGCCTGCCCCAGCGGCCATTCCGGCGCCGCGACCAGGGGCAGCGGCGGCGGCTGGAAGGGGGGCAACGGGGCCTTGCCCAGGGAGCGCCGCAGCTGTTTCAGCCACCACGGCAGGCTGCGTTCCAGGGCCAGCGGTGGCGCCAGCCCCAGGCAGAAGGTGAGCGCTCCGGGTTCGGGCAATTCGGCCACCACCCCCCGTTCCAGCAGCCAGGCATCGGCCTCCAGGCCATTGATTCCGAGGGGAGCGGTGGCCAGCACCAGCCGCAAGGGGTCGGCATTGGGGAGCAGGGGCAGGCCGGCTGCCGTGAGCCGCTGGGCCAGCTTGCGGGCGCGGCTTTCGCTTCGCTGGCGCTGCCTGCGGCCGGCCGGGCTGTGGGCGTGCTCCAGGGCCGCGGCTGTGGAGGCCAGCAACAGGGCGCTGGGGCTGGAGGTCTGCAGCCAGAGCAGGGCCCTCTCCAGCGCTTCCGGCACGATGCGGGGGCCCTGCGCCAGCAGAGCGGCGCTTTGGGCCAGGCCGCCGCCATTCTTCTGCAGGGAAAGCACCACCAGATCGGCCCCTGCCGCCACCGCTTCGCCGCGGCCATGGGCCTGGTCCACCAGCACCGGCAGGCCGTCGGCTCGCCCTGCGGCGGCGACCCCCAGCGGGCCGCGCGCCACCGCCAGCAGCCCCGGCAGGTCTGCGGCCAGGCCCTGGTAGGTGGGATCCAGCAGCACCAGGGCCGCCACCGGGGTGCCGCCGTGGGCAGCCGCGATCAGCACCTGCTCCAGGTGCCTAGGACTGGGCGGCTGCCAGAGCCCGCCATGGGAATCAAAGGGAAGGTTGTAGAGCAGGGGCTCCAGGCCCCCCAGCACGCAGCCATGCAGCAGCGAGCGGTGCAGGTTGCGGGGCAGCAGCACCCGCCCGCCGGGGGGGCAGAGTCCGAGTAATGCCGCCTGCAGCAGGCCCGAGGCTCCGTTGACGCCGAACCAGCAGTGATCGGCCCGGAGCAGGGCGGCGCAGCGTCGCTGGGCCTCCGCCACCGCCCCCTCCGCCTCCAACGGTGCGCCGATCTCCGGCAGTTCCGGCAGATCCCAGCTGCCGGGCCCCAGCTGCAGCAGCTGGCGCAGTCCCGGCGCCAGGCCCCGGCCCCGCCCGTGGGCCGGCAGGTGCAGGGGCAGCCGCGGCGCCCTACGGCTCAGGGCCTCCAGCAGGGACGGACTGGGGACACCCTGCGGGGCAGCCGGTTCGCCCATGGCGGCAGGTTCGAGGTTTCTAGAGTCTGGCCACTGAACCGCACTGCCCTGGTCGACTCCCCTCGCTACGACCCCGACGCCGACCTGCGTTGGTTGCTGGCCAGACCGTGGATCTGGATCCCCCGGCTGCTGGTGGTGCTGTGGCAGCTGGGCTGGCTTGCCCTGGGGCTGGCGATCCAGGGCAGCAGTCCCGATGCCGCCACCCAGAAGCGCCTGGCCCAGCGCATCCTTGCCACGCTCAGCGGCCTGGGACCCTGTTTCATCAAGGTGGGGCAGGCCCTTTCCACCCGCCCCGACCTGGTGCGTCGCGACTGGCTCGAGGAGCTCACCCGCCTCCAGGACGACCTGCCCGCCTACCCCCACGCCATCGCCGAGGCGGTGATCCGCGAGGAACTGGGGGCGGCTCCCGGCGAGCTGTTCGCCGAGTTTCCGGACTATCCCGTGGCCGCCGCCAGTCTGGGCCAGGTCTACCGGGCCCGGCTTGGCGATGGCCGTTGGGTGGCGGTGAAGGTGCAGCGCCCCGAACTGCCGTTTCTGCTGCGGCGCGACCTGGCGATCATCCGGGCCCTGGGGGTGCTCGGCGCTCCCTACCTGCCCCTCAATCTCGGTTTCGGCCTCGGCGACATCATTGATGAATTCGGCCGCAGCCTGTTCGAGGAGATCGACTACCGCAAGGAAGCCGACAACGCCGAACGCTTCGCGGCCCTGTTCGCCGGCCAGCCGGAGGTCACGGTGCCGAGGGTGCACCGTGAGCTTTCCAGCCGCAGGGTGCTCACCACCCAGTGGATCCAGGGCACCAAACTGCAGAACCGCCGTGAGCTGGAGGCCCATCACCTCGACCCCGCGGCCCTGATCCGCACCGGCGTGATTTCGGGACTGCAGCAGCTGCTCGAATTCGGCTACTTCCACGCCGATCCGCACCCCGGCAACCTGTTCGCCCTGCCCGGGCGCACCCGCGGGATGGGCCATGTGGCCTATGTGGACTTCGGGATGATGGATTCGCTCAGCGATGCCGACCGCCTCACCCTCACCGGCGCTGTGGTGCATCTGATCAACAGGGATTTCCATG
This sequence comes from Cyanobium sp., assembly GCA_040399125.1. Lineage (GTDB taxonomy): Bacteria > Cyanobacteriota > Cyanobacteriia > PCC-6307 > Cyanobiaceae > Cyanobium. Next base: position 6,579 of record JBBASR010000026.1, on the reverse strand, counting down.
CGCTGGCCAGGGATTTCGTGACCCTGGGCTTCCTGAGTGCCGGTACGGATCTGGTGCCGATCGTTCCAGCCCTCGAGGAGGTGCTCGGTGGAGCCCTGGGCGAGAACGTGGGCGATTTCAACTTCAAGGCGATCACCGATCGCTTTTCGGAGCTGATGTACGACTATCCCTTCCGGGTGCCGGCCCGCTTCGCCCTGATCATCCGGGCGGTGGTCAGCCAGGAGGGGCTGGCGATGCGCCTCGATCCGGGCTTCCGGATCCTGCAGGTGGCCTATCCCTACGTGGCAAGGAGGTTGCTGGCCGGAGACACGGCCGAGATGCGCGACAAGCTGCTGGAGGTGCTGTTTGATCGCGAAGGTCGTCTGCAGGTGACACGGCTTGAGAACCTGCTGGCGGTGGTGGAGAGCGAAGGCCCCGATGCCGATCTGCTGCCGGTGGCCCGCGATGGGTTGCGGTTGTTGCTGGGCAGGGAGGGCAGCAACCTGCGCCGGCGCCTGCTGCTGTCGCTCGTGACCGACAACCGGCTCCACACCGAGGACATGCAGCGGCTTCTCGGCCTGCTGCGCAGCAAGTTCTCGATGCGCCGGCTGGCGGGTGATGTGCTGGCCAGGATCAACCCACTGGCTGCCTAGGGGAAGGTGATGCCCGTTCCCCCGCACGGATCACGGCAGACCCGAAAGGAGCTTTTCCGGCTGCTTGCGGCGGGCCTCCTCTTTTTCTCCCTCTGGATCGGCCTGCACCTGCTCGAACCGCAACCGATCGGTTCGCGGGATCGCTATCTGCTGCAGGCCCCTCCGCCCGGCAGCTCCGCTGGGGTCGCGAAGAAACCCAGCCGATCCCCGCCGTCGATGGCGCCGGGCAACTACGCCTCCGAAACCAGCAGGGAGGCCAATGCGCTTCTGCCTGGTACCGAAGTGGTGAAGGTGGGTCTGTTCGTGGACAGCCTGCACAACCTGGATCTGGAGGCGCCGATGTTCACGGGAAACGGCTATCTCTGGATGCGCTGGGGTGCCGGTCTGCAAAGGAAGCTGGAGGAGCTCTCCCTTTCGCCGCTGGAACTGCTGGGATTCATCAATCAGGCGGAAACCTGGGATGGGGGGTTGCGCCCCATCGGAGCTGCTCCCCAACTGCTGGCCAATGGCGAGTATTACCAACTCTTCTGGTTCTCGGGGAAATTTTATATCGGCAAGCTCGATCTGAGGAAATATCCCTTTTTCTCAGTTCACCTGCCGATCGCCGTTGAGGTGAACAACGACGAAGACAACCGCTTCCCTTTCAATCGTCTGCGCATTCTGCCCGATCAGAGCAATTCAGGAATCGGCCGCCAGGCGGATCTGACCGGTTTCATCACCCGGGGCTGGCAGATGGAGGAGTACAGGCATGTCTATGAAACCAACTTCGGCGTCTCGGATGATCCGGGTCGGGCCGCCACTGCCTACAGCCAGATGGTCTTTCAGGCTTCCTACGAACGATCGATCCGGGCTTCCTTCTGGTCGTTGATTCAGCCGTTGCTGGTGGTGATGGCGATCGTGATTGTGGCGCCCTCTCTTTCCAGCAGCTTCTGGGATGTGCGGATCGCCATTCCTGCCACGGCCGTGCTCACCCTGGTGTTCATGCAGGCGAGCTACAAAGCCACGATTCCGGAGCTCCCCTATCTGACCTTCATCGACAAGATCTATGTGATCGCCTACGTGGTCTGCCTGGCTTGCTACGGCCTTTTCGTCTGGGGGGGCAACAGGCTGGAGGCGGTGGAGGGGGAGGAAGGGCGTCGTTCGATGGTGCGACTGATCAACAGGGTGGACAGCCGCTTTCAGAAAATCACCCTGATCTCGGTGTTGGTGGCCTCGGTGCTCGCCTGGTTCATCCACCTGGCGTGAGAACGCCCCTCTATGGTCTGGCCAATCCCTGCCGATGCCGCGTGATCCCCGCCGTCGCACTCCCCAGCCCTCCCCTCACCCTGCAGGAGGCGGCAGCTGACCAGGCCAGCGGTTTCTATGGCGATCTTGATGGCGCCGAGATCCTGCTGGAGTATGCCCGCATCCAGCCACCCCCCTACCTGCTGGCGGGGGTGGGTCTCGCCATCGGCGTGCTCTGCGGACTGACGTTCTCCAGGCTGGTGCAGGACCGCCTCGAGGCCTGGAAGCAGGATCGCCTGCCACTGCTGCCGCTCGGTCGGTTGGAGACAATCCTGCCCTGGATCGGCCTGATGGCCGGGGTGACCCTGTTCATCGGGGGCAGCCTGCAGGTGTTCGGTTTCGGTGCCGGCACGGCGCTGCTGGTGGCCTTCCTGCTCTCGGTGGCCACCGCGGGGGCCCTGTGGGTCCAGTTGGAGCGGCTGATGGAGCAGGTGCAGGCCGGCAACTTCAAGGCCGTGGACTTCGACAATTTCGACCAGTTCTTCTGATTTCCTTCCCACCTCTGGAGCCGGCCTCGCTGTTCCTGTAACAACTGGCCGGTTTGACCTTCAGGTCTCGTTTGTCATCGTTAGACGGGGAGAGTTGCACCTGCCAGGGTGATCTCCTTCCTGCTGTCCCTGGTTCTGCTGGTGCTTGCCTTGCGCTGGCTGACCGGTGTAAGGCGGCTGCGGAAGCTCGAACAGGAGCTTCTGCTCCAGAGGCAGCAGCTGCAGCAATGGGGCCTGCGCATCCAGGCCCTGGAGGAGCAGCTCGGGACCCGCGAGATCGGCCGGCAGGAGCGCCCGCTGCCGCCGTCGCCGGAGAGCCCGCCGCCGCTGCCAGCGCCGCCGCCGCACCAGCTGTCGCCGCTTCCACCTCGAACACCGCGACCTGTCGTTGGTTCCCTGCTGCCGCCAGCCACGAAATCGGCGCTGCTGGCGTTGTGGCGGCGCGCTGAGCGCCTCTTGATCGAGAACTGGACCGGCATCCTCGGCGTGCTGGTGGTGGTGGCCGGCATCACGTTCCTGGCCATCAATCTGGCCCTGCGACTTGAGCCCTTCTCCCGTTTTCTCCTCCTGCTGGGGGCGGCCTTTGCCCTGGCGCTGCCTTCGCTGCTGCAGCGCCAACCCTGGCAGGAATTGTTCCGATGGATGCGCAGTGGTGGTGCGGCCCTGCTGTTGCTGGCCTGTACGGGCGCCGGGGCCATGGCTGGCCTCGGACTGCAGTGGATCCAAGACCCCCTGGCGGCGTTGGCACTGCTGGGGTTGGCGATGGCGGTGAATCTGCTGTTGGCGGCCCGCGCCCCCACCCAGACGGTGGCCTCGTTGCACACGGTGGTCAACCTGCTGCCGCTGCTGATCGTGCCCCAGTCGGTTGCCAGCCTTCTCGTGGGAAGTCTGGTGGCGATGGCCGGGTTGCTGTTGCCCCTTCGGCAGGGTTGGGGCCGCCACCAGCTGGTCGTTTCCCTGGCCTACGGGGCATTCCACGCCTCATGGTTCCTGCGGCTGGACCGGCTTGTCGACCACCAGGAACTGCGCCCGCAGGCGCTGGTGGCGGCTCTGGTCGTGTTCGGAAGCGCGCTGCTGATTCAGCACCAGCGTCGGCCGCTCCAAGCCATTCCGCCGCCGGCGCTGGGGCTCACCACCCAGCTGATCGGTTGGGGCGGTCTGGGTCTGGCGCTTTCGGTCTATCCCCAGGCGGAGCTGGGGCGTTGTCTGGGGCTGGCCCTTGCCGCCGGGGGGGCAGTTCTCCTGGCTCTGCGCAGCCGCCGTCGCGGCATTCACGCTCAGCAGCGCACCGACCTGCTGGTGGCCCAGACCCTGGCCATGGCAGCCCTGCTGGCCCTTATCCCCCTGGTGACCGACGTCTCCCTGGTGCTGCTGGGGGTGTTGGTGGAGGTGCTGCTCTTCCTCTGGCTCACCGTGGCAGAAGGCATGGCGGAAGGGGATCTGTTCCTTCCACGCATTGCCTGGGCCCTGGCGGTCGTCTGTGGCCTGGTGCTGTTGCTCAGGGGCCTCGACGCCAGCTTCTGGGCACCTGCCCATGGTCCCCGCTGGAGCACGGCCAGCGAGCTGGCGGGCGGCGGCCTGCTGCTGGTCGTCGCCCAGTGCCGCCTGGCCAGTCTGCGACGGACCTTCCTGCCCCTGCTGCCCCTTCCGGCGCTGCTGAGCTGGCTGGGGGCAGCCCTTCTGACGGTCGCCACCGCGGTCGCCACGCCGCCGCCATGGCAGGCCGCCATGGCCTTGCCAGCCCTGGGGAGCCTGCTGCTGCCGGCCCTGCGTACCCGCTCCGCCCGGGGCGCCGCTGCGGCGGTGGTGCCCGGTCTGCTGCCGGCCTCCACAATCGCGATCAGCCTCGCCCATGGCGTGGCCTGGGGCCGCTTGCTCATCGATCGCCCGTCCCCAGCCGTCCCGTCCCCAGCCTTCGCGCTCGGGCAGCTGGTTCCCCTGGCGGCCCTCGCCCTGCTGCTGATGGCTGCGGGCCGGGGGCCGCGGATCCGGCCGGTGGGCCTGCACCTGCTCGGCATCGGCATCGGCGTGGCGGCCTATCTGCTGTTCGATTCGATCTCGCCGCTGATTCCAGGAGTGGCCTGGCTGATGCTTTCGCTGTTGGCGCTTGAACTCAGCGAGCTCCTCAAGCGACCGGAAGCCGACCATTGCCTGGCCCTGGGGCTCGGCTATCTCGGGGCCTTTGCGGCCGCTTACCTGCTGGTGATCAGCCAGAGTCCGGCGGATCTGGCGTTCGGGGGGGTCACCCTGCCGGCGCGGCTGCTGATCGAACTGCTGGGGCTGGCTGTGGTGGTCTACTGGTGGTGCTTCCGTCCGCGCGCAGCGGTGGAGGCGGCGGCGCTCTGGCAGCGGTGCCATCCCTGGCTGCTCGAGGCGGCCCTGCTGGGCGCCATCGTCACCATCCTGAGTGAGGTGAGCACGCTCTGGCGGCCGGTGGCCTGGGCCCTGCTTGCCCTGGCCCTGGTGACCCCCTGGCTGCGCCGCCGTTTTTCCGCCCGGCTGGGGTTGTACTCGGTGCTGCTGTTCTGGCTTTCGATCGCCACCCTCGTGGCCATGCTCAGCCGGATGGAATCCCCTTCCCGGCTGTGGTGGGAGCAGCCCCATCAGGTGGGTCTGCTCACCATGGCGCTGCAGGTGGCTTACGTGGCCGCTTCCCACCGGCTGCTCTCCCCCGAGGAGCTGGCCCGACCCGGTGGCTGGCCTCTGCTGGCGCGGATCGGCGGCCCGTTGGCCCGTCAGCGCCCCCGCTGGTTGCTGTTCCCGCTGTTCGCCGGGGTGGCCTTTTACCTCTCCCAGCGCTACGACCATTCCCTGCTCACCCTGCTGTGGGCCGCGGAGGCCTTTGTCATCTACGTGCTGAGCGCGGTGCTGCGGGACAACCAGTTCCGCAGCGTTGCCCTGCTGGGGCTGGCGGCCTGTCCGCTGCGCCTTGTGGCGATCGACATGGCGGAATCCGATCTGGGCCAGCGGGGCCTGGTGTTTCTCGGGGTGGGGGTGCTGATGTTGGCGATGAACGCCATCTACAGCCGCTTCCGGGAGCGGTTCCTGTGAGCGGGCCGTGGCGCCGATGGACCGTGCTGGGGCTGCTGCTGACCGCAGCGACGGGCCTGGTCGCTCTCCTGGGCCAGCATCGGCTCTCCACTCCCCTGAAGACCTCGCTGGCCCTCCCCTTCCAGATGCTCGGCACCCCCGTGAAGCTGATGGATCGTCTGGTGAGTCGCCTGCTGCCGGTGGATGCGGTGGACGAGCGCCTGCTGGGGGATGCCTACCGGGAGAGCTATGGCCAGCTCATCAGCCCCAACGATCCGGATCAGGTCTATCTCGATCGGCTGATGACCAGTCTGCGCAGCCATACCCGTCGCCCCTTTCCCTACCGGGCCTATGTCCTGAGCGGCTATGGCGGGCCGAACGCCATGGCGCTGCCCGGTGGCGTGGTGCTCGTGACCCGGGAACTGCTGGGGGTCATGGCGTCGGAAGCCGAGCTGGTGGCGGTGCTCGCCCATGAGCTCGGGCACATCGAACTGGGGCATTGCTTTGATCTGGTGCGCTTCGAGCTGCTCGCCCGTCACCGCAGCTCAGAGCCTGACTCCACCCTTGGGGAGATTGCCGATCAGGCGGTCCAGCTGCTGATTCGCCATGGCTACAGCAAGACCACCGAGCATGAAGCCGATGACTATGCCTACAGCCTCCTGGTCAGCAGTCCCTATGACCCGGCGGCCCTGGGGAGTGGCATGCAGTCGATGGCCCGGGCTGTGGAAGCGGCCAACGGGCCGGAACGGCAACAGGCCGACCCGCTGATGGATTACTGGCTTTCCCATCCACCTCTGCCGATCCGGATCAGTGAATTCGAGCAGAAGGGCGCAGCCTGGTGGCGCCGTCATCCAGGCGAGCGCCGCTATCGCGGTTACCGCAATCTTCAGAAGCGGCAATCGTTTCAGGATCTCTCGCCGCCGGGGGAATGGCGGCAAGGCTGAGTTCCTCGCTCAGGCCGCCAGGTACCCGTGCAGCTGGGCTGACTGGGAACGGATGCCCTCCAGGGCACGACGCTCCAGGTTGCGGGTCTTGTCGCGGCTCATGCCGAGGCTGCGGGCGATCGAGGTGAGGCTCATCGGTTCGTCCCCCTCGATGCCATAGCGCATCTTCAGCACCTTCCCCTGCAGTTCCGGCAGCCGCTC
>JBBASR010000025.1:0-36182 GCA_040399125.1 Cyanobium sp. | reverse complement strand
ACCAGCTGGTGCCGGTGGAGTTGATGTAGAAGAAGATCGGCTTCTCCGGGTTGTCAAACTCCAGGTAGAGCAGCTGGGCAATGATCAGCTCGGTCACATCGATGCCCATTTGCCGCTTGGCGTCGTCATCGCTGAACAGCGGCAGGCCCAGGTAGACGATCCTTTCCTTGAGCAGCAGCGAGGGCAGGTCCGGCGGCGGGGTGCGCATCACGGCGGAATCGCCGTAGTAGGGGGCTGACACCGACATCCGCGCTCACCGACAGGCATTTCGCTGGAGCCTAGCCGGGTCCTGGAGGCTGCTGCCCGCGAGCGGCGACGGGTTTCCCGCCCGATTTGCCTGGCGAGCGGTTGCCACCTTTCTCTTCCGGTTTTTCGCTGGCGGCTTCCCCCTGGCGCTCGTTGGTGTCCCAGCGGGCGAACACCATCCGGCCGGTGGGGGTCTGCAGGGCGCCGGTGACCGTGACCGGCAGCCGTTCGCCGATCCGCTGCCGGGCGTCCTCCACCACCACCATCGTGCCGTCCTCCAGATAGCCCACCCCCTGGTCGGCCTCCTTGCCTTCGCGCACGATCTTGAGCTGCAGGTTGTCGCCGGGCTGCACCTCCGGCCGCAGGGCGATCACCAGTTCGCTCAGGTTCATCACCTTGAGCTCCTGCACCTCGGCCACCTTGGCCAGGTTGTAGTCGGCGGTGAGCAGGGTGCCGCCGGTGTCGGCCGTCAGCTTGAGGAGTTTGTCGTCGGCGCCGTTGCCCTCGTAGCGGGTGGTGTTCACCACCAGCCTGCGGCCGTAGGTCTCCCGCAGTTCGGAGAGCAGCTTCAGACCTCGACGCCCCTTGCCCCGCTTCTCGGCATTGGCTGAATCGGCCAGGGCCTGGAGCTCATCGATCACCGCCTGGGCCACGATCACCTGGCCTTCCAGCAGGCCCGAACTCAGCAGGCCCCGGATCCGGCCGTCGATCACCACGCTGGTGTCGAGGATCTTGGCGGTGGCGGGCTGGAGCACCCCTTCCGCCACCAGCAGGGCTTCAGTGCTGCTCGGATTGAACAACCGCAGCAGGGTGCGGCCATGGACTTCGGCCAGGTTGTAGCCCAGCACCCCGAAGAACACATTGCTGAGCACCGCCGCCAGCGGTTTGACCAGCACCACCTCCCAGGGCAGGGGCAGCAGCAGGATCGGCGCCAGCAGCAGGTTGGCCACCAGCAGGCCGAGAATCAGACCCACCGCCCGGCTCACCAGCAGATCGGTGGGCATGCTGCGCACCTGCTGCATCAGCCTGCGGCGCAGCTGCTGGAACAGGAAGCCGGCGATCACCCCGAAGAAGGCTCCGAACCCGGCCATCACCGTGCGCAGGCCCTCGAGGTTGTTCACCTGGAGCAGCAACTTCTCCGGTAGAAGGTCGACCCCCAGCCAGCCGGTGGCGGCCCCGGAAATCACAAACAGAAGCAGGATGAGGGAGTCCACCATGTTCCGAAGATCCGGCCCCGTGGCGACCCATCACATCAGGCATGCAGCTTGCCGGATCGCGGGCCATTTGGCCTGCAGGGGTTACCGCCCTTGATGGAACCCCGCAGCGCCTATATCCATCTCCCCTTCTGCCACCGCCGTTGCTTCTATTGCGATTTTGCGGTGGTGCCCCTCGGCGACAGGGCGGATGGTGCCAACTCCGGCTCGATCGCCGCCTACCTCGAGCTTCTGCACGGCGAGATCCACGCCACTGCCGCCGCGGCCGCCACTGCCGCCGCCGCCACCGCCGCCATCACAGCCACCGCCACCGCCGCGCCTCCCCTTTCCACCGTGTATTTCGGCGGCGGCACGCCCTCAATGCTGACGCCGCCCCAGGTGGCGGCTCTGCTGGCCACGCTGCGGCACGCGTTCGGGCTGGCTCCCTGCGCCGAGATCAGCCTCGAACTCGACCCCGCCAGCTTCGATCGGCCCCGGCTGGCCGGCTATCTGGAGGCCGGCATCAACCGGGTGAGCCTGGGGGGGCAGAGCTTCGATGACGACGTGCTGGAGGCCCTGGGACGCCGCCACCGGGCCAGCCAGCTGCTGGAGGCCACCCACTGGCTCGCCCAGGCCCAGCGCTGTGGGGATCTGGCCAGCTGGAGCCTCGACCTGATCCAGGGACTGCCCCGCCAGACCGCTTCCCACTGGCGCCAGCAGCTCGATCGGGCCATCGCCACGGGAGCCCCCCATCTCTCGGTCTACGACCTGATCGTGGAGCCGGGCACCGTATTCGCCCGGCGCCAGGAGCGCGGGGAGCTGCCCCTGCCCGATGACGACCTGGCCGCCGATCTGATGGAACTCACCTGGCAGCAGCTGGTGGCCGCCGGTTACGGCCACTACGAGATCTCCAATTACGCCCTGCCCGGCCACGCCTCCCGTCACAACCGCGTCTACTGGAGCGGTGCCGGCTGGTGGGGATTCGGCATGGGGGCCACCTCCGCTCCCTACGGCCGCCGTCTGGCCAGGCCCCGCACCCGGGAGGGCTATGCCCGCTGGCTGGAGGAGGGCATGCCCACTGCCACAGGAGAAGCCGGCGAACCTGGGCAGGGCGGAGCGGGCGGCATGCCTGCCGACGAACTGTTGCTGGTGGGGCTGCGGCGCCGGGAAGGGGTGAATCTCTCCCGCCTGGCCGCCCACCATGGGCTCCGCTCCGAGCAGCTGGCGGCGTTGCGCCGCCAGCTGGCCCCCTGGGAAGCCCGGGGCCTGCTCGAGGTGATGGGTCCCCGCTGGCGGCTCAGCGATCCGGCCGGCCTGGCCCTCAGCAATGGGGTGCTGCGGGAGCTTCTGGACTGGTGGCAGGCGAACGCTGGGCCTTGATCCAGCCCCGCAAGGCCTCCACCGCCAGGGAACGCCCTGCCAGCAGGGGCGGGCAGAAGGGGGGCTGGCGGACCGTCAGGCCCAGCAGGTCGGCGGTCACCCGCACCTGGCCGTCGCAGGCATCGCCGGCACCGATGCCGATCACCGGGATCGTCAGTCGGGCGCACAGTTCGGTGGCCAGCTCGGCCGGCACATGCTCGAGCACAAGGGAGAAGCAGCCGGCGCGCTCCAGCGCCAGGGCCTGGCGCCGCAGCCGCTCCTGGCCGGCGGGATCCACTGCCTGGCGGCGGTAGCCCAGCCGGTGCACCGATTGGGGCGTGAGGCCGAGGTGCCCCATCACCGGAATGCCACTGCGTACCAGCCGGTCGATCACCACGAGGGTTTCGGGTTCGGCCCCCTCCAGCTTCACGGCGGCGGCCGGAGTTTCCTTGAGCACCCGACCGGCGGCTGCCACCGCCTCATCCGCGGAGCATTGGTAGCTCAGGAAGGGCAGGTCGCAGATCAGCAGGGGGGCGTGGCCATGGTGGGGTTCGGCGGCCAGCCCCCGCCCCACGGCACGGCAGTGGTGCAGCATCTCGTCGAGGGTCACCGGCAGGGTGGTGCCATGGCCGAGCACCACCATCGCCAGGGAATCGCCCACCAGCACCGCATCGGCTCCGGCGGCGGCCACCACGGCGGCCGAGAGGGCGTCCCAGGCCGTGAGCACCGAGATCGGCAGGCCAGCCTGCTTGCGAAGCAGCAGATCACCGGGGCGCTGGGGCACGGGGCGGACTCAGGGGCAGCGCCATTGCTAGCATCTAATCGACTCGGACCCACGCGGCTCCGACGCCCAAATCTGGTCAGGACCGGAAGGGAGCAGCCACACGGGATGCTCAGGGCAGGCGTGGATTCCGGGTCACCCTATTGGCAGCAAGGTTTTCCCTGATCCCAGGGCGGCACACAAAAAAGCCGCCCTGGGATCAGGACGGCAATGTCTTTGCATCAAGCCCGGCGGCACTGGCGCGGCTGCCGAAGATCCTCAGTCGATCCGATTCTGGCGGTTGAGCAGGAATGGCGGAATCATGGCGCCCTTCTCCTCAGACACGTTGCCGGTGCCGGTGTTCAGAGCATCCACGAAGCTCTGGGTGGTGCGCTCGGGCCGATAGGTGTTGCCGCTTTCGAAGCCGGTGGCGATCACGGTCACGTGGATCTCGCCCTCCATGCTTTCGTCCACCACCGCACCCACGATGATGTTGGCGTCGGGATCGACCACGTCGTAGATCACTTCCGAGGCGGTGGTCATGTCTTCGAGGGTCATGTCGCGACCGCCGCTGATGTTGATCACACAGCCGCGGGCACCGTCGATGCGGGCCGATTCCAGCAGGGGGCTGCTGATGGCCGCATGGGCGGCCTCGCTGGCCCGGGAGCGGCCCGAACCCACACCGATGCCCAACAGCGCCGTGCCGGCGTCGGCCATGACCGAACGCACATCGGCGAAGTCCACATTCACCAGGCCGGGCTTGGTGATGATCTCGGTGATGCCCTTCACGGCCATGCGCAGAACGTCGTCGGCCGCCCGGAAAGCCTCCTGAAGAGGGGCCCCGGCGATGGCGTCCCGCAGGCGATCGTTGGGGATCACGATCAAGGTGTCCACGTGTTCGGCCAGCCGGGCGATGCCCTCCTCCGCCTGGCGCAAGCGCTTGCGTCCCTCAAAGCCGAAGGGTTTGGTGACGATGCCCACGGTCAGGGCGCCCACTTCCTTGGAAACCTCGGCCAGGATCGGAGCGGCTCCCGTGCCGGTGCCACCGCCCATGCCGGCCGCGATGAACACCAGATCCGCGCCCTCAAGCGACTGTTGGAGATCGTTGCGGGATTCCTCCGCCGCCTTCTGCCCGATCACCGGATTGCCGCCCGCTCCCAGACCCCGGGTGAGCTTCTGGCCGAGCTGGATGCGCTGGCGGGCCGCCGACTGGAGCAGCGCCTGGGCATCCGTATTGAGCACCCGATAGCCCACGCCCTGCAGGTCGGAGGCGATCATCCGGTTGACCGCATTGCTGCCGCCCCCTCCGACGCCGATCACCTCGATCCGGGCCGACTGGCTAGGCACGATGCCGTTGCTGCTGGACTGGGACTGGGGCTGGCTCTGGCTCATCTCGTAGGGCTCCTGCGTGGTCGTGAGATCGACGGGTAGGGGGATGGCCGGTTCGCGCGTCATCGCGGGAGGGGAGCTGTTGCCGTTGATCTGCGGCTGCATTATGTCCTTAGCCGGGTCCGCGGAAGTGCGGAAGAAAGCACAATGGACCGGAACCCTCGATGTCGCAATGCTGTGTGTGCATCGCCTCGCCTTTGGGAATTCTGGCCTACTGGGCTCCCCTCGGCACCGGTGCCGAGCCCGGCTTGGGCATGGTGCCGTTCTTCACCGGTCCTGAAAGGCTGAGTTCCGGCTGATCCGGATCGCTCAGATCAATCAGCTGGGCGGGATTGCCCCGGTCCCTGGCCAGCAGGGAGGGGGGCAGGGAGCCCGGCAGGGTGTGAACCAGATGGGCCGCCACATCGAGCCGCTCCTGCAGGCGCCCATCCACCGGGCCGAGCCTCAGATTTCCGAGGTTGGTGGTCACCAGCCAGAGGCTGCCGTCGGGAGCGAAGCGGATCTCGGTGAGGGTGGGACCGATCCGCTCCCGGTTGGCCAGCACTAGGGAAAGGGCGGGACGATGGCGTTCGTTCCAGCCCTTCACCATCAGCTGGCTGCTGCCCTTGATGCGCACGCCACCGCTCTGATGCACATTGATCCAGCTGCCCAGGCGATCCACGTAGCCCATTTCGAGGCCGCTGGGAAGGCGGCGTTGGGCGCGGGCCACGGCTTCCCTGTCGGTGAGTTCGACCCGCAGCCGCGGCGGCAGCATCAAGCGGCTGACCCGCACCTTCTCCACCGGCAGGGCGGCGGAGAGTTCCGCCCCCAGATCCCTGGGGCTGAGCCCCAGCAGCGGCGTCGGGAACCGCAGCCCCGCCGCCTCGATCACCTGGTTGCGGCCCACCACCGAGCTGCCCACCACCTCCACCTGGGAGGGGCCCTGCAGGTTCCATCCCTGGCGCAGCAGGATGTAGCCGAGGCCGGTGGCGATCGAGCTGAACACGATCAGGCGCCACACCTGCCGGAGGCGTTCGGCCCGGCGCTCCTGGCGGAGCTGGCGGCGCCGCAGGACCCCTGGCGAAAGCTGCTGTTCGCGGGGATGGACGCCTTCGCTCACAGCTCGCATCGGGAGCGGGCCATCAGCTCATCGATCCAGCGCCGGGCCCGCTGGGCATCGGAGAAGGGGAGGTCCTTCTGCTGCCCGTCTCCCACCAGCCGCAGCCGGCAGGCGCCCTGGCTCTCTTCGGTGAGGGGGGCTTCACCGGAGCCCAGCGAGAGCAGTTCCACCAGTTCGAGGTTCTTGATCGCGAACGAATCGATCACCTTGAAACTGCCGGCCTCGAAGCTGGCCCAGCTCAGCTCCCCGTCGAGCAGGCGGGCGGCGCCGCAGCCATCGAGTTTGGCCAGTTCGGCATCGGCGGCCCACTCGTTGAACAGCCGCTGGCGCCGGCGCTCCAGCCACCCAAGGGCCGCGAGCAGCACGAACACCAGCAGCAGAGGCAGCCAGAGCAGGCCATGGATCATGCTGCCGCCCCCCCTGGAACGCTCGCTGCGAACAATTCTCTCGCGTCCAGCACCAAACGGTGCACCAGGTCGTCGAGTCCCAACCCGGTGGCCTCCCAGAGCATCGGGTACATGCTCTGGCTGGTGAAGCCCGGCAGCGTGTTGATCTCATTGAGCCAGAGCGCTCCACTGGCTTCTTCGTAGAAGAAATCCACCCGGGAAAGACCGCTGGCCCCCACGGCCCGGCAGGCTTCGATCGCCATGCTGCGGGCCCGCTCGCTCACCGGGTCCGGCACCCTGGCAGGAATCACGGTGTGACTGAGCCCCTCGCTGTACTTGGTCTCGTAGTCGTACCAGTCGGCGTCGAAGCAGATCTCGCCCAGCACCGAGGCCTGCAGCTCGTCGGTGCCCAGCACGGCGCATTCCAGCTCCCGGGCCTTCACCCCCTGTTCCACCACCAGCCTGGGGTCAAGCGAGGCGGCCAGCCGCAGGCCCGCCAGCAGGGAGGCGCGGTCGGATGCCTTGCTGATGCCCACCGAAGAGCCCATGTTGGCGGGCTTCACGAAGCAGGGATAGCCCAGCTTCTGCTCCAGCTGGTCGAGCAGGCTCTCGACCGCTTCCTCCCCCGCCGTGAGGGCGGAGCCTTCCACGCAGGCGTAGGGCACCTGGGGCAGGCCGGCGGCGGCGAACGCTGCCTTCATCGCCTGCTTGTCCATCCCGACGGCCGAACCGAGCACTCCCGACCCCACATAGGGGACCTGCATCAGGGTGAACAACCCCTGGATCGTGCCGTCTTCGCCATTCGGCCCGTGCAACACCGGAAACCAGACCTCCATCTCCAGAGCGCTGGCCGGGAATCCCCGGAAGCCAGGCCGATCCGGCGCCGCGGGCAGATCCCCCGGTTCGGCGGGGGTGCCTTTGGCCAGCACCGCTTCCGCTACCTCGGAGGGCCACCAGCAGCCCTGCTGATCGATGTAGAAACAGTGGACCCGGAAGGTTTCCGCGTTGCTGCCCCGCCGCAGGGCGCCGATCACGGTGTTGGCCGACCGGATCGAGACGGCGTGTTCGCCAGAGGCCCCGCCGAAGACCACCCCGACAGTGAGGGGCGTGGTTGGGGCGGAGGAACTTGGCATGGAGGCCGTCCAGTCCGGAATCGCAGCAGCCAAACGTATCAGTGAGAGGCGGCCCCGGCCCTCAGGCCAGGCTGCCGCTCAGGGAAAAGGCACGAACCTCTTCAATCCGCACGTCCACCAGGTCGCCGGGTTGGTGCTGGAGGGCGGGGAAGAAGGTGAGCCGGTTGGTGCGGGTGCGACCCATCAGCTGGAGGGGATCCTTCGGATTGACCCCTTCGGCCAGCACCTGTTCCACCCGCCCCTGATAGCGGGCACTGCGCTCCCGGGCCGAGCGTTCCACCAGGGCATTGAGCTCCTGTAGCCGCTCCACCTTCACGGCTTCATTGAGCTGGTCGGGCCAGTCGGCGGCAGGGGTGTTGGGCCGCGGCGAATAGGCGGCGGTGTTCACCTGGTCGAACCCGATCTCCTCCACCAGGGCCAGGGTGCGGCGGAACTGGGCGTCGGTTTCGCCGGGGAAGGCCACGATCACATCGGCGCTGATGGCCGCATCCGGCATCCTGCGCCGGATGCGATCGATGATCCGGCGGTAACGGTCCACCGTGTACCCCCGGGCCATCGCCCGCAGAACCTCGTCGTCTCCGCTCTGGAAGGGGATGTGGAAGTGTTCGCAGACCTTGGGCAGATCGGCGCAGGCATCGATCAGCCGCTCGGTGAAGTAGCGCGGATGGCTGGTAGCGAAGCGGATCCGCTCGATGCCCTCCACGTCGTGCACGTACTGCAGCAGGTCGGTGAGGGTGTGCTGGCGGCGGCCTTCGGCGGTGATGCCGGGCAGGTCGCGGCCGTAGGCGTCGATGTTCTGGCCCAGCAGGGTGATTTCCCGGAAACCACGGGCTGCCAGCCCCTCCATCTCGAGCTTGATCGCCTCGGGCAGCCGCGACTGCTCCCGCCCCCGCACGGAGGGCACCACGCAGTAGGTGCAGCGTTCGTTGCAGCCGTAGATCACGTTCACCCAGCCGCAGATCGTGCTGTCGCGCCGGGCGGTGGTGATGTCCTCAAGGATGTGGTGCTCGTCGGTGGCCACCACCTGCTGGCCGCTTTCCACCTGGGCCAGCAGCACATCCAGCCGGTTGGCGTGCTGGGGACCCATCACCAGGTCGAGTTCGGGAACCCTCCGCAGCAGGGAGGCCCCCTCCTGCTGGGCCACGCAGCCGGCGACCACCAGGGTCAGGTGGGGGTTGGTGCGTTTGCGCTGCGCCTGGCGGCCCAGGTAGCTGTACACCTTCTGTTCGGCGTTGTCGCGGATCGTGCAGGTGTTGTAGAGCACCAGGTCGGCCTCCAGCTCCGCCGGTGCCGGCTGGTATCCCATCGATTCCAGGATCCCGGCCATCCGCTCGGAATCGGCCTTGTTCATCTGGCAGCCGAAGGTGGTGATCCAGTAGCTGCCGCGCTTGCCTTGCTCCCCTGTCAGGGCAGGAGCAACGGGGAGGGCAGCGGGGGCCGGGGAGGGGGTCTGGTGGGGAACGGTCGCCGTCATTTTCCCAGTCGCCTTCATGGCCCCAGTCTCCGGCATCGCCCCCCGGGGCCGCTTCCCGCTCACAGCTGTTCGACCATCGTGAGTTGCTGGCTGCACAGGGCCAGTTTCCGGCCCAGATCCATCCCCAGCAGCATCAGCAGGGCGATCGCGGCCCTGGGGTTGCTCTGCTGCAGCTGCTCAAAATCGCCGCGATCCAGTTGCCAGGCTTCGCCTGCGGTTTCGGCCACGACATCAGCCATGGGGCGTTGCCCGGTGAGGAAGGCCACATCCCCGAACATCATCCCGGCCGTGAAGGTGGCCATGCGGGCGCGTCGGAGGGGGGATCGACCGGGCTGGAACGCCAGCGAGATGCTGAATCGTCCCCGCGCCACGATGTAAAGGTGCCCGCCGGGATGATCCGCGGTCATCACCACCTCTCCGGCGCGGTAGCTCCGGAGTCGGAGCAGTTCCTCAATCGCCGGCCGATGTTCCGGGGGCACCTGTTCCAGCGGCAGCGGCCGCAGCGGTGCCGAGGTTTCGGCCGCCGCAGGTCTCTGGGCGAGCGTCCGGCAGCTCCAGATGGTCGACGCGGCAGAGCAGCAGCGGCACTCCTGCGGCCTGCAGTCGCTGTGCCTGACGTTGCAGCAGTGCCCCGGAGGAAGGCGGCAGTTCGATCACTTGGCCCAGATCGAGCACCATCACGCTGGAATCGGTGGTGCTTGCCTCCAACTTGGCCAGCAGCTGCTCCATGGCGGCGAAGTCGAGCACTCCCTGGGCGGTGGAGAATCGCTATCCGGGCGCGGCGGGGTTGCAGCCAGGCGCCATCGGCAGGGCTGCGCCAGCAACGGGAGCGCCGTTCCGTCCCCCGATAGATGCTGCGCACCGCCGACTGGCCCAGCGGGTTCCTGTCGAACAGATGGAGCTGGAGGTTTTCTGAAAGCCTGCGGCAGGCGGCGATGCCGCGCACACTATTTCCGAAACGATCCAGCCGCGGGGAGTACACCCCGATTCCCAGTCGACCTGGTACGGCGGCCAGCACCCCGCCGCCCACACCGCTCTTGGCGGGAATGCCCACGTCGTAGAGCCATTGCCCTGCGTAGTCATACATACCGCAGCTGCCCATCACGGCGAGCATTCGCGCGGTGGTGGGGGAATCCAGGGGCCGCTCGTTCGTCAGGGGGTTGCGTCCCTGGCAGGCCAGGGTGGCGGCCATCACCGCCAGATCGCGGCAGTTGATGCCGATTGAGCACTGGCGGAAGTAGAGATCGAGGCTGCCTTCCGGTTCCGATTCGATCACGGACACGTTGCGCAGTAGGTGACTGATGGCTCGGTTGCGATGCCCTGTCTGCCGTTCGGAGCGATAGACCTCTTCCTCCACCTGCAGCGGTCGACCGGCAAGGGCGGAGAAGAAGCCCAGGGTGGTGGTCTCCGCCCCGACGGGATCGTGGTGCCATACCTGCGCTGCGGTGGCGATGGCCCCGGCGTTGATCATCGGGTTGCGGGGCCTGCCGGTGATGGGCTCAAGGCTGATCGCGTTGAAGGCGTCACCGGAGGGTTCCACTCCCACCTTTCCCTGCATGTGCTGCGGGGAGAGCAAGGTCAGGGCAGCCCGTACATGAAGGGCTTGGAGATCGACTGGATCGTGAAGGTCTTATCCCAGTCTCCGATCGAATAGATCCTTCCATCCACCGTGGCGATCACGATCCCGAAATCCTCGGGATCCGCTTTGGCCAGCTCTGGGATGTACTCGGCCACGGCCCCTTCCCGGCAATCGCTGAGCTCTCGGTGCAGCTGCTCGAGAACCTGCTGGATCACTTCCGAGCCAATCCCCTCACCAGGAAGCGCCTCAGTACCGAAGGAAGGGCTCATCGTGCGGATCAGGGTCTGGTCAAACGATCGCACCGGTGCAGCCGCTTCGCCGTGTCAGCGTGGAGGGATCCCCCCGGCCCCCGCGGTCGTGCCGCACCATGCGTTGCCGCCTGCATCGGTTTCCACTCACCAAGGCCGTGCCGCTGGCCATCAGCCGCGGCACCACCGCGGCGGTGGAGCACCTGGTGTTCAGCCTCAGCGAAGGGGGCATCACCGGATTCGGGGAGACCGGCGGTTTCGATGCCGGCCATCGTCGCTATGTGACCGCGGCCCTCGCCGCCGAGCTCGAGGCGGTGATCCCCTCCCTCGAGGCCGCGGCCCCCGAACCCCGCCAGGCGCTGGAGCCTTTGCTGGAGTCTCTTTCCCCGCCGGCCCGCTGCGCCGTGGATCTCGCCCTCCACGATTGGTGGGGCAAGCGGCTGGGAATGCCCCTGCATCGGCTCTGGGGTCTCGATCCCAGCCTCGGGTCCGCCACCAGCGTGACCCTGGGCCTCGGAAGTGTGGAGCAGGTGCTGGGCCGGCTGGAGCGCTGGTGGGCTCAGCTGCCGGCCACGCGGATCAAGCTCAAGCTCGGCAGTCCCGATGGGTTGACCCACGACCGCTCGCTGGTTTCGGCCGTGGCCTTGGCCCTGGAGCAGCGGGCCCAGACCACCGGCGTGGCCTGTGAGCTCCAGGTGGACGCCAACGGCGGCTGGAGTCTCGAGGATTCCCGCGCCATGCTCGGCTGGCTGGCGGAGCGGGCCGTGGTGCTGGTGGAGCAGCCGCTGCCTGCCCTGGAGGATCCCGAGGCCGATGCCGCCGGTTTCGCGGCCCTCGATCTCGATTGTCCGATCCCGCTGGTGGCCGACGAGAGCTGCTGGAACCTGGCCGATGTGGTGCGACTGGCTCCCTTTGTGGATGGCATCAATATCAAGCTGCTCAAGAGCGGCGGGCTGAGCGAGGCCCTGCTGATGGCTCTGGCGGCGCGGCGGCTCGGCCTGGGGGTGATGGTGGGCTGCTACTCCGATAGCGCCCTGCTCAACGGCGCCGCGGCCCAGCTGCTGCCGCTGGTGCGCTGGCCCGACCTCGACAGCCATCTCAACCTGATCGACGACCCCTTCCACGGGCCGGAGCTGCTGGCTGACCGGTTGCTCCCCGCTCCAGCGGCGGGCCTCGGGGTGTCGCCCCGCCCCGAGGGCTCCCTGGCCAGCCTGCTGCCCCCTGCTTCCCCTGTTTCCGGAGACCCATGCTGAAGGCGGATGCGCCGGTGGTGCTGCTGCAGCACCACGGCCTCGACAACCTGCGCGGTAAGACCGGCCTCACCCTGCTGCGCTACCGGCGCGGCCCGATCGTGGCGGTGGTGGATCCCTCCCATGCGGGGCAGTCGCTGGCGGAGGTGAGTGGCATCGATCGGGAGGTGCCGGTGGTGGCTTCGCTGGCCGAGGCCCTGCCGTATGGACCGGAGGTGGCGGTGGTGGGCCTGGCCCCCTCGGGTGGCCGGCTGCCGGAGGAGACCCGCCAGGATGTGAAGGCAGCCCTGGCGGCAGGCCTGAGTGTGGCCAGTGGGCTGCATACCCGGCTCGGGGAGGATCCGGAGCTGGCGGCGCTGGTGCAGCCCGGTCGCTGGATCTGGGACCTGCGGCGCGAACCGGAGGCCCTGGCCGTGGCTTCGGGCCGGGCGGCCTCCCTGCCGTGCGCCCGGGTGCTGGCCGTCGGTTCGGACATGTCCGTGGGCAAGATGAGCGCCTGCCTGGAAATGCAGGCCGCCGCCCTGGATCGCGGCATTGATGCCCGGTTCGTGGGCACCGGCCAGGCCGGCATCCTGATCAGTGGGAGCGGCGTGGCACTGGATGCCGTACGGGTGGATTACGCCGCCGGTGCGGTGGAGCAGGCCGTGCTTGCCGCCGCCGCAGGTGCCGGCCCCGAAGTCCTGGTGCTGGTGGAGGGGCAGGGTTCCTTCTGTCATCCAGGATCCACCGCCACCTTGCCCCTGATCCGCGGCAGCCAGCCCACGGCCCTGCTGATGGTGCATCGGGCTGCCCAGGTCTCGATCCACAACCAACCCCACATCCCCCTGCCTTCCCTGCCGGCCCTGATCACGGCTGTGGAGGCGATTGCGGCCCTGGCCCGCCCTGCGGAGGCTGCCCAGCCGGCGCCCCGGGTGGCGGCCATCGCCCTCAATACGGCCCTGCTGGAGGCGGCCGAGGCCGAGGAGGCCTGCCGGCAGACCAGCCGGCTCACGGGTCTGCCCTGCTGGGATCCCGTGCGCCATGGCGCCGAAGAACTGCTCAGGGCCGTGCTGTTGCCAAGTGGCAACGGCCCGCAGCATCAGGCTTCGGCCATCTGAGCCGAATTCCGCAGGGAGGGAACCTGCAGGGAAAAGAAGGGCGAGCGAGGGGACTCGAACCCCCGAATAGCGGCGCCACAAGCCGCTGCCTTAACCACTTGGCGACGCCCGCCGTGGTGCTGACAACTTACACCACCGAGGCCGGAGCCGGAAATCCGCCACGGCGGCCTTGATCGGCCTGAAATCCAGTGTGGCTACCCATTTTCTGCTAAGGAGGGCTGGGCAAGTGCATCCCAAGGCTCAGCGGTTTGTCGATTCCTGTCAGGACGACTTGCCGGTGGTGGTTCGAATACTTGAGCACTATGCAATCGAGGAACGGGAGGTGTGGCGTCAGGATGAACGTCGCGAACGCGCCCGTTATTCCGAATCCCTGCAGGTGACCCTGCTGGCGATGCTGGCAGCCTATCTGCACCAGACCGGCCGCCCCCTGGAGCCGGGGATCTCAGAGCCGGTGGCGGATGTGCTGCTCTTCCTCAGTGGCCAGGTGGACCAGGTCTATCTGCTGGGGGAGCTGGCCAAACCCCATTTCGCGGGGCGGGAAATGGAGCGCCTGCGGGTAGGACGCCTGCAGCTGGGGGATTTCGAGCGCATCGCCCTCGAGAAACTGGGGCAATGCCGCCGGCACGATCCTTCCTATCAGGGCCGGGCCCTCCAGGGATTGCGCCTGATTCTCTATCGCTTCGCCGAGTGCCTGAGCCAGGAAGGGCCGATGGGGAGCGGCGGGGCAACCGGCAGCTCCGGTGAACACCGCTTCTGGAGCTGCCTTGAGACGCTGGTCAATGGCGATGATCAGCAGCCTGCGATTCGCCCTGCCCCCTCCCTCGACCTTTCCGGTGCCTTGGTGACCATCACCCTGCCTGATCTCTGCAATGACGGCAAACCGCGGATGCTCTATTTCCTGCGCATCAAGAAGGACGATCTAGTGGAGGTGGACCAGCCGCTTTGTTACGTCTACGACGATGCGGCCCGGATGTTGCCTGTGGTCAGCCGCTGCAGGGGTGTGGTGACCCGGGTCTTTGTGGAGAACGGGGAGAACCTCCCCGTGGGTGGGGCCCTGGCGCAGCTGAGACTGCTCGCCGAGGCAGCTCCGCTTGTATGACCGTCCGGACGCCGTCGCGTCACGATTCTTGCCATTGTTTGCTGGTTCGGTTCTCCGGTTTGCTTCCTCCTGCCGCCGCCTCCCGTGCTCCGCAGCTGCGGACCAGGGCCGCCCGTGCCGCTGCCAGCCGGGTGGCACTGGGGCTGGGCCTTGTGGCGGCGACCGGGTTCGGGCTCTTCCTCACCAATCCGGGGCCGGCCGCCTTTGAGGAGTTCGCCGGCGAACGGCTCACGGCCGTGCTGGTCGAGGAGCTGTGCGGTGAGAACAGTCTGCCGATGATGATCCGGCTGGTGATCCGCGACTGCCGCTCCTTGGTGCGTTCCCAGTCCCGCACCCTCGGCCGGCTGGCCAGCCTTCAGTCCCGGCGCCGTGACTTCGGCATCCTGACCCTGTATCGCACCGATCTGGGCGGGCAGACGTTTCTCTCCGGATGGACGTTGCCTCGCTATCGCACGCTCACCCTGGCGGCGGCCGGTCGTTTTCTGGTGCTGACCACCGATCGGGAGGAATCCCCCGGGCGGCAACCATGACGCTCCCAGGGCAGCGGCTGCCGCCGCTGAGGATTCCCCGTTCATTGCTGGATCCCACCCTCCCGGGCCTGGTGGGTGGTGAGCTCGATGGCCTCGTGGCTGTGGAGATCCATCACCGGCAGGGAACGATCGCGGAGCTGCGGCCCCTTTCGCTTCAGGAGCAAGCCGCCGCCGGCCCGCTGCCCCTGGCCTTGCCTTCGCTGCTGGATCCCCACGTCCATCTCGACAAGGCCTTCACCGCTCCCCGCTTTCCGAATCGCGAGGGCACCGTGGCCGGGGCGATGGCGGCCAATCTTCGGGAGCACCTCGAACGGGACGAGGAAGCGGTGCATGCCCGGGCGGAACGGGCTCTCCAGCTCGCCTGGTGCCATGGAATGCGGGCCCTGCGCAGCCACATCGACAGCCTCGGGCCCGGGGCGGCGGCCAGCTGGGACGCCCTGGAAAGCCTGCGCCGGGACTGGGCTTCGCGGCTGGAGCTGCAGCTGGTGGCCCTGGTGCCCGTTCATCACTGGCTGACGCCCGAGGGGGAGCGGCTCGCGGCTCGCGTGGCGGCGGTCGGCGGTCAGCTCGGCGGCGTGATCGGCCCCCCCTTCTCCCAGTCCTTGCCCGGTGCTGGGGCCTCGGAGGCGGAGGCGCTGCTGGCGATGATGGGACTGGCGGAGCGCCACGGCTGCGGCGTGGATCTCCACATCGATGAAAGCGATCAGCAGCCGGGGCGCGGGGTCGACCTGGTCAGTCGCCTGCGGCTCCGGCACCGCCTCACCGGGCCGCTCACCTGCAGCCATGCCAGCAGCATGGGGCTGTTGCCGGCCGGGGCCTGTGATCGTCTGGCCGATCGGATCGCCGCGGCAGGGATGGGGGTGGTGGCCCTCCCCACCACCAATCTGTGGCTGCTGGGCAAACGGCGGCGCCGTACCCCCTGCCTGCGGCCCCAGGCCCCGATCCGCCAGCTGCAGGCGGCCGGGGTGTGTGTGGCCCTCGGGGGCGACAACGTGCAGGATCCCTGGTTTCCGGGTGGCGCCTTCGATCCGATCGCGCTGCTGCGCCAGCTGCCGGTGCTCAGCCAGCTGGTGCCCTGGCAGCGTCTGGGGCTGGCGCCGATGACCACGGCGGCGGCGCAGCTGATGGGGCTGGCCTGGGATGGGGTGCTGCGGATCGGGGCTCCCGCCGATCTGGTGGTGCTGGGGGTTTCCTCCTGGCACGAGCTGCTGGCCGTGGCGCCCCGGCGAAGGGTGCTGCGCGGTGGGGTCTGGCTGCCTCCGCCCCCCACGGAGGAGCCGTCTCCCCTGCTTGCCTTTGCTGATTCCTGCCGCCATCCTTTGCCCTGATGATGCCCAGATGACCCAGTTCTCCTTAGCCACCGGCGACCTTCCCGCCTCCGTGGCCCCTGCCACGATTGCTGCCCTGGCGGCGGAATTGCGCCACAGCCATCCGGATCTGGTCCTCAGCGATGACCCCCGGGAATGTGCCCGGCTTTCCCGCGACTTTCACGACTATTCGCCGGTGCTGGTGCCGCTGCTGCAGGGCCGCACGGCCCAGCTGGTGGCGCATGCCACCAGCGTCGAGCAGGTGCGGGCGGTGGCCGGTGCCTGTGCCCGGCATGGGGTGCCGTTGACCCTGCGGGGGGCCGGCACCGGCAATTACGGCCAGTGCGTGCCCCTGGCCGGCGGGGTGGTGCTCGCTCTCGCTGGCTTGAATCGCCTGCGCCATCTGGAGCCGGGCAGTGGGGTGGTCACGGTGGAAGCAGGCTGTCTGCTGGCCGATCTGGATCACCAGCTGGCTGCCAGTGGCCGGGCTCTGCGTCTGGCCCCCAGCACCTATCGCACCGCCACGATCGGTGGGTTTCTGGCCGGTGGTTCCGGTGGTATCGGTTCCATGCGCTGGGGATTCCTGCGGGATCCGGGCCAGCTGCTGGGCCTGGAGGTGGTCACGGTGGAGCCGGAGCCGCGCCTGCTGCAGCTCGATGCCACGGCCAGCGCACCCCTCAACCATGCCTACGGCACCAACGGCATCCTCACCGCCGTGCAGATGGCCACCTGTGAAGCGGTGTCCTGGCAGCAAATGGTGGTGGGATTCGCGCGCTGGGAGGAGGCCCTGGCGGCGGCCCAGGCCCTGCCGGCCACGGCCTTTCTGCTCAACGCCCTCTGCCTGCTGGAGGCGCCCGTGGCCGCGAGGATGCCATGGCCCGGTGGCTGTCCTCCACCTGGGGCGGGCGAGCACCGTCTGCTGCTGCTGGCCGCCCCCGACTGCCTCTCCGTGCTGCCCCGCTGGCTGGAAGCCCATGGTGGCTCCCTTTGCTGGCAGGCCTCCCAGGCCGAATCCCGGGGCCTGCCGCTGCGTGAGCTGATGTGGAACCACACCACCCTGCACTGGCGGGGCCATGAACCGGACTGGACCTATCTGCAGTTGCTGTTGCCCCGCCCTGAGGCGCCCTGCCTGGAGGGCCTGCGGCGGCGCTGGGGGGAAGAGCTTCTCTGGCACCTCGAGGCGGTGCGGCAGGACGGGGAGCAGCGGCTCGCCTGCCTGCCGTTGCTGCGTTGGCGGGGGGAAGAACGCCTGCAGGAGCTGATCGATGATTGCCGCGAGCTGGGGGCCTTTCTGTTCAATCCCCACGTGATCACCGTCGAAGACGGCGGCCTCGGTGTGATCGATGCCGATCAGGTTGCCGCCAAGCAGGCCTACGACCCCAACGGCCTGCTCAACCCCGGCAAGCTGCGGGGATGGCCGGCCAGGGCGGGATCCGGCGGCAGGTCTTAACCGCAGCCCAGGCTGAGGCGCGTGTCTACGCCGGTGACCGGGTTGGTGCCGCTGGCTTCGCGGCAGAGCATCCTCAGGTCGGTGCGATCCAGCAAGGCATCGGTGAAGTCGGCATTGGTCACGGTGGCGCCGGCGAAGCTGCTGCCTGAGGCGATCACGCCCTGCAAGCGGGCATCGGTGAAGTCGGCCCCGCTGAAGTCCACCCGATCCATGAGCGCGTCGCTGAGGTCGGCGCCGCTGAAATCAGCTTCGGCGAAGTTCGCCTGGGTGAGGATCGAGCCGTGCAGGTCGGCGCCGGCGAAATTGGCCTGGCGGCCGTTGACGCCGGCGAAGGAGGAATCGGCCAGCTGCTGGCCATGGAAATCCTGGCCGCTCTGGTTGGTGAGGGTGTAGTCCACCCGGTCCTGAAAATCAGCCAGAGCGGGGGAAGGGGCTCCCCCCACCAGGCCAAGCATGGCGAGCCCCAGCCCGAGCACCAGGGCCAGGGTCTGCACCAGTCGGGCTGCCCGGCGGGCAGGGGGGCGGACGGCGACTTCCGCGGAACGGGTGCAGGCCATGGCGAAGCTGGCGGAGGGGGGTGACGATCAGGCCGTCACACCAAGATGCTGACGGATCCTGTTGAGACATGCGGTCTCTTCGGCGCTCACCTTTTCGCCACTGCCGAACAGGCCCTTGCCGGCGGCCGAAGCCACGGCCTGGCAGCCGTCCACGATCATCTGGGCGAACTGGTCGGCGGTGGCTTCGTCGGTCTTGCTGCGGGCCAGGGTCATGGCCTCATCCACTTCGGCGAGAGCCCGGTCGAGCACCTTGCCGTTTCGCACGTCATCGGGGGTCACTTCCAGCTTCTCGGGCCGGATGCCCTGCTTGAGGGCCTCGGGATCGAACAGGCTGGAGATCAGGGGGTTGGAGGCGTAGCGGGTGGCGGCGGCGGACAGCTCCTTGCCGAGAGCCAGGGCTTCCTGGGCGCTGGAGACGATGCCCATATCCACGCTCATCACGGCCATGGCGGCACTCAGGGCTCCCCCGAGCAGCTTGTTGCGCTCGTCGGTGGTCAGTTCGACAGTCATTTTGAGAAGAGATTTGGTGTCGAGGATTATTGTCTCCTCCGTCAGATCCTACTGATACAGAGGGTTGTCGGGGAATCCTTTCGTTTTCCAAGGTTTCCCTGGATCTTCTTCTCGGCCTTCTTCTCGGCCCTCTTCGCCGTCGTTTCAGGGGCGGTTCAGGGTTGGGCGGTTCAGGGTTGCGGCGGCTCGAGCTGCGGCTGGGGCTCGAGCAGAGGCAGCACCTGCCCCAGCAGATACAGCGAACCTGCCACCACCGGCAGTAGACCCGCAGGCTCCAGCCAGGCCAGCCCCTCGGCGACGCAGGACACCGCCCTCAGCTGGCCGGTGCATTGGGGCAGGGCTGTGGTGAGTTCCTCCACGGACCAGCTGGCATGGTCGGCGATCGCCACGATCGCCGCCTGATCGCCGGATCGCAGCAGGTGGTCCACCACTGCCGGCCCGTCCTTGTGCCGCTGGATGCCCAGCAGCCAGCGGCGGGCACCACCGCCATCGAGCCGATCGATCTCCTGTCGCAGGGCTGCCGCCGCCGGCGGATTGTGGGCCCCGTCGATCAGCAGCTCCCGGCCCTGCCACTGCCAGCGCTCGAGCCGGCCCGGCCAGCGGGCGGCGGCAAGGCCGGTGCGGATCGCCGTTTCCGAGATCGGCCAGCCCTGGGCGGCCAGTTCCTCGGCCATGGCTGCCGCCACCGCCGCATTGCTGCGCTGCAGGTCCCCCTGCAGCCCCAGCAGCGGCCCCCCGGCCGCGGCGGCCGGCAGTGGTTCCACCCAGCGCAGCCGGCACCCCAGCTCTGCCGCCCGTTCCTCCAGCACCCGGCGCGCCTCGGGCTCCTGGGGGCCGCTGATCGCCACGCCGCCCGGGGTCATCACCCCGGCTTTCTCGAAGGCGATCGCCGCCAGGGTGGAGCCGAGGTGTTCGCGGTGATCCATGCCGATGGCCCCGAAACCCAGCACCTGGCGACGCGGATGGGCGGTGGTGGCATCCAGCCTTCCCCCCAGCCCCACCTCCAGCACCGCCAGATCCACCGCTTCGGCGGCAAAGCGATCGAAGGCGGCGGCGGTGAGCAGCTCGAACGGGGTGAGGCCGTGCCGGCGTCCGATCTCCTGCCATCGGGCCAGATCCGCGCGCAGCTCCCCGGGGCTGATCCAGCGATCGTCGAGCCGGACCCGTTCACACCAGCTGATCAGGTGGGGGGATCGGTAGGTGCCGACCCGCAGGGAGGCCGCCCGCAGGATGGCGTGTACCACTGTGCAGATCGATCCCTTGCCGTTGGTGCCCGCCACCTGCACGGCGGGAAAGGCCGCCTCGGGGTTACCGCCGGCGGCGAGGGCGGTCCTGAGGCGCTCCAGGCCCAGGTCCACCCCCCGCACGGCGAAGGGTTCGAGCAGATCATCGAGCTCCACAGGCTCGGGCAGCCCGGTCATCGGGGCTCAGGCGAGAGACAGAAGCGCTCGCTCGAGCCGCTTCACCGCTTTGCGCAGATGGCGCGGCCGGATCACCAGAGGCGGCACGAAGCGCACCACCTGCGGACCCGCCGGTACCAGCAGCAGCCGCTCGGCCATGGCGGCCTTGACCACGGCGGGGGCATTCGGTCCGTCGGGGCGCAGCACCAGGCCCCGCAGCAACCCCCAGCCCCGTTGGCCTGCCAGCAGGGTGGGATGCCGCTGCACCAGGTCGTCCAGCAGTTCGGCCAGCAGGTCTCCCATGGCGCCCACCTGCTCGAGGAGGCCCCGCCGTTCGATCTCCTCGATCACCGTCAGCCCGGCGCGGCAGGCGAAGGGATTGCCGCCGAAGGTGCTGGCGTGTTCCCCGGGCCGGAAGTGGTCGAAGGCCTCCTTCACCGCCAGGGCACCGATCGGGATCCCGCCTCCGAGCCCTTTGGCGATCGTGAAAGCATCGGGCTCGATGCCCAGCTGTTCATAGCCCCACCAGCGGCCGCTGCGGCCGACCCCGATCTGCACCTCGTCGAGGATCAGCAGGATCCGGCGTTCGTCGCAGAGTTCGCGCACCCGTCGGAAGAAGTCGGGATCGCCGGGGAAGACACCCCCTTCGCCCTGGAGCGGTTCCAGCAGCACCGCCGCCACCCGTGGTCCTTCCGCTTCACACTCGTGGAGCAGGGATTCGAAGGCGGCGGTGTCGTTGTAGGGGAAATAGCGGAAGCCCTCCACCATCGGTTCGAAGCCCTGGTGGTACTTGGGCTGGCCGGTGGCGCTCACTGCAGCCAGGGTGCGGCCATGGAAGCTGGCCTGAGCCGTGAGGATCACCGGGCGCTCGATACCCCGCACCTGATGTCCGTGCTTGCGGGCCAGCTTGATCGCCGCCTCATTGGCCTCAGCCCCGGAATTACAGAAGAAAACGCGATCGGCGCAGCTGCGGGCCGTGAGGGCCGCCGCCAGGGCCTCCTGTTCGGGGATGCGGTAGAGATTCGAGACGTGCTGCAGTTTGCGCAGCTGCTGGCAGAGGCTGCGCCGCAGCACCGGATCGCTGTGGCCGAGGGTGCAGACGGCGATCCCCGCCACCCCATCGAGGTAGCGGGTGCCATTGCTGTCGTACAGCCACACCCCTTTGCCCCGCACGAGTTCGAGCGGAAAGCGGGCGTAGGTGTCCATCACCGGCGACCGCACCGGGGCTGGGGTGATCGTCATGGACGAAACGGGGAGATGGGAGCGGTGGGACTCGAACCCACATGCCCGAAGGCGCTCGATTTTGAGTCGAGTCCGTCTACCAATTCCGGCACGCTCCCGTGGCGCCGACTTTAAGGGGTCTCGAGGACGTCGCTGACCCGGTGGATGCGGGCCCCGACGGAATTGAGCTTGCCCTCCAGGTCGGCGTAGCCCCGGTCGAGGTATTCCAGGCCCCTCACGGTGGTGGTGCCCTCTGCAGCCAGGCCGGCCAGCACCATGGCGGCGGAGGCACGCAGATCGGTCCCCTGCACGGGGGCGCCGCTGAGACGGGCCACTCCTTCGATGTAGGCGGTGTTGCCCTGCATCCGGATCGAGGCCCCCATGCGCTGCAGCTCGGCCACGTGCTGGAGGCGATTCTCGAAGATGTTCTCCACCACCATGCTGGTGCCGTTGGCGGTGGCCAGCAGGCTCATGAACGGAGCCTGGAGATCGGTGGGGAAGCCAGGGAAAGGCTGGGTGCGCAGATCCACCGCCTTGATGTCGCGGGCACTCACCTCCATGCCGGTGCCATCGAAGCTGAGCCGGCAGCCCGCTTCTTCCAGTTTGGTGATCACGGCGCCGAGGTGTTCCGGGATGATCGGTCCCACGTAGAGATTGGAACGGGTGATGGCCGCCGCCAGCAGGAACGTGCCTGCTTCGATCCGATCCGGGATCACGGCGTAATCGGCTCCGTGCAGCTGGTCGACCCCCTGGATCGTGATGGTGGGCGTGCCGGCACCCTCGATCCGGGCCCCCATGGCCAGCAACAGATTGGCCAGGTCCGTGACCTCGGGTTCGAGGGCGGCGTTTTCGATCACGGTTTCCCCGTCGGCCAGGGCGGCCGCCATCATCAGGGTCTCGGTGGCGCCCACACTGGGGCAGTCGAGGTGAATGTGGCCTCCGGTGAGACGCTTGCTGCGGCCGGGGACCACGGCGGTGACGACGCCGTGTTCGATGGTCACCTGGGCGCCGAGGGCCTTGAGGCCTTTCACGTGTTCCACCACCGGGCGCGATCCGATCTGGCAGCCGCCGGGCAGGGGGATCTGGGCCATGCCCATCCGGGCCAGCAGCGGGCCGATGCAGAAGAAGCTGGCCCGCAGGCTGTTGACCAGTTCATAGGGGGGCGCCACCTGGGTGATGTGGTCGCCGTTCAGTTCGATGGCATTGCCGCTGCGCACCACCTGCACGCCGAGGGCAGCGAGGATCTCGCCCATGCCGGCGATGTCGGTGAGCGGCGGCACATTGCGGAGCTGCAGGGAGTCGCGGGTGAGCAGGCAGGCGGCCATCAGCACCAGGGCCGAGTTCTTGGCGCCGCTGACCCTGAGTTCGCCGCTGAGTTGCCTGCCGCCGCTGACCTCGAGCCTGGGATCCACGAGAGTCTTTCTCTGCACGGCGGATACGGTCATGAACCCCAGCTCGATCCTTTGATCAGGGGCATATTGACAACCTTTGGTTCCACCGTCTAGGGGCCGCCGTCTGAACTGTCTCACGCTGCGCTCATTTGTGTTGCAGGGGACTTCGTGATCGGTCGTGCTGTGGGGAGGGCACCTCGATGTTTTATGGTGGGAGGGTCGTTGCGATTTCGTGACGGCGATACGCCCGCGGATGTGGCGGAATTGGTAGACGCGCTAGTTTCAGGTACTAGTGGCAGCAATGTCGTGGGAGTTCAAGTCTCCCCATCCGCACTTTTTCTCGAATGATCGTCCTCAAGATCAGCAACGCTTCCGAGGTGGTTGCCTCCAAGGTGGGCAAATTCATCGAAAGTCTTACGCCGGACGGTTTCGATCAGGCGAAGGTTGAGGATATTGTGATCAAGAAGTTGATCGAGAATCTTCGCGCTGAGGGTCTGCACGGCGAAGTTGCCTCCGTGCGCGGCGTGGATCTGGACCACAGCCAGCTTGTGCTCCACGACCGCCTGCATGTCCGCAGTCAGCAGCAGTTCTGAGTTCAGCAACTCGTTTGAGGCGGTGATCACAAGCCGCCGCAATCCGCTTGTGCGTCGGCTGAGGGAGCTCCATCAGCCCAGGGGCAGGCGGGAGCAGGGGTTGCTGTTGCTGGAAGGCACCCACCTCCTCCAGGAGGTTCTCCGTCTGGGTCTGCAGCCCGACCTGCTGCTGGCCACCCCGGCCTGGCTGGACCGCCATCCGGCTCTGCTGGCGGCCCTGCCTGCCACCACCCGTCGGCAGGCCGCCAGCCCCGAAGTGCTGGAGGTGGCGGCCACCACCCGCCATCCCGACGGCGTGCTGCTCACCCTGGCGCCGCCGCCGCCCCCCCTGGCGTCCGCCCCCCTGCCCGGCTTCGTGCTGGCCCTGGACCAACTCCAGGATCCCGGCAATCTCGGCACCCTGCTGCGCACGGCCCTGGCGGCCGGGGTGGAGCAGGTGTGGCTTGGGGAAGGGGCCGATCCCCTGCAGCCGAAGGTTCTGCGCGCCTCCAGCGGGGCGGCCCTGGCCCTGCCGCTCATTCGTTTTGATGGGGCGGGTTTGCAGGAGCGCCTGCAGCAGGCACGGGCGCAGCGGCTTCAGGTGGTTGCGGCGGTGGTGCCGGCCCCCGGGCTTCCCGTACCTCCTCCCTACTGGCAGCTGGACTGGACCCTCCCCACCGTGCTGCTGCTCGGCAATGAAGGCGCCGGGCTCGGAGCCGCCCTCACCGACCTGGCGGATCATCGGGTCACGATCCCCCACAGCCCCGCCGTGGAATCGCTGAATGTGGCGGTGGCGGCGGCGCCGCTGCTGCTTGAACGCTGGCGACAGGGCCTGCAGGCCATCAACGTTCAGCCGGCGCAGGGGGCGTGCGGCTGACAGGGGAGAATGCCCCCCATTCAGCGCAGCAGGCTCCGGTGACCGCAGCTCCCGCCTCCTTCGACGGCTCCTTCGACTTCGACGTGATCGTGATCGGCGCCGGCTACGGCGGCTTCGATGCCGCCAAGCACGGGGCCGAGCACGGCCTCCGCGTGGCGGTGGTGGAAGCGCGGGAGATGGGAGGCACCTGCGTGAACCGGGGCTGTGTGCCTTCCAAGGCCCTGCTGGCGGCAAGCGGCAGGGTGCGCGAGTTGGCGGATGCCGAGCATTTGCAGGGGTTCGGCATCCATGCCGCCCCGGTGCGGTTCGAGCGTCAGAAGATCGCCGACCATGCCCGCCAGCTGGTGGAGACGATCCGGGCCAATCTCACCAAGACGCTCGAGCGCTCCGGGGCCACGATTCTGCGGGGCAAGGGGCGCCTGGAAGGTCCCCAGCGGGTGGCGGTGCGGGAGGCCAGTGGGGTGGAGCGGGTCTACAGCGCCAGGGAGGTGATCCTGGCCACCGGATCCGATCCCTTCGTGCCGCCCGGCATCGAGACCGACGGCCGCACCGTGTTCACCAGCGATGAGGCGATCAACCTCGAATGGCTGCCCCGTTGGATCACGATCATCGGCAGCGGCTACATCGGCCTGGAGTTCGCCGATGTGTACACCGCCCTCGGCTGTGAGGTCACGATGATCGAGGCGCTGGATCGGGTGATGCCCACCTTTGATCCCGACATCGCCAAGCTGGCGGCGCGCAAGTTGATCGAGGGCCGCGACATCGATGCCCGTGCCGGTGTGCTCGCCAAGAGCATCACCCCCGGCTGCCCGGTGAAGATCGAGCTGGTCGACATGAAGACCCGCGAACCGGTGGAGATCCTGGAAGTGGACGCGGTGCTGGTGGCCACCGGCCGCGTGCCGGTGAGTGCCGATCTGAATCTCGCCTCGGTGGGCGTGACCACCCAGCGCGGGTTCGTGCCCGTGGATGACACGATGCGGGTGCTGGCCGGCCACGAGCCCGGCGCGGAGGTGGTTCCCCACCTGTGGGCCGTCGGGGATGTCACCGGCAAGATGATGCTCGCCCACACGGCCGCCGCCCAAGGCTCTGTGGCGGTGGACAACATCCTGGGCCATCCACGCCGCATCGATTACCGCTCGATTCCTGCGGCCACCTTCACCCATCCGGAGATCAGTTCGGTGGGGCTCAGTGAAGCGGAGGCCAAAGAACTGGCCGCGAAGGAAGGCTTCGAGCTGGGCAGCGTACGCAGTTATTTCAAGGCCAATTCCAAGGCCCTGGCCGAGCTGGAGAGCGATGGGCTGATGAAGCTCCTGTTCCGCAAGGACACCGGTGAGGTGCTCGGGGCCCATATCTACGGGCTCCATGCTGCCGATCTGATCCAGGAGATCGCCAATGCGGTGGCCCGCCGCCAGAGCGTGCGCCAGCTCGTCAATGAGGTGCACACCCATCCCACCCTGAGCGAGGTGGTGGAGGTGGCCTACAAACAGGCGGCGATGGCGCTGGCCTGAGCCAGCATCCGGATTCGTAGCATCCTCACAGACTCGCTCGCCTGTCTTGCAGATCCGCCGCCGCCCCCCCAATCCCTCCGTCAAGGTGGCCCACCTCCAATACGGGATTCCCCATCCCGAAGAGAAGCCCCAGCACATCCTTGAGGAGATCGTGTGGGAGAAGGATCGGGAGGTGGCGGTTGCCCGTGAACGGGTGGCCCTCGATCAGCTCAAGCGTCAGGTGGCCGACCTGCCGGCCACGCGCGATTTTGTGGCGGCCCTGCGGGCCAGCTGCCGCAAGCCCGCGGTGATCGCCGAAGTGAAGAAGGCCAGCCCCAGCAAGGGGGTGATCCGCGAGGACTTCGATCCCGTGGCGATTGCCCGGGGCTATGCAGCCGGGGGTGCCAGCTGCCTGTCGGTGCTCACCGACAAGACTTTCTTTCAAGGCGGCTTTGAGGTGCTGGTGGAGGTGCGGCAGGTGGTGGATCTGCCCCTGCTCTGCAAGGACTTCATCCTCAGTCCTTATCAGCTGTTCCAGGCCAGGGCCGCCGGTGCCGATGCCGCCCTGCTGATCGCGGCGATCCTCACCGATGCCGATCTGGCCTACCTGCTCAAGGTGGCCCGGGGCCTGGGGCTTGCGGTGCTGGTGGAGGTGCACGACGCCGAGGAGATGGAGCGCGTGCTGGCGCTGGAGGGGGTCCAGCTGATCGGCATCAACAACCGCGATCTGAGCACCTTCACAGTGGATCTGGCCACCACCGAGCAGCTGATGGCCCGTTTCGGCGATCGCATTCGGGAACGGGGAATCCTGCTGGTGAGTGAGTCGGGCCTGTTCGATCGGGATGATCTCGATCGGGCGGTGACCGCCGGGGCCGATGCGGTGCTGGTGGGAGAGGCACTGATGCGCCAGCCCGACGTGACCGCCGCCCTGGAAACCCTGATCGGCGGCTGAGGCGGCTGATCCGCCCTTTTTTTGCAGACAGATCCTGCAGACAAAAAAAGCCCCTGCGGAGGCAGGGGCTGCAATCCGGTCGCGAGGCGGCCGGTGATGGCGCTCTGGGTTCAGACCTTGCGGCTGTAGAACTCCACCACCAGCAGTTCGTTGATCTCGAGGGCGACCCATTCGCGCTCGATCTTGCCGATCACCTTGGCCGACATCTTGGCCTTGTCGAACTCAAGGTGGGGAGGCACGTTGGCCAGACCCGGGAATTCCAGGTTGCCTTCGGCGAGCTTCTTGCTGGGCTTGCGTTCCCGGATGGCCACCACGTCGCCGGCCTTGCACTGGTAGCTGGCGATGTCGACCACGCGGCCGTTCACGGTGACGTGGCCGTGGTTCACCAGCTGGCGGGCGCCGGGCACGGTGGGGCCGAAGCCGAGGCGGAAGCAGATGTTGTCGAGCCGGTTTTCGAGAAGCCGGAGCAGGTTGGTTCCGGTGGAACCCTCCTGGGCCCGGGCTTTCTTCACGTAGCGCACCAGCTGACGTTCGGAAATGCCGTAGTTGAAGCGAAGCTTCTGCTTTTCTTCGAGTCGGATCGCGTATTCAGAGCGCTTGCGACGGGCTTGGCCGTGCTGACCGGGGGGATAAGCCCGTTTGGCGGACTTACGGGTGAGACCGGGAAGGTCCCCCAAGCGCCGCGTGATCCTCAGGCGAGGGCCGCGGTAGCGAGACATAGGGAATTCTGCAGGTGGAAGCGGACGATGCGGCCGGGAGGCATGCTGGGGGAACCCCGTTGCCTCTGCCTTGCAGCGCCAACTCGCGATCTTAAACGGCTGGCTGAACGCCACCCTCTCTGCCCTGCTGCTGGGCCTGATCCGGGCCTACCGCCGCTGGGTGTCGCCCCTGCTCGGTTCCCACTGCCGCTTCCTGCCCAGCTGCAGTGCCTACGGGATGGAGGCGATCGAGCGCCATGGGCCCTGGAGAGGCGGCTGGCTGACGCTGCGCCGCCTCGGTCGGTGCCACCCGTTCACGCCCTGTGGCTGCGATCCGGTGCCCGATTGATGGCCGCCCCGCGCTCCCCCCACCCCACGCTCCTGCTCTATACCCGCCGCGGCTGCTGCCTCTGCGAGGGGCTGGAGGAGCGCTTGCGGCAGCTCGATCCCGCGCCTGCCCTGCAGACCCTCGACATCGACGCGGATCCGGAGCTGCGGGCCCGCTATGACCTCCTCGTGCCGGTGCTGGCCCTGCTGACGGCGGAGGGGCCGCCGCGGCTGCTGCCGCGGGTTCCGCCGCGCCTGGAGGGGGCGCGCCTCCAGGCCTGGCTGCAGCAGCACATCTCCCCCTGAGCGGCCCGGGTGGCGGTTGGCGATCGAGCCGTCACACGTTCCGCCAGGCGGAGTTCAGCCGCGACTAGAAAGACGGCCATCCCACCACCGCCCGTTCATGGCCCAGCTGCTCCATTCGCTTC
The DNA here is from genome assembly GCA_040399125.1 of Cyanobium sp. GTDB lineage: Bacteria > Cyanobacteriota > Cyanobacteriia > PCC-6307 > Cyanobiaceae > Cyanobium. Next base: position 8,163 of record JBBASR010000025.1, on the reverse strand, counting down.
TGCAACAGGTGGGCGTGGAGATTCCCCCCAGCCTTGCCAATGCCGAGGTGCTGAGCATCAGCTGTGATTCGCGGCGGGTGGGTCGCGGCACCGTGTTCGTGGGGGTTCCTGGAACCCAGGTGGATGGGGGAACGTTCTGGCCCGAGGTGCTGGCCAGCGGTGCCGCCGCTGCTGTGATCGGGCCGGCGGCGGCGGCGCTGCGGCCCCCCGGCCCCGACGATGCCGTCGTGGTGGTGAGCGATCCGGTGGCCCAGTGGGCGGGGCTGCTGGCTGCCGCCTACTGGCAGCACCCCACCGAGCGCCTCCAGCTGATCGGCGTGACCGGCACCAACGGCAAGACCACCACCACCCATCTGATCGAGCATCTCGCCGCCGCCGCCGGCCGACCGCCGGCCCTGTTCGGCACCTTGGTGAACCGCTGGCCCGGCCACAGCGTCACCGCCCAGCACACCACGGCCTTCGCCGATGTGCTCCAGGGGCAGATGGCCCAGGCGGTGGAGGCCGGTGCCCGGATCGGGGCCATGGAAGTGAGTTCCCATGCCCTCGATCAGAGCCGGGTCGCCGGTTGTCGTTTCGCCGGGGCGGTGTTCACCAACCTCACCCAGGACCATCTCGATTACCACCCCTCGATGGAGGAGTATTTCGCCGCGAAGGCGAAGCTGTTTCAGCCGCCCCTGCTCGCCGGCGGTGCGGTGGTCAACGGCGATGATCCCTGGGGCCGGCGCCTGGCAGAGGAGCTGCGAGCCCAGGGCCGTCTTTGCTGGCGCAGTTCCCTGGAGGATCCTGCGGCGGAGCTCACGATCACCAACCTCCAGATGGCGGCCGATGGGGTGCGGGGCACCCTGGTGAGCCCCGTGGGAAGCGGGGCCTTCGCATCGCCCCTGGTCGGTCGGTTCAATCTGATGAACTTGCTCCAGGCCGTGGGCGTTCTGCTTCAGCAGGAGGTGCCCCTGGGCCAGTTGCTCGAGGCCCTGGCCACGTTCCGCGGTGTACCAGGAAGGATGGAGCAGGTCCGCACGGCCTCTGCAGCCGAGGCCCCTGCGGTGCTGGTGGACTATGCCCACACTCCCGATGGTCTGGAGAATGCCCTGATGGCCTGCCGGCCGTTCACCAGGGGGCGTCTGGTGTGCGTGTTCGGCTGTGGCGGGGATCGGGACCGCACCAAGCGTCCCCTGATGGGCGAGATCGCTGCCCGGCTCGCCGATGTGGTGGTCGTGACCTCCGACAATCCACGCACCGAGGACCCCCAGGCCATCCTCCAGGACGTGGTTGCCGGCATCCCGGCGGGAACGGAGTTCTCCGTGGAACAGGACCGGGCCTCCGCCATCGCGGCGGCGATCGCTGCCGCTGCTCCCGGGGATCTCGTGCTGATCGCCGGCAAGGGCCATGAGGACTACCAGATCCTCGGCACCACCAAGGTTCATTTCGACGACCGCGAGGAAGCGGAGAAGGCCCTGCGAGCCAGACGGCCTTGAGCCAAGGCCATGAAAAAGCCCCCCGGCAGGGCCGGGAGGCAAGGGGGTGAGGATTTTCTCCTGGTGGAGGAATCGAGATCAGCTGAAGCGCACGTTGGCGCGGTCGTAACGCACTTCGGCGTCACGCACCCAGCCACCCTGGGCCACTTCCAGCCAGTCGCCACGACGGTGACCGGTCAGGCCGACGGAGTCGCCGTTGCGCACGCGGCGCAGAACGGTGGAGAGAGCGTCGGGCTGCTCACGCACTTCCAGCAGACCATCGCCGGCGTTGGCTTCCACGAAGATGCCGTTGCCGGCGGTGGTGCCGGTGTAGGTGGTGCTGGTGGTGGTGGTGCCGTAGGTGCCGCGGAAGCCCTCGGCGTTGTCGGCTTCACGACCGCCACGCAGGGCAGCCCAGGAGGCCAGGCCGAGGCCGAGGGGCAGCAGCAGCCACCAGGCGCGATTGCGGTCCACAGCGACGCCGGGGTCGGCGGCGGGAACTTCGGTGGCCACGGGGGCTTCAACCGCAGGGACGGCTTCGGTCGTGGTCTTCACGGCATCACCGAGTTGACCAACAACGCCACTGCTGACGCTGTACGGGCAGGTGAGGCGGGCGGTGTTGGTGCCGTCCTTGGTCAGGTCGAACACCACTTCCACCTTGTCGGCATCGATGACCTTGGAGGAGATCACCTTGGCCAGATCGGTCTTCCAGCCATCCTTGGCGGCGCTTTCAAGACAGGCGGTCTTGGCGGTGGAAATCATTTCTTCGCTGGACATCGCCATGGCATTGCCGGCGATGGTGGCCAGGCTCAGGGCGGCGGCCGAGGAGATCACCAAGCGGCCGAGGGTCGTGCGGGTAGTGGGCATCCTTAGGAGCTCCGTCAGGGGGCGGAAAAGAGAAAAGGGAAAAAATTGAGGCAATATTGACCTCTTCGTTTCAAAGCTCGACTCCAAGGGCGTCGAACTTCAAGAACATTGCGGCCAACAGGCTTCACCCTATCGACACCTTGGGAATTGGCAACATTGTCAGAAGGTGTGAACGACACTTGCAGCTTTGTCCCCGTTGCCCGGCGGGCTTGGGCGGCGGTGTGTTCTCGGACACGGATAGCCGTTCGCTGTTGCCAGGGGGGTGGAAGGGAGGGCTCCGGGGAGGAGAGGGTGGAGGGCCGCTCTTTCCTCTCGGCAGACGCTGAGGGGGCAGAAAGTCGAGCGACCGCAAATATGGTCGGATTATTACCAAAGCCTGTGGGGCGGTGATCCGGCTTGGCCTTTTTGGCCAAGTCTTGTCATGCAACTGTCACAAAAGCTTGCCTATCTGGTTCTGAATGTCATCATCCGAGCGACCGTTTTTCATCGCGCCTTCATGGCCCTTGGTGTTCCACTGTCCAAGAAGTTCCTCGCGGAACTGTTCGGGACCTTCTGGCTCGTTCTCGGCGGCTGCGGCAGTGCCGTGCTCGCCGCTGTCTTCCCCTATGACAATCCCGCAGCCAACCCCCTGGGTCTTGGCTTCCTCGGGGTCTCCATCGCCTTCGGCCTCACCCTGCTGACCATGGTCTATGCCATCGGTCATATCTCCGGGTGTCACATCAACCCTGCCGTCAGCTTCGGCCTCTGGGCCAGCGGCAAGTTCCCCGGTTCCAACCTGCTCGCCTACGTGGTGGCCCAGGTGCTGGGAGCGATCATCGCGGGCGGTCTCATCTACTGGGTGGCGGCTGGCCGTGAAGGCTTCACCCTCGGCGGCAGCAATCCCCTCGCCACCAACGGCTGGGGTGCCCATTCGCCTGGGGGCTATGGCTTCTGGTCCGCTCTGATCATCGAAGTCGTTCTCACCTTCTTCTTCCTGCTGGTGATCCTCGGCGCCACCGACCGCCTCTCCCCCACCGGCTTCGCCGGTGTGCCGATCGGTCTGGCCCTCACCCTGATCCACCTGATCAGCATCCCGATCACCAACACCTCCGTGAACCCTGCCCGCAGCACCGGCGTTGCCCTCTGGGCCGGTGGTGAAGCCGTGGGTCAGCTGTGGTTGTTCTGGTTCGCTCCGATCCTGGGAGCGCTGCTGGCCGGCTGGGTGTACAGCAACTTCCTCGACTCCGACGCTGCCGGCTGATCCTGGCTGTCTGCGGAGCTGGCCTGAAGCCAGTCAAAGGGCCCTGAGGGGCCCTTTTTTCATGGGCAGAGAGCCTCCAGCAGCCTGTCCACCTCCGCTTCGGTGGTGGTGATGTGGGTGCAGGCCCTCAGGCAGTGGGGGTTGGCCAGGGTGCGCAGCCAGATGGCCTGCGCACCCAGCCGGCCCACCACCGCTTCCGGTGCTGAGCCTTCGATGCTGAAGCTCACCAGGCCGGCCGTGGGAGGGCTCTCCAGCAGGGGCGACACGCTTTCCAGTTCCCGAAGACCGCGCCAGAGCCTGCTGCCCAGCGCCTGGATCCGGGCGGAGCGGACCTGGGCATCGCCGCAGCCCTCCAGCAGCTGCAGGGATCGATCCAGGCCCGCCTGTAGCGGCAGGCAGGAGGTGGCCACCTCAAAGCGGCGTCCATCCCGGTGGAAGCTGCTGCCTGCACTGGTTTCCTCCCGCAGGCTGCGCCATCCGATCAGGGTGGGGCTGGCCTGCTCGAGCAGACGCTCAGACAGCACCATCGCCCCCAGACCCTCCGGCCCGCAACTCCATTTATGGCCGGTGCAGGCATAGATGTCCGCGGCTGCGGCGGCCTCCTGCACCGCCAGGTTGCCCAGGCACTGGGCGGCATCCACCAGCAGCCAGGGCGGGCATGGTTCGGCCTGCAGCCGCTCGGCCGCGGCGGCAATCGGCATCACCTGACCGGTGTTCCAGAGCACGTGGGAGAGCACCACCAGCCGCGTGCGCGGGCTGAGTCCCCGTTCCAGGGCCGCCAGGGCCCCGGCGGCGGCGCTGGCGGTGTCCCCCCGCAAGTCGATCACCGGGAACACCTGGAGCTGCAGGTTCAGGCGTCTGGCCAGCTCCCGGCAGGCGGCCACCACGCCGGGATGCTCTCCATCGCTGACCAGGAGCTCATCTCCTGCCTGCCAGGGCAACCCCCAGAGTGGCAACACACAGCCGCTGGTGACGTTTTCGGTGAGACTGATGCGGTGGGGGCCCACGCCGAACCATTGGGCCAGCCTCCCGCGCAGGCCGGAACTCACCTGGTCGAGGTAGGGCCAGACGTCGCCGGTGAAAGGACCCAGCTGCTGGATCCGTTGCCAGCATTCGACGATGGCTTGCAGCGAGGGCTCCGGCAGGGGGCCCTGGCCGCCGTAGTTGAAGTAGGTCTTGTTGGCGAGGGCCGGCATCTGGGCCCGAAGCTGGGCCCAGGGCTGGTTCGCGCTTTCGGTGCCGGCGTGCGGAGCGGCTGGCATCAACGGCAGGAAGACGACTTCCTGCAGCATGGCAGCGGCTTCTTCAGAGCACCTGGCCCACGGCCACGGCGGCGATCGCCGAGAACAGGGTGATCCCGAAGGCGGTGAGGGGATTCTGGCCCTGGGCCACGGCGATGCTGGTCACCACCCCTGCCCCCAGGCAGGCCACGGCGAGCTGGGTGGTGAGTTCACCGCGGGAGCGGGGGCTTGGGCTCGGAATCACGGCGGGGTTCTCTACTGCGCCGACGTTACGGATCCCGGCCCCGGCAGGCTTCTCCCCCTTCGTCAGCTGTTACGTGGAGTGGGAGATCTTCATACGGGCTTTACATGGGAGGCGGGGCGGGCCCGGCCGGAGCTGGCCCATTGCCTCAGGGCCTCCAGTTGTTCCCGGGCCGTGCGCGAAAGCGGAACCACCTGGCTGGCGGCCGCGATCAGATCGGCTTCGCCGATGTCCCGCCGTTCCCCGAAGGCCAGGTGCATGGCTTCAATCACGGTCTGCTCCAGTTCGGCTCCCGAGAACCCTGCGGTGCGGTCCACCAGCACTTCCAGCGGGATCGCATGGTTGGGGCGCCTGCGGCGCAGCTGCAGATCGAGGATCGCCCGGCGCTCCTCGGCATCGGGAAGTTCCAGCAGGAAGATCTCATCGAAACGACCCTTGCGCAGCAATTCAGCCGGCAGACGATCCACGGCATTGGCCGTGGCCACCACGAAAACGGCGCTGCTCTTCTCCGCCATCCAGGTGAGCAGGCTGGCCAGCACCCTCTGGGTTGTGCCCCCATCGCTGCGTCCGTCTCCCCCCATCGAGAAGCCGAATCCCTTGTCGATCTCATCGATCCAGAGCACGCAGGGGGCCATCGCCTCCGCCCTCTGAATCATTTCCCTGGTGCGCGCCTCGCTGGCTCCCACCAGGCCCGCGAACAGGCGGCCCACATCCAGCCGCAGCAGCGGCATCGACCAGCTGTGGGCGATCGCTTTGGCCGTGAGGGATTTGCCGGTGCCCTGGGGACCCACCAGCAGCACCCCGCGCGGCAGGGGCAGCCCGAAGCGGCGGGCCTCCTCGCTGAAGGCGCGGTGGCGCTGCTCCAGCCAGAGTTTCAACGCCTCCAGGCCGCCGATGTCGGAGGGGGTGGCTTCGCTGGGGCAGTACTCGAGCAGTTCACTGCGGGCGATCGCCAGCCGTTTCTCCTCCAGCACCTCGGCCAGGTCCTCTTCCCCCAGCTGTCCCCGTCTGGCCAGGGCGCGCGCCGCCAGTTGGCGAACCCTCTGCTCGCTGAGCCCATGGCAGGCGGCCGTGAGTTCGGCCAGCACGGGCTGGGGCAGGGGCTGGCCACTTGCTGCGGCGATCGAGCTGAGCAGGGCTCCGATCTCGTCGGCGTCCGGAAGGGGCAGTTCGAGCAGAGAGATGCTGTCCTCGAGTTCGGGCGGCAGGCGCCAGTCCGGGGCGCTGATCACGAGGGTGTGGGGAACCTGACGCAGGCCCGTGGCCAGGTTGCGCAGCCGGCGGCAGATGCCGGCGTCGTCTCCGTAGCGGTGGAAATCCTTGAGCAGCAGGATGGCCCCCTGCTCGGGGCCGAGGGGCGCCAGGGCATCGAGGGCGGCCATCGGATTCCGTGCCGCTTCGCCTTCTCGGTTGGGGGCGCCGCGAAGGCCGCTCACGAAGTCCCAGCGCAGCAGGGTTCTCCCTCCGAGGCGCCGGGCCGCCTGCTCGAGCAGGGATTCCACCCGCTCCTCCTCCAGGCTGCGGATCCACAGGATCGGGACCCGTGAACGGATCAGCAGATCCAGATGGTCGGCCAGGGAATGGGACATCGGACGCGGGCCAGCCCCTCAGTTTGGGCGCAGGGCCCGTAGGGCGCCCCAGCGGGGATCGGTGTCTTCCGGATCGCTGCTCCAGCGGGCCGGGCCCGGGCAGTCGTCGCCGCAACGGTTGACCAGGGGCAACTGCAGGCTCAGCTGTTCGAAGATCCAGCGTTCCGGGTCGAACGTGCCCCCTGGATCGAGGCGGTCATCGAGGTCCTCGCCCAGCGGCGTGGGCTCCAGAGCGGCCTCTTCCTCCCCCGTGCCGCGGAGCTCCAGCATCTCCTGGGCTTCCATCTTCAGGGGATGGTTGAAATCCTGGAGGCAGCGGTCGCAGCAGAGGGTAAGGATGGTTTCAGCCTGGCCGCGCAGTTCGAGCACGTGGCCATGGAGGAGTGCCTGCAGCGAGCCCCTCACCGGGGTGAGGCTGCTGAGGTCGGCGATCGGCTGATCCACCTGCCAGCACACCCCTTCGGCCAGTGCACGCAGCTCCTGCAGCGGCAACGGTCGGAGCTGGGTGCGTGGCAGGGGGGTCATTTCTTGCCCTTGCTGGGTTCGAAGGGAAGCCTCCCGGCCGTGCCCCCCGCCGTGGCGGTGACGGTCATGGCTTCCTGCGCCCGTTGTTTGTCGAGGATTTCCTGCAGGTTCTCGGGCAGGGTCTCGCGGCTGAGCAGGAAGGTCTGGAGGGCCTGGAAGATGTTGGCCACCACCATGTACAGGAGCACCCCGGCCGGCAGGGGGAAGAACAGGAACATCGCCGTGATCATGATCGGCGTGATCTTGTTGGCCGTGGCCTGCTGGGGATTGGCGGGCATGCCCATGCCCGAGAGGATCTGGGAGAGGAAGAGGCTGGCTCCGAACGCTGCCACCAGGGCGGCGATGTCCCAGTTGATCGAACCATCAGTGAGGAATCCCACCTGGCCGAGGGCCTTGATGAACAGGAAACCGCTGCGGGCGGCCAGGCCGGGAATCTTCCCTTCCACGATGGCGTCGCCGGGGGCAAGCGCATGGATGGTGCCATCGGGATTCACCTCGACGACCCCTTCTCCCTTGGTGACGCTCCAGGTCGGCTGGAAGCTCTCGCCGTTGTCCACGCCGGAAAGCACCGAGTCGAAGCTCTTGCCGTCCTTGGTGTGCAGCTGAACGGTCTCGGTGTCACCCACCCCGAGCTTGGTGCCCTTCTCGAGGGTGCCGATCACCGGTGTATGGCTGGTGGCGGTGACGAAGATCGAATGGCTCGGGGTGTTGAACGGCTTGGGCTCAACGGCTGCGATCTGGTCAGCAGGCAGCACCTTCAGGTTGAAGGTGTAAGGCACATCGGCGAATGGCGATCCCCGCAGGGTGGCGAACAGCGCAAACAGGATCGGCATCTGCACCAGCAGGGGCAGGCATCCCGAGAGCGGGCTGCCGAATTCCTGCATCAGCTTGCCCAGCTCTTCCTGCTGTTTCTGGGGGTTGTTGGCGTACTTGGTCTTGATCTCCGCCTGACGCTGCTGCATCACCGGCTGGGCGATGCGCATGCGGCGGGCACTGCGGATCGAGC
>JBBASR010000024.1:0-37171 GCA_040399125.1 Cyanobium sp. | reverse complement strand
GCGACGCTGCTCAGCCTGGCAGGCACTTGGTCGGTGTACTCATACCTCTGCCTGCCTGTCCAGACCATCCGCGCCCCCCCATGCAGAAACTGCATAAAAAGGCCAGGTCCTCCCTGCCGTCCCCAGCGCCCGATGCCCTTGATGCTTGATGGCCTGCAACGAAGTGAGGTCAGAGGGTTTCGGTGCCTGCACGCACAACGCGGCCCTGCTCACACTCCAAGTGTGATTTGGTGTGATTTCTTGTGATTCTTGCCAAACGACCCATTCCTAAATGAAGTCAGTCGTCAGATCCCGGGTTACGCCTGGTCTCATTTAGAGACAAACATAGAACTGTGAAGCATTCGCCTTCACACGGAAGGGGTCACTGGTTCCAATCCAGTATCGCCCATCTTGTTTTCCAAAAATCCACAGCGGGGCAGGTGCAGGTTCGCTGCGCCAAGGTCAAAGCTTTGGTAGCCCAGTCCCCTGGGGCTCGCCATACTGCCTCTCAGCTCAGCGGACGCAGCGGTGACCGATCCTCAGACAGCTTCCGGTACGGACGCGATCCCCGAGCTGCTGCAGCTCGGCGAACGACTGCGGCAGGCCAGGCAGGCCCAGGGCCTGAGCCTGGACGAACTGGCCGATCGGCTGCGCATCGGCGCCGATCAGCTGGCGGCGCTGGAAAGCGGCGACCGCAGTCGCCTGCGGGAACCGGTGTTCGTGATCGCCCAGGCGAAGCGGGTGGCGGCTGTGCTGGGGCTGGATGTGGAGGAGCAGGTGGCGGCGCTACGCCGCAGCCGGCTGATGCAGCAGACCCCGAAACCCCTGCCCACCCCTCTGATCACCGCGCCGCCCCGCCCGGCAGCGGGCCCAGGGACAGCGTCAGCACCGGCCGCCCGCGAAAACGGCCCGGCAGCGGACCGCTCCGGCCCCAGCCTGCCGGTGAGCCTGCTGACCGCCGGCCTTGCGGTGGCAGGGGCCCTGGCGATCGGCCAGGCCGCCCAACGCTGGCAATCAAGCCCGAAGCCACCGCTGCCGGCCCCTGCCGCGGCGACGGCCCCGAAACCAACCGCTCCCACAACCACCGCAGCGGCCACCCCGACGACCACCACCAAGCCCCCCGCCGCCAAGCCCCCGGCCGCCGCTCCCGTGACCCCAGTCGCCGGTGCGGCCGAACTGGTACTGCGCACCCCCGAACCCAGTTGGGTGGAGGTGCGGGACAGTGCCGGCAAGCAACTGTTTGAAGGCACCCTCAGTAGCGAGAAGCGTTTCCCGCTCGGCAAGGGCCTGAAGGTGATGGCCGGCCGGCCGGATCTGGTGACCGCCGCCGTCGGCGCCAAGCCGGCACGACCGCTGGGCACGATTGAGACGATCGATTGGCAGGTGTTCAGCCCTGAGGCAGCCCCTCCGGCCCCAGCACCCTGAGCTGCAGGCCGGTGGTCTCGAGCACCAGTTGCCGGCAGGATCGAAGGCTCCAGCATTCCAGGCTCAGGTCCGCAGGGGCCTGACCGGGTTCGGGCGGAGCCGGCAGCAAGGTGATCGTGACCCCGGTGGGTGAAGCACTCTTGGGGCTGTCGGCACGCACCCGCAACCCCTCAAGCATCGGGGCCGGGCGACGGTCGAGGGCCACCGCCAGGCGCAGCAGCAGCGCCATCGCACCCACGGTGCGGCGATCCTCCCGCGCCTCGATCAGCTGCCACGACTCATGCCGTTTCTTCGGCAGGCTGCGACGGTGATAACGGGCGATCGCCGCCACCATCAGATGTTCGGCCTGGGAGTAGCCGAGCAGTTCACCGTGGCGGATCAGGTACCAGGTGTGCTTGTGATAAGCGCCGATGTTGATGTGCTTGCCACAGGCATGCAGCTGGGCCGCCGCCCAGAGCAGATGGCGGCCCTGGCCGTCGTCATGGTGCAGCAGGCCGCGGGTCTGGTCGTAGAGGCTCAGGGCATGGCCGGCCACCCGCTCGGCGCGGGGCAGGTCCACCCCGTAGCTGCGGGCAAGGTGCAGCACCGTGCGCTCCCGGATCGTGCTCTGGAACGCAAACCGGTCGCCCAGCAGGTCGTTGCGCAGCATCCAGTCCACGATCAGGCCCTCGCGCAGGGCCCGGTCGCAAACCACCAACTCCCGCACCTGCAGCATCGCCATGGCGGTCTGCAGGATCAGGGCACCGGGCACAATGATTTCGGCCCGACGTTCGTTGAGCGGTGCCAGGGCCTTGCGCTGCTCCGGTCCCATCGCCACCAGCCGGGCCACCAGCTGATCCACCCGGGCGCGACTGAGTCGGTAGCCGTGCAACTTCAACGGAGGCCGCTCCTCATCGGCCGCCGCCAGGGCCGCCAGGGCCATGGCGGTGCCGCTGGTGCCGACCATCACCGGCTTCTCGCCATGGCGCAGCTGCAGCTTCACCTGGGCCACCGCCGGATCGAGCGCCCCCTGGATGTAGGCCTCCAGAAACGTGCGTCGGCCCGCCGGCAACGGATCCTGCTGGCAGAACTCCCGCTGCAGCCTCACCGCACCGATGCGGGTGCTGGTGAGGGCCCGGGCATCGGCACTGTCGGCGAGGATCAGTTCGGTCGAGCCTCCCCCGATGTCGAGGATCAGATGGGGGGTGTCGCCGAAGGTCATGCCCGAGAGCACCCCCAGGTAGATCAGCCGCGCCTCTTCCGGTCCGCTGACCAGATCCACTTCCAGACCCAGCTGGTCCTGCAGGCTCTGCAGGAACTGGCGGCCGTTGGGCGCCTCCCGCACCGCACTGGTGGCGGCGGTGACGATCTGCTCCACGCCGTGGCTGACCGCCAGGTCCCGGCACTGACGAAGGGTGTGGAAGGCCCGGTCGATCGACTCGGCACTCAGATCACCGGTTTCGGGGTCGCGCTCCCCCAGGCGGGTGGTGGATTTTTCCGCCAGCAGCACGCGGAAGCTGCGGAGCATCGGATCCACCGCCGCCACCAGCAGGTGGATCGAATTGGTGCCGATGTCGATGGCGGCCACCCTTCGCTCCCCTGGCTTCACCAGCTCCGGGGAAGGAAGCGCAGGAAAATCTTCCGGCTGCAGAGCCGGCGCGACAGTCTCGGCCGGAGGTTGGGCCATCCGTTCAGAGCCGGCAACGGCGGCGCCACTTTGCCACCGAAGCCCCCCCTGCGGCAGCTCTAGGGTGCGCCCAGCGATTCACGGGCAGGGCCGTCGTGGCTGAACAGATCGCCCAGGGTGGAGCGGAAGCACGGCTACCGAGGGGAGCGGGCGCCTTGCTGGAACTGTTGCGCTGGCACAAGCCCAGCGGCCGGCTGATCCTGCTGATCCCCGCCGGTTGGGCCCTGTGGCTGTCGCCGGCAGCCCCCCCCGATCCGATCCTGCTGGGCTGGATCGTGCTCGGGGGGCTGGCCGTGAGCGGGGCCGGCTGCATTGCCAACGACCTCTGGGACCGGCGCATCGATCCGCTGGTGGAGAGGACCCGTCACCGCCCCCTGGCCGATGGGCGGGTGGACACCAGAACGGCGATGGTGCTGCTGCTGGTGTGTCTGGTCTCGGCCCTGCTGGTGGTGCTGGCCCTGCCGATGGCCCATCGCTCCCTCTGCCTGGGGCTGGCGGCGGCCACCCTGCCGCCGGTGCTGCTCTATCCATCGGCCAAGCGCTGGTTCGCCCTGCCCCAGCTGGTGCTGGCCCTCTGCTGGGGCTTCGCGGTGCTGATCCCCTGGGCCGCCGCCACCGGCTCCCTGGGCGGAGCCGCCCCTGGCCCCACTGTGCTGACCCTCACCTGGCTGGCCGCGGTGGTGTGGACCTTCGGCTTCGACACCGTCTACGCCATGAGCGACCGCGACGACGACCAGCGGCTGGGGGTACGCAGCAGCGCCCTCACTCTGGGCAGGGCGGCTCCGCTGACCGTGGCCCTCTGCTACGGCCTCAGCTGCCTGGCCCTGGCGGCCGCGGCAGGGCTGGCGGGAGTCGCCTCCCCCCCCTTCTGGGGCGCCTGGGCCGTGGCCGCCGCCGGCATGCAGCGCGAAGCCCTGGCCCTGCGGCGCCAGAATCTGCCCCGCAGCGTCTACGGCCGCCACTTCGCCCGCCAGGTACTGCTCGGCAGCCTGCTGCTGTTCGCTCTGGTGCTCGGGCGGGCCCTGGCCTGAATTCCCCGCTTCGCCCCGGCCGCCCCCTTCCCGACCCCATGCTCCGCCCCACTCCCCCCCTCTCCCTGCCGGCTCCGCTGCGCTCCGGCGACCGGGTGCAGCTGGTGGCCGCCAGTTCCGCCCTGGAGGACGGCACCAAGCTGGAGGCAGGCCTGATGCTGCTCCGCCAATGGGGACTGGAGGTGGAGGCGGAGATCCAGCCGCTCGTGGAGCGCCGCTGGGGCTACCTGGCCGGCCGCGACCACGAACGGGCCGCCGACCTGGCCCGCATCCCGGGGCAACCGCCCGCTGCCCTGCATGCCTGCGTGCGGGGCGGCTGGGGAGCCGCCCGCCTGCTGGAGACCCCGCTGGAGCTGCCGGACTCCTGGCTGCTGGGCTTCTCCGATGTCACCTCGCTGCTGCTGGCCCAGGTGGCCCGGGGCCAGGGCGGCGCCATCCACGGCCCCCTGCTCACCACCCTCGCCAGCGAACCCATCTGGAGTCAGGAGCGACTGCGCAGCCTGCTGTTCGGCGAACCGCTGAGCCCCCTGCAGGGGGAAGGCTGGCAGGGCGGCCAGGCCGAAGGCCTGCTGCTGGTGGCCAACCTCACCGTGGCCACCCACCTGCTGGGCACCCCCCACCTGCCGCCGCTGCCGGGGGCGATCCTGGTTCTTGAGGATGTGGGCGAGGCTCCCTACCGGATCGAGCGCATGCTCACCCACTGGCGTCTGTGCGGGGCCCTGCAGGGGCTCGCCGGCATCGGGTTCGGCAGCTTCGAGGGCTGCGAGCAGGCCGACAGCCGGGCCGAGGGGCCTGCGGAACGGCGCTTCAACCTGCAGCAGGTGCTGGAGGAACGCACCGCCGACCTCGGCATCCCGGTGGTGGGCGGCCTGCCGGTGGGGCACACCCCCGGCAATGCCGCCCTGCCACTCGGGGTTCAGGCCCGCCTCGACGGCGACCGGGGCACATTGGAACTGCTTTCCCCTTAAGGGGCAGGGGAGGTGCCGGTGGCAGCCTGGCGGACCGCTCGTCCCGCCAGCACCGCCTCGGCGACCGTGAGGTCGAAGGGGGTGGTGAGCTTGATGTTGGAGGGCGGCGCCTCCAGGATGCGCACGGGCAGGTCCAGCCGTTCAAACAGGGCGGCGTCATCGGTGACGCTCCAGCCCTCCGCCGTGGCACGGGCGTGGGCCTGCCGCAGCTGTGCCACCCCGAACCCCTGGGGCGTCTGCGCCGCCCAGAGCCTGCTGCGATCCGGTGTGGCGGCGATGCATCCCTCGCCATCCACCTGCTTGATCGTGTCGGTGACGGGAGTGGCGGCGATCATGCCGGCCCCCTCGGCGGCGGCCTGCCGCAGCGCCACCACGCAGCGAGCCAGCAGCTCCGGCTCCAGCAGGCAGCGGGCGCCGTCATGGATGAGCACACAGTCCGCCTCCGGTGGCAGGGCCGCCAGCCCCCGGCTCACCGACTCCTGACGGGTATCGCCCCCCAGGATCCATGCCACCGGCCGGTCCGGGCAGGCGGCCGCCACGATCGCCGCCACCGCCTCGGCATCCACCGGTTGCCCCATGATCCCGATCCAGCGGATCTCCGGGCAGGCCAGGGCCGCCCGCAGGGTCCAGGCCAGCACCGGGGCCCCAGCCACGGGCAGCAGCAGTTTGTTGCCGCTGGCCCCCATGCGACGGCCGGTTCCAGCGGCGGCGATCAGCAAATGCACAAGCGACTCCCCTTTCCGGACAGAACAGATGGGTTGGCCTCCATACAATCAGCCCGCCAGGCCGCCCAACCCGCGTCATGCGAGCACTGTTCCTGATTCCGGGCGATGGCGTCAGCCAGCTGCAGAGCCTGCCTGCCGTGGCAGCCACGGCGCGCCAGCTCGGCTTCCAGATGCAGGTGGTCTGCAGTCCCGAAGTGGCCGGGGTGTGGAAGCTGCTGCCGGAAGTGGAGAAGGTCATCCCCTTCAACTTCGCCAATGCCACCCTCGCCGACTGGGCCAACCTGCTGGGCTCGGTGCGGGAGCCCGATTTCCAGGCCTGCATCAACCTGGCGGGCGGTCGGCAGGTGGATCTGCTGCTCTCGATGAGCCACATCCCGGCCCGGATCGCCGCCAGCGGCTTCTCGGCCACCGAAACCGTGACCCCGCCGAGCGACGGTTGGCCCAGCCAGGCCCTGGCGGCCTATCTGCAGCCGATCGGGGTACCCCTCGATGCCGGCAGTTTCCGCCTCTCGCTGCCCCAGGAAAGCGTGAAAGCGGCCGTGGCCAGCCTGCCCGCCGGGGATGGCCCGATGCTGCTGCTGGCACCGGCCGGGGTGCCGGGCGACTGGCCCGACCAGCGCTGGAAGGAACTGCCCGAGCAGATCCGCACCACCCTGCCCAGCCTGCGCTGCCTCCAGGCGGGTCCCTCCAGCGCCGCTGGGACCCTGCAGCGGGCCGCCCTGGTGGCCGCCAGTGATGTGGTGCTGGCCAGCGATCCGCTCACCGAAGAGCTTGCCCTGCTCTGCGGGGTGCCGCTGGTGGCCCTGGGGCGCTCCCAGGCCAGCCTGCCGGCCCGGGCCGGCGTGAAGGGGCTGGAAGCCCGCAACGGCCTGGCCGATCTCACCAACGCCGAAGTGCTCACGGCCCTCGGTCTGGGCTGACGGCCCCATGGCAGTGCCCTGGCCAGGTCGGCGGCGCCGACCGCCCTCCACCCGCACCCGGCGACCCTGGCTGATGCCCCTGGTGGCCCTGGTCGCCCTGGTCAACATCTCCGCCCTCGGCTACCGGATCACCGAGGGCTGGGACTGGGGGGACTGCTACTGGATGGTGGCGATCTCGATCACCACCATCGGCTATGGAGAGGTCCAACCCCTCTCCCATGCCGGCAGGATCGTCACGGTGCTGTCCCTGATCGGCGGCCTCGTGGTGGTGCAGCAGACCCTGCGGAGTCTGCTGACCCTCTCCGAATCGGGCTATTTCCGGCGCCTGAGCGAACGCCGCTTCCTCAACTGGCTAAAGCGCATGAACAACCATGTGATCATCTGCGGGTACGGCCGCATCGGCCGCGAAATCGCCGAGCAACTGATCCGGGAAGGCGTACCGCTGCTGGTGGTGGAGATGGATCCGACCAGCAGGGAGCAGGCGGAGGAGCGGGGTCTGCCGGTGCTGATGGCTGACGCCACCCTCGATGAAACGCTCCTCGAGGCCGGCATCCACCGCTGCCGCAGCCTGGTGGCGGCCCTCACCAGCAATGCCTCCAATCTCTACGTTGTGCTGAGCGCCAGGGGACTGGCCCCCGACTGCCGGCTGATCGCCCGGGCCGACAGCGCCGAAGCCGAACGCAAGCTGCGCCTCGCCGGTGCCGACCAGGTGGTGAGCCCCTACGTGGCCGGAGCCCGAACCATGGCCGCCACGGCCCTGCGGCCGCTGGCGGTGAGCTTCATGGAGCTGCTGGCGGGATCCGACTGCGAGGTGGAGGAGTTCCAGCTCAGCAGCGACCCGGCCGCCCTGGGGGAGATCAACGGAGCCAGCCTCGCCGACCTGCAGCTGGGACGGCGCAGCGGCGCCATGGTGCTGGCATTGCGCAATCCCTCTCCCCCCGCCGGCCTGCGCAATCCCTACGGCGGGGACGAATCCGAAACCCTGGTGGCCAATCCCGGCGGCCATGTGCGCCTGGGCCCCGGACAGCTGCTGGTGGTGCTGGGCAGCAAGGAACAGCTGACGCGTTTCAGCAGCCTGCTGGGCCCGGCCCTGGTGGATGTGGGCAGCATGCCGGCCTGAACCGGAAGGGGCCAGGCGACATGGCGCCATACGATCGCCGCCACGCCGCCTTGCCTCCGATGGCCACCACCACCCCCCTCTCCGGCCAGACCGCCCTGGTGACAGGAGCCAGCCGTGGCATCGGCAGGGCGATCGCCCTCGAACTGGCCGCCGCCGGCGCCACGGTGGTGGTGAATTACGCCCACTCCCCCGAGGCGGCTGAAGCGGTGGTGGCGGCGATCACCGCCGCCGGCGGCCAGGCCTGGAGCCTGCAGGCCAACGTCGCCGTGGAAAGCGAAGTGGAAGCGATGGTGAAGGCGGTGATCGAACGGCAGGGACGGCTGGATGTACTGGTGAACAACGCCGGCATCACCAGAGACGGCCTGGTGATGCGCATGAAGACCCCCGACTGGCAGAGCGTGATCGACCTGAACCTCACCGGGGTGTTTCTCTGCACCCGGGCCGTGAGCCGGGTGATGCTCAAGGCCAGGGCCGGCAGGATCATCAACATCACCTCGGTGGTGGCCCTGATGGGCAACCCGGGCCAGGCCAACTACAGCGCCGCCAAGGCGGGCCTGCTCGGGCTCACCCGCAGCAATGCCGCGGAATTCGCCGCTCGGGGCGTCACCGTGAATGCGGTCGCCCCCGGCTTCATCGAAAGCGACATGACCGCCGAACTCGACCAGGAGCGCATCCTGGCCGCCATTCCGCTGGGAAGAATGGGCCAGCCGTCCGAAGTGGCCGGTGCCGTGCGCTTCCTGGCGGGGGATCCTGCCGCTGCCTACATCACCGGCCAGGTTCTGCAGGTGGATGGCGGCATGGTGATGCGCTGAAGCCGGGGTTCACTGCGGCTCCGGCGTCTCCAGGGGCTGGGCCAGATCCTCCCGCAACCGCCGGATCCGTTGCAGCAGTCGCAACCTTCGACTGCGTGCCGTGATCGTGAGAAACAGCCGGATCGGCACATAGACAAGGGCCATCAGCACCCCGAGCGCGGCGATCAACAGGAACACCATCCCGTCGCTGCCGGTGGTCCCGGTGATCAACACCTCCCCGGAGGCGTTGTCGATGGTCTGCTGCAGCAGATCCTCCATGCCTCAGACAGTACCCACTTCCGTACCGATTCGGGTTTCCCCACTCGTCTGCGGTGGGGTGCTCCATGGGAGCCTGGATAACGGTCTCCTTCCCTTGTCTTCGCCCGATGGCCAAGCTGATCCAGTTCTCGGATACCTCCCGCGATTCCCTGGAGCGGGGCGTGAACGCCCTGGCCGAGGCGGTGAAGGTCACCATCGGGCCCAAGGGCCGCAATGTGGTGCTGGAGAAGAAGTTCGGTGCTCCCGACATCGTCAACGACGGGGTGACGATCGCCAAGGAGATCGAACTCGAGGATCCGTTCGAGAACATCGGAGCCAAGCTGATCCAACAGGTGGCCTCCAAGACCAAGGACACCGCCGGTGACGGCACCACCACCGCCACGGTGCTCGCCCAGGCGATGGTGCACGAGGGGCTGCGCAACGTGGCGGCCGGCGCAAGCCCCGTGGCCCTGCGCCGCGGCATGGAGAAGGCGGTGCTCACGGTGGTCGAGGCGATCCGCAGCCGCGCCCGTGCCGTGGAGGGGGAAGCCATCCGCCAGGTGGCCGCGGTCAGTTCCGGCAACGACGAAGAGATCGGCCGGATGATCTCCGAGGCCATGGCCCGGGTAAGCGCCGACGGCGTGATCACCGTGGAGGAATCAAAGTCGCTCTCCACCGAGCTGGAGGTGACCGAGGGCATGGCCTTCGACCGGGGCTACTCCTCGCCCTACTTCATCACCGACCAGGATCGTCGGGAATGCAGCTTCGACAATCCGCTGCTGCTGATCACGGACCGCAAGATCAGCGCCATCACCGATCTGGTCCCTGTGCTGGAAGCGGTGTCCCGCAGCGGACGGCCCCTGGTGATCCTGGCCGAAGAGGTGGAGGGGGAGGCCCTCGCCACCCTGGTGGTGAACAAGACCCGCGGCGTGCTTCAGGTGGCCGCCGTTCGGGCTCCGGGTTTCGGTGACCGCCGCAAGGCGATGCTGCAGGACATCGCCACCCTCACCGGTGGGCAGGTGATCAGCGAGGACCGGGCCATGACCCTCGACAAGGTGGGCCTCGACGACCTCGGCCACGCCCATCGGATCACGATCAGCAAGGACGAGACCACGATCGTGGCCGACGAGGCCCTCAAGGGGGCGGTGGCCGATCGGGTCGCCGCGATCAAGCGCGAACTGGAGGCCACCGATTCGGAATACGACCGCGAGAAGCTCTCGGAACGGATTGCCAAGCTCGCCGGTGGGGTGGCAGTGATCAAGGTGGGTGCTCCCACCGAAACCGAGCTCCGCAACCGCAAGCTGCGGATCGAGGATGCCCTCAATGCCACCCGCGCCGCCATTGAGGAGGGGATCATCGCCGGGGGTGGCAGCACCCTGCTGCAGGTGGCGGACGAGCTGGACGCGGTTGCGGCCGCCTGCAGCGGCGACGAGCGCACGGGTGTGGAGATCGTGCAGCGGGCCCTTTCGGCACCGGCCCGGCAGATCGCGATCAATGCCGGCGTCAACGGCGACGTGGTGGTGAACGAGATCCGGGTGCGCGGCCTGGGATTCAACGCCCTCACCGGCACCTACGAAGATCTGCTCAGCGCCGGCATCCTGGATGCGGCCAAGGTGGTGCGGCTGGGGCTTCAGGATGCGGTGTCGATCGCCTCGCTGCTGATCACCACGGAAGCCGTGATCGCCGACAAACCCGAACCGGCTGCCCCTCCCGCAGGCGATGGCGGCATGGGAGGAATGGGTGGCATGGGCGGTATGGGTGGCATGGGCGGTATGGGCATGCCCGGGATGATGTGAGCTCCGGTGCCCGCATCCGTCTGGTGAGCACTCCTCAGAGCGCGCTCACCAGACGGGCATGGATCCGACACACGCTCAGCGCCTGACGGGGTGGGTTGCTGCAGAGCTTGCCCAGCTCACGGTTGAGGGCCTGGAACTGGGCTAGGTGCTGGCTGTTCATCGGCAGCCCGAACAAGGGAATCCCCAGCACCATCGAACCGCAGAATCCCAGCCCGGTCAGCATTGACAACCACCGACCGGCCACCCGCGGCAGCAGCGGTGAAGAATTTGGTCCCATGACTTCCCCCAGCGACTAACCGATCACCAAAGTGAACCGAAGGCCTTTCCATGCTGGCCAGAAAGCGGTAGGAAAACGGGTTGCTTCAGGAAATTTTGGGATCCGCCATGCGCCGCACATAGGCGGCCACCTGAAGGTCCAAGCCCGTGATCGCCGTGCCCACCACCACGGCATCGGCCCCTTCCGCCAGGGCGCGGGCCGCCTGCTCCCCCGAGGCGATGCCCCCTTCGCAGACGAGAGTCACCGTCTCGGGCAATGCCGCTCGCAGCCCTGGCAGCAGCTCCCAGCCAGGGGGCTGGAGAGACTCCGTGGCCTCCGTGTAGCCGTAGAGGGTGGTACCGATCCAGGTGCAGCCGAGCTGGGCGGCTCGCAGGCCATGGGCCACGCTGTCCACATCGGCCATCAGCGGCACCCCCAGCTCCCGGTGGCAGCGCTCGATCAGCTCCTCCAGCCTCTGGCCCGCCGGGCGGGGACGATCGGTGGCATCCAGGGCCACCACATCGGCACCGGCGGCACGAACGGCCACGATCTCCTCCCACCCGGGGGTGATGTACACGGGGCTGTCGGTAAAGGTGCGCTTCCACAGACCCACGATCAGGGCGTCGGGGCAGCGCCGCCGCACCGCAGCGATATGTTCGGGACTCTCAAGCCGGACCCCGAGGGCCCCGCGCAGCAGGCAGGCCTCCGCCATGGCAGCGATCACCATCGGATCGCGCATCGGGGAACCCTCCGGAGCCTGCACCGACACGATCAAGCCCCCCCGCAGGGCGGCGCGACCAGGAAGAACGGCCGCCATCAGGAGGCCCGGGGCAGATCTTCTGCGGCATCGGGCAACCAGATGCGCAGATCGGCCAATGCCTCCGGGGCCGGAGCCGGGCGATTGCTGCGAGGCAGGGAGGGCATCTTCAGCCGGTGGTTCGGGTCGGGGGTCTGGTCGGGAGGCAGTTCAGCCGTCCAACCGGGAATGGGGAAAGCGAACTCGAACTCCCCAGCAACGGGCGCAATGGCCTCCGCGAAGGGGCTGGACGGGGCTGGAGCCAGGGGAAGCTCCTCACCGATCGGTGCCTCGCCGATCGGAGCGGTGGCGGGCTCGAACGACTCGGGCTCCTCGGAGGCCTGGAACGGGGCCATGGCAGTGTCGAGCGCATGCCGCAGCCGCAACCTCAGACGGGTCAGAGGCCCCCTATCAGTGGAGGAACGGGACTCCAGCGGGACCTCCGACGCCAGCGGGACCTCCGCCTGCAGCGGCACCTCCGGCTCCAGGTGGAGACCGACGCGGCTCAGCCCCTGGCTGCGCAACGCCCCGGAAACCGACGAGAACACGGACGAATCAGGGGACAGGAGCGGAGGCTCGGCGCTCAGACCAGCGAGGCCAGCAGGGCTGCCGGATGGGCCGGAAGGGCCGGCAGATGGGCTGACGATCGGGCTGGAATCCGCGGTTTCCGTGGCGGAGAGGCCGGAAGCTGGGTTTTCGGTGAGGGAATAGGCCACCAGGGCCTCATCGAGCGTGGACTCCACCACGGCCTCCAGCGAAACGGAAGCCGGCGAAACGGAAGCCGGCAAAGCGGAAGCCGGCGGCCAGCCCTGATGGGGTTCGGAGATGGTCACCAGCACCGCGCCCTCGTGCTCAACCTCGAAAAGGGCCTCTGGCACAGGGTTCTCACTGAAAAGGGGCACCGGCACCGAGAGGGGCGGAAGCTCCTCGGGCTGCTCCGCAACGATCGGGAGCACAGCCTGCAGCTCTGGAGCAAACTCCAGCACCGGCGCAGCCAGCTGCGGCTGGTGGGCGAGCGGGCAATCGATCAGCTGCTCCAGCCAGGCAACCGCATCGGCCGGCTGGGCCTGCCCGAGGGTGGTGGTGACGAAATCCACCAGCGAGGCAACCCCCCTGCGGTGGGCCCACTGGTTGGCCAGCCTCCGGCTGGCATCCGCATCCCTTCGATGCACCGCCTCCAGCAACTGGGCCGGGAGATCGGAAGGGGCAGACTTCACGGCAGAGGAGGCTCGCAGGGGCTGGGACACGACGGGAGGTGTCAGGTGAGTTTGCGATCCAGCAGGGGGCGGATCGCGAGGAACAGACCCACCGCCAGGGCCGCCAGGATGGCAAGACAGGTGGCGGCGTTCAGGGAGCCGTACGGGGCCTGCAGCACCACCTCGGTGAAGCTGAAGGTTCCCGCATAGGCAGCGCGGATCGGTTCAATCGCGAAGGTAAGGGGATTCAGGCTCGCTAGCCAGCCCAACCAGGCCGGCATGAAGGAAATCGGTGCCAAGGCGGTGCTGGCGAACAGCAGCGGCAGGTTGGCCACGAAGATCACCGCGATCAGTTCGATATGGCCCGGCAGGGCGAACGCCAGGCCAAGGCTCAGGGCCGTGACCGCAAACACCAGCAGCAGCAGGGTCACCAGCACCACCAGCAACCCCAGCCCCCCTGGCCAGCCGTAGCCGAGCAGGGCGGCGGTGACCATGATCGCCAGGCTCTGAATCAGGCTGAGACTGGTGATATAGAGAACGGAGGCCAGAACGATCGAACTGCGGGAGCGCAGGGGGGCGACCAGCAGTCGATTGAGAAATCCGAATTCCCGGTCGAACATCACCGGCAGGCCGGCATTGAGCGCGGCACTGAAGGCGGTGAACACGATCACCCCCGCCCCGAGGAAACGGCCGTAGCTCATGCCGCCAGGCAGCAGACCCTCCGGCGCCTTGGCGAACAGGGCCCCGAACAGGATCAACCAGATCAGCGGCTGGAGCACCCCCGCCACCAGGGTGGAAGGGCGGCGCGCCAACTGCACGAACAGGCGGCGGGTGAGGGCCAGGGTCTCCTGGCGGATCTCGGCGAAGGCGGAGGGTTCCCGCTGGGCCTCCGCCGTTGGGCTCAGGGAAGGGGTGGCGCTGGTCATGGCAGGGGGTGTCGGGCGGCGAGGAGGATGGGCGAGCGGCAACGAAACGGGGGCTCAGCGCATGGACTGCTTGCGTTCGGCCTTCGGATCCCGCAGGCCGGCCACCGAAAGCTCCGCGTCCATCAATGTGCGACCGGTGGCCTGGAGATAGACATCGTCGAGGCTGGGCCGGCTCTGAGCAAGGGCGAACACCGGCAGCCGGGCCTCCTCGAGCTGGCGGCGCAGCCGCTCGACGACGCCCTCGTTCTCCACCACAAGATTGAGGGAGTAACCCTGGGCACGGTTGACGACCACCTGGCGCACCCCTTCACAGGACTGCAGCAACTGCTGCACCTTTGAGGCCTCAGCGGCATCGCTGAATTCCCGCACCCGCAGCGTCACCCGGTCGCCGCCCAGGGCAGCCTTGAGTTCGGCCGGGGGGCCCTCGGCGATCACCCGGCCGGATTCGATGATCGCCAGACGATCGGCGAGGGCATCCACCTCCTCGAGGTAATGGCTGCTGAGCAGCACCGTGGTGCCCTGATCCCGCAGTTGCCGCAGCACCTGCCAGATGGCGGAGCGGCTCTCGATGTCGAGGCCCACGGTGGGTTCATCCAGCACCAGCACCCTCGGACTGTGGAGCAGACCGGCGGCCAGATCCAGGCGGCGACGCATGCCGCCCGAGTAGGTGCCGCAGCGACGGTCGATCCAGTCGTCCATGCCGAGCAGCTCGATCAGTTCGGCGATGCGGCGATCACGGGTGCTGCTGGGCAGGTGATAGAGATCTCCCTGCAGGCCCAGCAACTCGCGGCCACTGAGGATCTTGTCGATCGCCACCTCCTGGGCCACGTAGCCAAGCTGCCGGCGAACTGCCCTGGGATCCGCCAGGGCATCAAGACCATTCACCCGCACCGTGCCGGCATCGGGGGCCAGCAGGGTGCAGAGAATGCGAAGGGCGGTGGTCTTGCCGGCTCCGTTCGGTCCCAGCAGGCCATAAAGGGCGCCCTGGGGCACACTCAGGCTCAGGTCGTCGAGGGCCTGGACCGGCTGGGACTTACGGCTGCCGTACCGCTTGCTCAGGTGCTGCAGCTCGATCAAGCCAGGGAAACTCCCATAGAAAAGACGTGCTCCGATCCTAGAAACTGCCGGAGACGGGAAGCCGCACCGGCAGGGTCAGTACCTTGGTGAGCGCCGCAGCGTCGAGACCGGCCGCCTGGGGCGTGCGGGCCAGCACCAGCAACAGACAGATGCCGAACAGATAAAGGATCGACCAGCGGAACAGGTTGCGGGCCCTCTGGGGATCCTCGGGCTGCTGACCCAGCTGCCCACTGAGCTGGAGCAGCCTGGCGTTGAACGGAATCACCAGCAGGCCATAGAGCCAGCCGCCACTCGGCAGCACCAGGACCCCGAGGGCACTGAGCAGCACCGTGAGCCAGCTGTAACGGGCGATGGCCCGTACGGTGATCCCCACTCCCTTGACCGCCGGCAGCATCGGGATGCCCACCGAGCGGTAATCCTCGCGGAGCAACAGGGCCAGGGCCCAGAAGTGGGCAGGGGTCCAGGCCATCACCAGGGCGAACAGCCACCAGCCCCCCCAGCCCGGCTGACCACCGGCGGCCGCGGCCCCCACCAGGGGCGGAATGGCGCCGGCCACGCCACCGATGACGATGTTCTGGGTGGTGCGTGGCTTGAGCAGGGCCGTGTAGAGCAGCACATAGCTGCAGAGCCCCAGCAAAGCGAGGCCAGCGGCCAGGCAGTTGACCCCCAGCACCAGCACCAGCACCGAAGCAACCGTGAGCAGCACGGCCAGAGCGAAGGCCTGGCGCCTGGCCAGGCGCCCGGAGGGCAGGGCGCGCCTGCTGGTGCGCTGCATGCGGCCGTCGAGCTCCTCCTCCCAGAGGCAGTTCAGAACCCCGGCGGCGGCCGCCGCCATGGCGCCTCCCAACAAAGTGCAGAACACCCGCAACGGGGAAAGGGGCCAGGCGGCGGACATGGCCATGCCGCCAATGGTGGTGGCCAGCAACAGGGGAATCAGGCGGGGCTTGGCCACCTCCAGCCAGGCCGGCAGGCGCACCGAGGGACGAACGACAGGCGGGGAAACGGTGGTCGCGAGCGGCAGGGAAGCGGCGGCGCTGGTGCTGGTGCTAACCATGAACGACCTCCGGGTCGGCAGAAAAAGGGGTCGGGGAAACGGCACCGAGACTGCGGCCCCAGACAGCGCCGATGAGGGCCACCAGCAGGGCGGCAAGCAGCTGGTGGGCCACGGTGACGGCAGGAATCGAGAGCTGTAGCCGCATGGTGAAGACCCCGAGCAGGATCTGCACAGGAACCAGGGCTGCCATCGCGAAGGCAAGCCACCGCAACGCCCCCCGGCCCGCCGGCAGTGCCAGGGAGGCAGGAGCCAGCAGCAGGGAGCCGCAGGCCGCAGCCCAGGCCCCCTGCCGATGCAGCAAGAGCCAACGGCAGCCCTCGCCGGCAGCCAGGCAACGATCAGCGGCCCACTGGCTGGCCATCGCGCCCCCGAGCAGGCACTGGCCGAGCACCAGCACCGCGGCCAGCGACGCCAGGGCGAACCACCAGGGCGGCAGGGAGGGGGAGGAAAGCGCCGGGTCAGGCCGGCTCTCCATGGCCTGATCCGTGGCCTGATCCATGGCCTGATGAACGCCACTGAGCAGCAGGACCAGCAGCAGGGCCGTGCCCAGGTGGGCCGTCACCGTGGGAGCGGCGAGCAGACCGGTCACCGTGAGCGCCCCGAGCCCGCCCTGGACCACCACCAGCAGCAGGGCCAGGCCCGCCGTCCAGGGCAACCAGCGGGGCAGCCTGGAGCGCCCCCACCAGGCCAGGGCAAGGAACACCAGCAGGGCTATCCCCACCAGGAAGGCATCGAGCCGGTGGAACCACTCCAGGAACACCTGCAGGTTCATGCGCCCGCCAGGCAGGAAGGATCCATAACAAAGCGGCCAGTCGGGACAGGCCAACCCGGCCTCCATCACACGGGTGGCCCCACCGATCACCACCAGGGCCACCAGGGCGACCACCAGATGGGAAGTGAGCAGCCGCAGCCCTGCCTGCAGACGCGGGGGGCGCTCGCTGGAAAAGACCTGAATGAAACGAGAGGGCGCCAGAGACATCGCCGACGCTGTAATCGGGGTCTCAAGTTAGCGAGTTTGTGCAGATGAGGAATCCCGCACATCTCGGTAGCAAATGTGAAATTTGGCGGCAAAAGCGAGGGTGATCACACCCACGGCCCCGCACCGTGTTTGTCACCCATAGGCTGGAAGCCAGGCCCTGCCGCTCTGCGTCCACCTCCGCACCACCGCACTTCTCCGTGACGATTCCTCCAGCCCTGATCACCCTTCTGGTGGGCATGGCACTTGTGCTCGCCGGCCTCTGGGTGGGCCAGAACGTTTCGTTGCTGCCGGTGGATGCCAGCAGCAATGCACCTGTCTACGACTCCTTATTCCGGGTGCTGTTCAGCATCGGAACCATCCTCTTTCTGGGGATCGTTGGTCTGCTGATCTTCAGCCTTATCCGCTTCCGCAGACGCAGCTGGGAAACCAGTGATGGCGAAGCGATCGAAGGCAACCTACCGCTCGAAATTGTCTGGACGGCCATCCCCGCAATCGTCGTGCTGTTTGTTGGCATCTACAGCTACGACATCTATGAGCGGATGGGCGGGATGGTTCCCCTCAATGATCACTCCGCTATGCACGCTTCGATGGGCTCTTCCATGGGCTCCTCGATGGAGGATGCCTCGATCGATTCGATGGCCCCGGAAGGACAAAAGGGAGCCGTGCCCGCCGCCAGGGTCTGGGGGGGTATCAATGGAGCCGAGGTGGCGGCGGGAGCCCTGCCGGTGGAACTGACCGCCATGCAGTTCGCCTTCATCTTTCATTACCCGGATGGCGACATCACCAGTGGAGAACTGCACGTTCCCGCCGACCGTCCGATTGAACTGCGCATGAAGGCCAACGATGTGATCCATGCCTTCTGGGTGCCGCAGTTCCGGCTCAAGCAGGACGTCATCCCCGGCCAGCCCACCGTGCTCACCTTCACGGCCACCCGGCCCGGCACCTACCCGATTGTCTGCGCCGAACTCTGCGGCCCGTACCACGGAGGCATGCGCACCAACGTGGTGGTGCATGAGCCAGAAGCATTCGACACCTGGCTGGAGAAGAACCGACCGGCCCCTCCCCCTCTGCCCGCCGCCAGCGGCGCCGCCACTGCCTCAACTTCGGCACCAGCCGCCGGAGCTCCCCCCTCGAAAGCCTGATCCCGATTTCTCGTCCCAGTCCGCAGCCGCCACCATGACCCTCGCCTCCCCCAGGGACTTCGAACCAGAGAGCCTGCAACCACAGGGCTGGCTTCGCTACCTGAGCTTCAGCCTCGACCACAAAGTGATCGGGATTCAATATCTCGTCTGTGGCTTTCTCTTCTATTTGATCGGTGGCGCCCTGGCTGGCGTGATTCGCACCGAACTGGCCAGCCCGATCAGCAATTTCGTGAGCCGTGAAACCTACAACCAGGTTCTCACCCTGCACGGCACGATCATGATCTTCCTCTGGATCGTGCCTGTAGTGAATGGGGCGTTTGGCAATTACCTGATTCCCTTTTATGTGGGAGCCAGAGATATGGCCTTTCCCCGGCTGAACGCCGTGGCTTTCTGGTTGATTCCGCCAGCCGGAATCCTGCTGATCAGCAGCTACTTCATCGCCGGTGGAGCCGCCCAGTCCGGCTGGACCGCCTATCCACCACTCAGCATCTCCACGCCAGCCATCGGCCAGGTGATCTGGATCCTGAGCGTGTTGCTGCTGGGGGGAAGCTCAATCTTCGGAGGCATCAATTTCATCGCCACGATCCTGAAGCTCAGGAGACCTGGCCTGAAGATGATGCAACTACCGATGTACTGCTGGGCCATGCTGGGGACCAGCATTCTCGTGGTGCTCTCAACTCCGGTGCTGGCAGGAACTCTGATTCTGCTGAGCTTCGACATCATTGCCCACACCGGATTCTTCAATCCCACCCTGGGCGGAAACGTGGTGGTCTATCAACACCTTTTCTGGTTCTACTCCCACCCAGCGGTTTACATCATGGTGCTGCCGGCCTTCGGCCTGGTGAGCGAAATTCTGCCGGTGCACGCCCGCAAGCCCCTGTTTGGTTACACCACGATGGTGTATTCGATCCTCGGCATCGTGGTGCTTGGACTGATCGTATGGGCGCACCACATGTTCACCAGTGGCACGCCCCCCTGGATGCGCCTGTTCTTCACGATCGCCACCTCGTTCATCGCCGTGCCCACCGGCATCAAGTTCTTCAACTGGCTCGCCACTCTCTGGGGAGGCAAGATCGCCCTGAACAGCGCCATGCTGTTCGCCTGTGCCTTCATCGTCAATTTCGTGTTCGGCGGCATCACCGGGGTGGCCCTGGCCCAGGTGCCCTTCGACATCCACGTGCATGACACCTATTTCGTGGTTGCCCACTTCCACTACATCGTCTACGGCGGCACGGTCTTTGTGATCTTCAGTGCCGTTTATCACTGGTTCCCGAAGTTCACTGGGCGGATGCTCAACGAAC
Source organism: Cyanobium sp. (assembly GCA_040399125.1). Classification (GTDB taxonomy): domain Bacteria; phylum Cyanobacteriota; class Cyanobacteriia; order PCC-6307; family Cyanobiaceae; genus Cyanobium. The sequence continues at coordinate 17,765 of JBBASR010000024.1, read as the reverse complement.
ATCTCGGCCGCCTGCATTTCCTGCTCACCTTCATCGGCTTCAACCTCTGCTTTGCCCCCCAGCACTGGCTCGGACTCAACGGCATGCCGCGGCGGGTTGCGGAATACGACCCCCAGTTCGCCTTCTGGAATCAGGTGAGCAGCGTCGGAGCCCTGCTGATGGCGATCAGCACCCTTCCCTTCCTGGTGAATGTGGTGGTCAGCGCGCTGCGGGGGCAGCCGGCCGGTGACAACCCTTGGAAAGCCCTCACCCCGGAATGGCTCACCAGTTCGCCTCCGCCTGTTGAGAACTGGCTTGGGGAAGCCCCGCTCGTGGAGCACCCCTACGGCTACGGCACTGAACCGGGACGCCTCGACCTCGAGGCCACCACAGGACAGGAGATCTGGTCCGGCAGCCGCCGCTGATCCTCCCTTCCCCAGACAGCTCCTCACCCGGCTCCTCACCGCCGCTTCCCTCCCGATTCCCCCAGGCTCCCCATGACCAGCCTCGCCCCCAGCACCGACGTCGGCGCAACCATCGAAGCCGCCCCCCACGGCAGTGGAGCCGGCGAGGGCCATGGCGACTACCGCTTGTTCGGGCTGGCCACCTTTCTGGTGGCCGACGGCATGACCTTCGCCGGCTTCTTCGCCGCCTACCTCACCTTCCGGGCCGTCAACCCCCTGCCCGCAGGCTCCACCTACGAACTGGAGCTGCTGTTGCCGACGATCAACACCGTGCTGCTGCTGATCAGCAGCTTCACCTTCCATCGGGCCGGTCGCAATCTGCTGGCCGGAGCGCGGAGCGCCAGCCGCAACTGGCTGCTGGCCACGATCGCCCTCGGGGTGCTGTTCCTGGCCGGTCAGATGGTGGAGTACTTCCACCTTCCCTTCGGACTGACCTCAAACCTTTTCGCCAGCACCTTCTACGCCCTCACAGGATTCCATGGCCTGCACGTGACCCTTGGGGTGATCTGCATGCTGCTGGTGTGGTGGCAGAGCCGGGAAGGCGGACGCATCACGACCGCCAACCCCTTCGGCCTCGAAGCCACGGAGCTCTATTGGCACTTCGTGGATGGGATCTGGGTGGTGCTGTTCGGCATTCTTTACCTGCTCTGAGCAGAGACCCGAGCGCTCAGGCAGGACTTCAGACCACGGACTCCTGACCTCAGCCCGCCAATGGTTGCCGCTTTCACGATCGGATCGGCACAATTCAGAGGAATGCTGCGGGCAGGCTGAGATGGCCCCCTACACAACATCCGGTGCTTCGAATCCTCGCCATTCGAACGGCACCCACACCGAAGGCAACGGCACCGCGCCGATGCTCGAGGGGAAGGCTCTGCTCGACAAGGCCCGGTCCCTGAGCAATCGTCCGGAAGACCAGATCGCCAGGGCCTGCGGCTACGTGGGGCCCAGCGGTCGGGTGCTCAAGAAAAGCTTTTACCGCGCCCTTGTGGCGGCCAAGGGCTACGTGCTGCCTTCCAGCAGCAGCCATGGCAGCGTCAGCAAAGGCAGGCAGGCCGAGTTCCGCACCCGGGTGCACGGCAACGGCAACCTGCTGATCGGCCAGGCCTACACCCGCAAGATGGGGCTGGAACCCGGCCAAGAATTCCGGATCGAACTGCACCGCGAAACCGGCTCGATCTGGCTGCTGCCGCTCGAGCCGGAAACCGAAGGGTGATAGCCGGCAGGGCCGGCGTCAGAAGTCAGGCCTTATCGATGGGGTCGCCCTCACCGGTCTCATGGGCCTGGCGGTGGAAGCTGGCACTGAAGGTGAGCAGATCCAGGCCGCTGAACAGGAAGCTGATGCCCACCAATGTGCCCAGAACCCAGAGCAGATTCGGGCCCTTCATGGTGAGAATCAACAGGCCGAGGATCAGGGTCACGATGCCGTTGATCAGGCCCCAGCCCCAGCCCTTCACGTGACGGTGGGTGAGCGCCACCACGGTGCTCAAGGCCCCCTCCGCCAGAAACACCACACCCACGGCCAGGGCAAGGGCCGCCACCTGGAGGGCCGCACTGGCGGGGCCGGCAGCCATCTGCTGGATCATCCAGATGCCCGCCACCAGGAAGAGGGTGGCCACCACCAGCCGCCAGAAGCTGAGCATGCGGCTGAGCCGGTGGGTGCGGGCCATCGTGTTCACCCAGCCGACGATGCCGCCCACCAGGAAGGAAATGGCGACCACGGCCGTCACCCAGGTGGAGGCCACCAGAGGGAAGAGCAGGGCCAGCAGGCCCAGCACCAGCATCACGATCCCCTCAGCCAGGGTGAAGCTGCGCAGGGCGGAATTCAGGCGCGAGAGCTCCCCAGGGGAGGTGCGACGGGAAACGAGATCCGAGAGCTCGGAGGCCATGGCGGGGGCCGATGCGGCAATTCCTTTGGAAGTTAGGCAGGGGAAAGGCGTCTGACTACCTAAAGGGCAACGGCCTTCATCGTCGCGGCCGGCTCACCAGCCATGCCCGGCCAGCCATTCCGCATCGATGGCAGCCTCCGCCTCCTCGGAGGGCGCGGTGCCGGCCGGCCGCAGCAGCCTTTCGGTGTACTTGGCCAGCAGATCAGCCTCGAGGTTCACCGCATCCCCCACCCGACGCCTCGCCAGGGTGGTGCTGGCCCAGGTATGGGGGATCACGGCGATCCAGAACTGCTGGCCATCGCCACCGCATCCGGCCACGGTGAGGCTGATGCCATCCACCGCCACGCTGGCCTTCTCGCAGATGTAGCGGCCATAGGCAGGGTCGTCCCAGGCGAGTTCCAGCCGCCAGGCGTGGGCTTCCCGGGCAATGGCCAGCACCGTTCCGCCGCCATCCACATGACCGCTCACCAGGTGCCCCCCCAGGCGATCGCTGAGGCGCAACGCCGGCTCCAGATTCACCCAGCCCCCCAAAGCGGCCCGGGCCCCCAGGGTGCTGCGGCTGAGCGTTTCCTCGCTCACATCGGCGCGGAAGCCATCGCTGAACCGTTGCGCCACCGTGAGGCAGACCCCATCCACCGCCACGCTCTCCCCCAGCGTCAGCCCCGCCGGATCGAGGCCCGCGTCGGCGGCGATCCGCACCCGCACCCCAGCCGGGCAACGCTCCAGCCGACCGATCGCCTGCACCAGTCCGGTGAACATTCCGTAGGGGGTGGATCCTCTGGCCATAATCGTTCCACGGGCCCGTCCGGAAGCAGAGAGGAGCGAAGCAGCGATGGTGGAGATGCGCGTCGCCGGAATCGCCCTCGATGCGGCGAGCCGCAGCCCGATCGTGTTGCTGCGGGACCCCTCGGGCCGCCGCCAGGTGCCGATCTGGATCGATCAATCCCAGGCCCAGAACATCCTGGCCGGCATCAACCAGGAGCGACCTCCCCGGCCTCTCAGCCACGACCTGATGGCCAGCCTGCTGGAGGCCGGGGGCCTGCAGCTGGAGCGGGTGATCATTCACACGATCGAGGACAACACCTTCCGGGCCGTGTTGAAACTGACCAACCCCAGCGGCGAAACCATGGAGATGGACGCCCGGCCCAGCGACGCGATCGCCCTCGCCCTGCGCACCGACAGCAGCATCTGGATGCTGGAGGAAGTGGTGGCTGATGCCTCGATTCCGGTGGATGCCGAGGCCGATGCGGAGGACCAGGAGGATTTCCGGCGCTTCCTCGATCGCACCAGTCCCGCCGAACTGATCCGCCACCTGCGCAACGAATCTCCTCCGCCCGACTCCCGCAGCGAAGGCGAGCCCCCGGAAGACGGCCATGGCGACTCCGACGGCGGCGACTGACGCCACCGCCCCCAGCCGCCGCCCCTTCGGCCGGGGCCGCCAGGTATCGCTGTTCACGCTCGGCACGATGCGGGCCCTGGGTTCGCCGGCCCAGATGGAGGAGGTGCTGCGGGCAGCACTCGATGCAGGCATCAACCACCTGGAGACCTCCCCGGCCTACGGACCGGCGGAAACCTTTCTGGGCCAGGCCCTGCGCCGACTCGCAGCCGCGGCGGATCCGCCGGTGCTCACCAGCAAGATCCTGCCGGGCCCCGACCTCCAGCAAGGCCAGGAGCAGCTGCGCGGCTCGCTGCAGCGGCTGGGCGTAGCCCAGCTCGACAATCTCGCCGTGCATGGCCTCAACCGACCGGAGCACCTGGACTGGGCCTTGCGCGGCGCGGGGGCCGAGCTGCTGCGCTGGGCCCTCGGCGAAGGGCTGGTGGCGCAGGTGGGGTTTTCCAGCCACGGCAGCACCGGCCTGATCGAGGAAGCGATCCAGAGCGGCGCCTTCAGCTTCTGCAGCCTGCACCTGCACCTGTTCGACCGCGAACGGCTCCCGATCGCCCAGGCGGCCCTGGCCGCAGGCCTCGGGGTGATGGCCATCTCGCCGGCCGACAAGGGGGGGCGGCTGTACGACCCGCCCGCCCGCCTGCAGGCCGACTGCGCCCCGTTCGAGCCGCTGGAGCTGGCCTATCGGTTTCTGCTTTCCCAAGGCATCAGCACCCTCACCCTGGGGGCAGAGAAAGCCGGGGATCTGGCCTGGGCCCGCAGGCTCGCCGCGGCCGGGCAGCCCCTCCAACCCAGCGAGCTGCAGGCCCTGGAGCGTCTGGAGGCGGCCGGACGCCAGCGCCTGGGGGGCGACTGGTGCGGCCAGTGCCGGGCCTGCCTGCCCTGCCCGATGGCCGTGCCGATCCCCTCCCTGCTGCGGCTGCGCAACCTGGCCGTGGGCCATGGCATGGAGGCCTTCGCCGCGGAGCGCTACAACCTGATCGGCAGGGCCGGCCACTGGTGGGAGGAGGTCAACGGGGAGGCCTGCCAAGGCTGCGGCGACTGCCTGCCCCGCTGTCCCCACGGCCTGGAGATTCCGGAGCTCCTGGCCGACACCCATCGGCGCCTGGCGGCCGCGCCGCGCCGGCGGCTCTGGAGCTAGGCGCCGGCTGCCGCTGCCGCCTCGGGTGCTGCCTGGTCCCAGAGCTGCTGGAGGGCATCGCGCTCGGCGGAGCTGAGGGGCGGCAGGCTGCGGCAGCGGGCCACCACCGCAGCCGGAGGCAGCAGCAGGGCCCCGAGGGCATCGGGCAGACGGCGCACGGCTGGGTCCAGCTGCTCTGGCGGCAGGGGCGGCACCCAGCCAGCCGCCAGCAGATTATCCAGCAGGGGGGCCTGCAGGGGTTCGGCCAGCCAGTCCAGCGGCGGTTCCGCCGCAGCGGCAGCCGGCCGCAGCAGCAGATTCCAGCCGATCGGGGCCCCTTGCTCCGGCAACAGGGCCCGCAGCCGGGAATCGCGCCGCAGCAGGGGAATCACCCGCTGGCGGGGCAACACGGCCGCCTCGGCCTCCCCTGCCAGCAACAGATTCAGACCATCGCGTTCGTCGTAGGCCAGGGCCTGGGCCCGCAGCCGGCGCAAGCGTTGGGGATCGTGGTCGATCAGCTCGATCACCAGCCGCGGACTCGAGGGCAGCACCACGCGCCCCCGCAGGCTGGGATCAAGCAGCAGATCCCAGCCCTCCTCTGCCCGTTCCAGCAGGTCGGAACGGTTGCGGAGCACCAGAACCCAGGGGGACCAGGCCCAGGGGAAGGCCAGTACGGGCGATCCTTCGGGGGCATACAACCGACTCACGGACCGGGCCATCGGCACCAGTCGGTTCAGCAGGGCCGGGGTGCCGATGGGCTGGAGGGAGGCGCGATCGAGCTCCGTCGCCCAGCCATCGCTCAGCTGCAGCAGAGAGACGCCGCCGCCTTGGCGGCGCCCGGCCGCCACCACCTCGGCAGGGCTGTCGAGGCTGCGGAGACTCCAGGGTTTGGGCAGCGCCGCGCCCCAGCGCAGCGGCAGCTCGCCGCGGCTGGAGAGCAGCTGGGGAACCTGGCGGCTGCAGCCCGCCAGCAGCCCCAGGCCTCCGAAGGCCCCTCCGAGGGCCACGCCTGCCCCGAGCCGCAGCACCAGGCGGCGCCGCACACCACCCTCCGGACCCGGGAAAGCGGTGGCAGGGGAGAAGCGGGGATCAGCCATTGCCGGACGGTAGCCGCCCATCCCCGAGCAACTGGCGACAGGCGAGGTCGCAGGCCTGGGCCAGCGCGGAGGCAGGGCGACCGCTCAACTGCCACAGCAGCGCCAGCCCGCCGGCCCCCACCCCCTCCTTGACGTAGCCCCGCTCGTAATCGCGGAGCGCCGGGTGGAGGTCCGGGGCCTCAAACCGCAGATCGGCGGCAAACGCCAACGGCTCCACACCCCAGCGCGCGCCGATGCGTTCGAGCAGCAGGGCCAGATCGCTGCCCGCTTCCTTCGCCACCCAGGCGGTGGTGGCCACGGCCGCCACCGCCGCCAGCCGGGGGCGGAGCGGCGGCGGAGCCAGGGCCAGGGCCAGGGCCAGCACCGCCGCCATCTGACTGCCGCCGGCGAGCAGCACCGGCAGATCCGCCTCGGCGGCGGCGAGCAGCAGACCTGCCGCCAGGGGCTGCATCGGATCGCCCAGTGCCGCCACCACCTGCCGGGGCGGCTCACCGCCCGTCCCCGCCAGCGCGGCCGCCGCCATCCCCTGCTGCACGAGGGCAGCCTTGAGGGGATGGGCGGGCTGCAGCAGGCTGCCACTGACCAGCCCCGCCGCCTCCACCCCCAGGCCGGTGAGCAGGGCCTGGGCCGTGGTGGTTCCCCCCGGCACGCATTCCGCCAGCAGCAGGGGACGGGCGGGCCGCCCGGCGGCAAGCCGCTTGCCCCAGCGCTGCCCCTGGAGCAACAGCGCCTCGATCCGGGCCGGCGCCATGGCCTGGCCGCCGCTGAGACAACGGGAGGGCCCGGAGTCGGCGGGGGGCGGCAACCTCAGGTGGGGCACGGCGGGGGCCACGACACAGCCCAGATCCACCACCAGGGGCGTCAGCCCCAGGTGCTCCAGCACCACCTGGCTGATCAGCGCCGGTGAGACTCCAGCCGGCAGCGGCGGCAAGGCATGGGGGCCGCGTTGCCGGGGCCCCAGCAGCAGCAGCTCCGCATCGGCCGCAGCGGTCTGACGGCGGGCCGATGCGGTGGATCCGGCGGCGGAAATGCCCTCCACCGCTGCTGTTTCGGTGGCGGCCAGCAGCAGCAGCACCTGAGCCTCGTGCCAATGCTGCCGCCAGCGGTCCTGCCAGCGGCAGGCGGCGGCGTTCCCACCCACCAGGGGAAGCTTCACAGGGGGTCGAGAGCCACCAGGGAGCGCAGCAGCGCTGGCGGTTCGCTGATCGGCGCCCCGATCCGGGGGAAGATCCAGTAGGCCACGGCATGGAGGGCCAGGGAGACCAGCAGGTTCTGGATCAGCACCAGCAGCAGGGCCACCGCCTGCACCTGGGGCAGATCGAAGCCGGCCCCAAAACCGATCAGCGACGTGAACCGCTCCAGCAGGCCGGCGGCTGCCGTGGTGATCACCACCCAGAGGTTTTCGCCCACCAGCACCGAAAGCACCGCCACCCGCACCAGAAAGCCAAAGCCCCCGATCAGGGCACCGACCGGCAGGGTGATCCACCAGCTGCTGCGGCGACGCCAGCCCCAGCCGAACCAGAGCGCCAGCAGGCCATAGGGAAACAGCACCAGCGGCCCCCGGATCGGCCCCATCAACGCCACCAGCAGCAGGGCCGTGACCACCACCCCCTCCAAAGCACAACGCCAGCCATGGCGAAGCTGCAGCAGCGCCAGCGGCAGGGGCAGGGCCAGCCGAAACAGGGGGCTACCCACCGGCAGGTAGTAGAGCGCCACCCAGAGCAGGGCGGTGGCCGAAGCCAGGTAAGCCGTGTCCATCAGCTGCCGGGCCTGACGCGCGCTGAGGCGATACCGGGAGGAAGGGGACATGGCTTCAGGGCGGCGCCGGCACCGGCCGCACCGTGGGGGCCGACGGTGCGGCTGCGGCGCCACTGGCGGCGGGCATGCGCTCGATCGTCTCCACTTCGAACGGCACACCGGCGGCCCGCAGCGCCTGGGTCACCACCTCCGCCGGAGCCGCAGGATCGGCCTGGGGCAACCGGATCGTGACCCGGTAGGGAGCAGGGGTGGCCGGTTTGGCCCGGGGAACCACCGGTGCCGCCGCCGGGCTGCCGCCGGGGCGGCCGCTGGCCGGCTGGGAAGCGGGCGTAGTTGGAGTACCGGGAGTAGGGCCAGCCTTGCCGGCCGGGCGACCGGAGGCGCCGGTGGTGCCCTTGGCGGTGGCAGTGGCAGAGCCGGTGCCGGCGGCTGCGGATGGGGTCGCCGGAGTGGTGGTGGGGGCGGCGCCAGGGCTCTGGGTATCCGTTGCGGGAGTCGGACGAGCCGAACCAGAGGCGGTGCCCTCGGAGGAGCCCGGGGAGGAACCTGGCTGGGGCTCGCCGCCCCCGGGAGGGAAGCTGCGGGAGAGGGCCTCTCCGAACGGGGTGCCGCTGCAGCCGGCCAGCAGCAGGGGCAAAACCAGCAGCGGCACCAGCACCGCCCCGGAGCGGAAAGGGAGACCCATCAGCTGTCGGCCGCCTTGATCACCCGCACCGCGCTGGCCCGAAGCCGCCCGGTCTTGGTGGTGGCCGGAGCCTTGCGGCTGGCCGCCGGCTTGGCTGCCGCCTTGGTGGACTTGGCCGCCGCCTTCGTGGAAGCCTTTGCGGCGGTCTTGCCGGTGGCCTTGGCGGCGGTCTTACCCGCAGCCCTGGAGGAGGACTTGCCCGTGGCTGCCTTGGCGGCCAGCAGTTCCACGGCCTGGGCGAGTGTGATCGTTTCGGCTGTGGTGCCCTCGGGCAAGGAGGCGTTCACCTTCCCCTGTTTCACATACAGGCCATAGGGGCCATCGAAGAGCTGAACCGCCTCTTCCGCCCCTTCCGGAGTGCCGAGATCGCGCAGGGCCGTTCGTCCCCCCCGCCCGCGCTTGGGCTGGGCCAACAGCTCCAGGGCGCGGCCCAGTCCGATGGCCAGCACATCGTCCTCGGCCTTGAGCGAGCGGTAGTCCTTCTCCCCCTTGCTCTTGTCATGCACCACATAGGGCCCGAAGCGGCCCAGGCCAGCCTGGATGCGGCCGCCATCGGGGTGCTCTCCCAGCAGCCGGGGCAGCCGCAGCAGGCCGAGGGCATCCTCCAGGGTCATCTCTTCGGGCTTGATGCCCTTCGGAAGAGAGGCCCGTTTGGGTTTGGGGTTGTCCTCACTCACCTGACCCCGCTGCAGATAGGGGCCGTACTGACCGAACAGCAGATACACCTGGTCCCCGGTTTCGGGGTCCTCGCCGAGGGCTTCGGGTCCATCGGCCTTCTGCTTGAGGATCAGTTCCGCCTTCTCGGCATCGAGATCGGCGGGGGTGATCTCCTGGGGAAGGGTGGCCTTGAGCAGCTCCTCGCTGCCGTCGTCGGCCACCCGCTTGGTCTCCAGGTAGGCGCCGAAGCGGCCGATCCTCACCACACAGGGAAGACCCTCCAGTTCCACGGTGCGCGACGCGCCTGGATCGATGTCGCCCTCGCGTTGCTGCACCTGGGTCTCGAGGCCCTTCTCGCCCTTGTAGAAACCCTCGAGGTAGGGAAGCCACTCCACCTTGCCGGTAGAGATCTCATCGAGGGTGTTCTCCATCCGGGCGGTGAAGCCCGTATCCACCAGGTCGGGGAAGTGGTCCTCCAGCAGGGAGGTCACCGCGAAGGCTGTGAAGCTGGGGGTGAGGGAGTTGTTCTGGAGGGTGGCGTAGCCCCGGTCCACGATCGTGCCGATGATGCTGGCGTAGGTGGAGGGACGGCCGATGCCTTCCTTCTCCAGCATCTTCACCAGGGCGGCCTCGCTGTAGCGGGCGGGGGGCTGGGTCTGGTGACCGAGGGCCTCCACCCCCCGGCAGGCGGGGCTGTCACCCACCGCCAGGGCCGGCAGCAGCACTTCCTGGCCTTCCAGCGCCGCATCGGGATCATCGCTGCCCTCCACGTAGGCGCGGAAAAAGCCGGCGAAGTCGATCCGCTTGCCGCTGGCGCGGAAGGTGCCACCGGCGGCCTCCAGGTCGACCGCCAGCATCGTGAGACGGGCATCGGCCATCTGGCTGGCCACGGTGCGCTTCCAGATCAGTTCGTAGAGCGCCAGATCCCTGCCATCGAGACCGGTTTCGGCGGGGGTCCGGAACGACTCCCCCGCCGGCCGGATCGCCTCATGGGCCTCCTGGGCATTGCGGGCCTTGGTGCTGAACTGACGCGGCGCCGGGCTGAGGAATTCCTTGCCGTATTTCTCGGAAACGCAGCTGCGGGCCGCCGTGATCGCCTGGTCGGAAAGATGCACCGAGTCGGTGCGCATGTAGGTGATGTAGCCCTTTTCGTAGAGCGCCTGGGCGGTGCGCATCGTCTCGCGGGCGGAGAGCCGCAGCTTGCGGTTGGCCTCCTGCTGCAGCGTGCTGGTGGTGAAGGGAGGCACGGGCTTGCGCACCGTGGGCTTCTCCTCCACCGTCGCCACCCGCCAGGGGGCGGTTTCCACAGCGGCCTGGAGCTCCCGGGCCTCGGCCTCGCTGAGCAGCTTCACCTTGCTGCCGGCCTTGAGGGCACCGGTGGTCTCGTCGAAATCGGAACCGCCGGCGATCCGCTCGCCCCGAAGGTGGGTGAGCTTGGCCTCGAAGGGCGCAGCCGCCTGTTCGAGCCTGGCTTTCAGATCCCAGTAACTGCCGCTTCGGAAGGCCCGCCTTGCGCGCTCCCGCTGCACCAGCAGGCGCACCGCCACCGACTGCACGCGGCCTGCCGAGAGGCCCCAGGCCACCTTTTTCCAGAGCAGGGGCGAAAGCGTGTAGCCCACCAGGCGGTCGAGAATCCGCCGCGTCTCCTGGGCGTGCACCAGCTCCATGTCGAGCTGGCGGGTGCTGTCCAGGGCGCGCCCGATCGCCTCCCGGGTGATCTCGTGGAACACCATCCGCTTCACCGGCACCTTGGGAGCGAGCAGCTGCAGGAGATGCCAGCTGATGCTCTCTCCTTCCCGGTCCTCGTCCGTGGCCAGCAGCAACTGATCGGCCCCCTTGAGGGCGTCCTTGAGTTCCTTCACCACCTTTTTCTTGTCCTTCGGAACCACGTAAAGCGGCTCGAAATCGTTGGCGGTGTTGACCCCGAGGTTGGCCCATTTCTCGCCCTTGTGGGCGGCGGGGATCTCACTGGCGTTATTGGGGAGGTCACGCACGTGGCCCATCGAGGCCTCCACCCGGAAGTCCTTCGGCAGGAAGCCCCGGATGGTGCGGGCCTTGGTGGGACTCTCGACGATGACCAGCGTGTGGGCCACGGGCAGGTGGTGAACCGCTTCCTTCTTTATCGCATCGGCGGCCAGGACGACGAGGGTTGGTGACGAGCTGCAGAGAAGATCAGGGCAGGCGAGCAGGGAAAGCAAGCAGGTGACCAACCTTCCCGGCAAGGCCGCTACAGTCCGCACCACTGGACTTTCATCGCAGTGGCCGACGTGACAACAGCCGCGAGCTCCGCTGCGGCAGCAGCCACTTCCGCCATTGCCTCCGGCCTCAGCACCGGCGGCCTCAACCTGCAGCTCAACGCCGGAGCCATCGCCCCCGAAGCGGCCGTTCTGCTTGCGCTGCTGGCCTGCCTGCTGGTGGACCTGGCCGGCGAGAAGGCAGCGAGCCGCTGGGTGCCTCCGATCTGTTACGGAGGGCTCGGCACTGCCCTGGTGCTGCTGGCCCTGCAGTGGAACGGGCCCCTGGAGCCCTCCTTCCTCGGGGCCTTCCTGGCCGACAACCTGGCGATCGCCTTCCGGGCCGTGGTGGCGGCCTCCACCCTGATCTCGCTGCTGCTGAGCTGGCGCTATGTGGAACGCAGCGGCACCCCGGTGGGGGAATATGCGGCGATCCTGCTGGCCGCGACCCTTGGAGCGATGTTCCTGTGCGGGGCCACCGACCTGATCAGCATCTTCGTTTCCCTGGAAACACTTTCGGTTTCGAGTTATCTGCTCTCGGGCTACATGAAGCGGGATGCCCGCAGTTCAGAGGCAGCCCTGAAATATCTGTTGGTGGGTTCGGCCGCGGCAGCTGTGTTCCTGTATGGCGCCTCGCTGCTCTATGGCCTGAGCGGGGGCTCAACCAGCCTCGAGGGCGTGGGTCTCGCCCTGCAGACCAGCGCCTCCCCGATCACCGCCCTTTCGCTGGTGTTCGTGCTGGCCACGGTGGCCTTCAAGATCGCGGCCGTTCCTTTCCACCAGTGGACTCCTGACGTCTACGAGGGATCCCCCACGCCGGTGGTTGCCTTCCTCTCGGTGGGTTCGAAAGCAGCAGGCTTTGCCCTGGCCCTGCGCCTGCTGGTGGGCTGCTTCGAGAGTTTCGATGCCCAGTGGAAGTTTTTGTTCACCGTGCTGGCGATCCTCAGCATGGTGCTCGGCAACGTGGTGGCCCTCGCCCAGACCTCGATGAAGAGGATGCTGGCCTATTCATCGATCGGCCAGGCTGGATTCGTGATGATCGGGCTGGTGTGCGGCACCGAGGAAGGCTTCTCCTCGATGGTGCTCTACATGGCGGCCTATCTGTTCATGAACCTGGGCGCCTTTGCCTGCATCATTCTCTTCTCGCTACGCACCGGCAGCGATCGCATTGCCGACTATGCCGGCCTCTATCAGAAGGATCCGCTGATCACCCTCGGCCTGAGCCTCTGCCTGCTTTCGCTGGGGGGAATTCCTCCGATGCTCGGCTTCTTCGGCAAGATCTACCTTTTCTTCGCCGGCTGGGCCGACCACCAATATCTGCTGGTGGTGGTGGGTCTGGTCACCTCAGTTATTTCGATCTACTACTACATCTCGGTGATCAAGATGATGGTGGTGAAGGAACCCCAAGAAGCCTCCGATGTGGTGAAGAACTACCCCGCGATCAGCTGGAACCTGGCAGGCATGCAGCCCCTGCGGGCCGCCCTGGTGGGATGCGTGCTGGTCACCGCCGTCGGCGGCATCCTCTCCAGCCCCCTTTTCAACTGGGCCAGTTCCACCGTGGCCGGCACCCCGATCCTGCAACGGGCTATCGCCACCGCAACCTCCCTTTCTCCCCTGGGCTGACAGCCTCCCCTCCATGACCCGATCCGGGGTGATTCCTCTCCAGCGCACCCCCTCCGTTTCCGGTGAATCGTCCGGAGATATCTCCCCACCGGTGGCGGAACTTCTGCACGTGTCCAAGGTCTATGGCAGCGGCGAAACCACGGTGCGAGCCCTCAACGACCTCTGCCTGACGGTGGAGCGGGGCGATTATCTGGCCGTGATGGGAACGTCAGGCTCGGGCAAGAGCACGGCGATGAACATCCTCGGTTGCCTGGATCGACCCTCCAGCGGCAGCTACCGGCTCAATGGCATCCCGGTGGAAACACTCTCCGATGACCAACTGGCCGACCTTCGCAACCGGGAACTCGGGTTTGTGTTCCAGCAGTTTCACCTGCTCCCGCAGCTCTCGGCCCTGGAAAATGTGATCCTGCCGATGATCTACGCGGGTGTTCCGGCCAACGAACGGCGCGAGCGAGGCCTGCTGGCCCTCGAGCGGGTGGGTCTTTCCCAACGGGTGAACAACAAGCCCAACCAGCTTTCCGGCGGCCAGCAGCAACGGGTGGCCGTGGCCCGGGCCATGATCAACCAACCGGCTCTGCTGCTGGCCGACGAACCCACCGGGGCGCTGGATTCCCAGACCACCGAAGAAGTGCTCGCTATTTTCGACGACCTCAACGCCCAGGGGGTGACCATCCTGCTGGTCACCCATGAAAACGAAGTGGGGGCCAGGGCCCGACGGGTGGTGCACTTCCGCGACGGCAGGATCTCCGGCTGATCAGCGCGGGGAGCGCACTCAGCCCCTGGGCGGTTCGGCTGGGGTGTCAGGGGAAGGAGAAAGGGGCGCCCGCGGACGTTCGAGGGTCTGAATCAGCTGACCCATCAGCAGGGCCACGGCATCGATCCGCTCCCCCGCTGCGCTGCTGCCGCCCAGGCCCACCAGGCCCGGCAGACCGGGGAACCCGGCCACCATCGGCCCACCCGGATCAAGATCGCCTGGATCGGTGGCCACCCAGCCGCCGTTCTCCGGCAGACGCAGCTCGAAATGCAGGTGCGGGCCGGTGCTCAGACCGGTGCTTCCCACCCGACCGATCACCTCCCCCTGACGCACCATCTCGCCCTCCTTCACGTAAAGCTCAGAGAGGTGTCCGTAGAGGGTGCGGCGCTGGGGCTGATCGTGTTCCAGCTCCACCGCCAGGCCATAGCCACCGGCCAGGCCACTGCTCACCACCCGACCACTGAGGGCGGCCACCACCGGGGTGCCTTCGGGCGCTGCCAGATCCCGGCCGGCATGCATGATCCAGCTGCCGATCACCGGATGAATACGCCAGCCGAAATTGCTGGTGACCGTGGCGGAGCCGATCAGCGGAAACAGCAGCCTGGCATTGCCGTTGCCACCGATCGGAGCCGGGCGCGGCGTGACCCGGAAGACATCGGTGAGCCGGAAGCTGCCGCCGGCTCCGGAAAGCAAGGCGGTGACCGGCACCGAAATCGGCGGCAGGGGGGCCGCATCGATGCCGTAGCGCTCGCCGGAACCACTGCTGGAACCACTGCCGTAGCCGATCGACGGCCCTGCGCCTTCGGCGGAACCGCTGGATTCTCCGGCCGTGGAGGCAGTGCCCGCCGGGGCGCCGTTGGCCGGGATGTCGATACGGGTGCGGCCCCTCACGCGCCGACCATTGAGCTCATCGCGAGTGATCGCCCCCGCCTCAAAAGCCTCCCGCAGGCTGTTGGTATCTCTCACCCGGACCCGAGGCGCAGCCCCATTGTTTTCCAGGTTGTCGATGGCCCTGTCGTAGGTGAGCACGGGGGTGGGATACCGCTGCCCCTCATCCGGACGCAGCGCCTGGGGGGTGCCCGTGGCCGCCGGCGCCGGAACCACCCGGGCCGGAGTTGCCGCCGGGGCCGCGGCGGGCGCCACCACCTGCGGCAACTCCGGCGCTGCTTCGGGGGCTCCTTCCGGGGCGGTCTGGGCCATCACCAGGGACACACCAGCCAGCGGAAGGCTGGCGATGGCGGCGAGGAACAGGGCAGGGAAAGGCTTCAGCAGCATGGATCGGAGAGAGGAAAGCGAGGCGGGAAACGAAAAGGAAATAATTGTGACGCCAATGTAGGGACTCCCGCGGCAGCGGGCATGACCGCACCGACGGCCTCAGAACCGGCGTCGCAGGAGGGTCCGGTCGTCACCGCTGCCGAGCCGCAGCGCCCCGTCGGTCTCCAGGCCCAGCACCTGCCAGAGGCGGCCTTCATGGATCAGGGGCTCGCGGAGCAGCTCCAGCCGCCGCTCCGCCTCCCGCCGCACCAGCTCCGGCTGCCCGCCCTGGGCCACGGCCCACTCCAGCCCCCGCAACACCCGAGCCGCCAGCCGCAGCGGCTCCACGGCAGGGTGATGTCGTCCCAGTACTTGCTGCAGGGAGATCGCCCCCCGGGGAACGGGATTCCTGCCGTTGAGCCCTACCCCCACCTGGGTCCAGCGGATCCGCCCCGCCCGCAGGCGCAGACGGGGGAGCACGCCAGCCAGTTTCCGGCCGTCCAGCAGCAGGTCGTTGGGCCACTTGATGCGCAGGGCCTGGCGCCGCATCGGAGGCAGCAGTGCTTCGATCTCCCGTGCCACCCCCACCACCACCGCCAGGCTGGGGGCAGCGATGACCGCAGGATCCTGGGGCCAGGGCAGGGCGGCACTCAGCCACACCCCCCCGGGGGGGGAACTCCAGCGGCGCCCCTGCTGGCCATGGCCGAAGCTCTGGTGGCGGGCCAAAACCGCCAGGGGCAGCAGCGGATCGCCGGCGCTGCTCTCTTGCGCCAGCCAGCGTTCCAGCTCCAGCTCGGTGCTCGCACACACGCCCATCCCCCGCAGGCGCCAGGCCAGGGGCGGCGGATCGAGCGGTGACCTGGCCTGCAGGACACGATGGGCAGCAAGAAGGCGGCCGATCAAGCGGCTCAGATCTCCCGCAGCCAGGCGCCGATGCGCGCGGCGCCTGGCTCGAGCTGATCCAGCGGATGCACCAGGGCCAGCCGTTGCCAGCCCTCCCCCCCAGGGCCGAAGCCATGGCCGGGGGTAAGGCAGACCCCGGTGGCCTCGAGCAGGGCCGCGCAGAAGGTTTCGGAATCGAGACCGCGGCGGCGCGCCTGTTCGGGAATCTGCAGCCAGAGATAGAGGGCCATTGAGGGGCTCCGCACCGGCCATCCCACAGCCTCCAGGCAGGCGGCCATACGGTCCCGTCGCTCGCGGTAGACACCCCTGAGCTGCTCAGGCCAATCGGGAGCCTGCTCCAGGGCCGCAATCGCCCCGGCCTGCAGGGCCAGGGACTGGTTGAAATCCACCACCCCCTTGAGCTGGCGCAGAGCCGTGATCAGCCACTCCGCCCCGATCGCGAAGGCGAGCCGATAGCCCCCCAGGCACCAGCTCTTGGAAAACGAGAAAAACTCAATGCCACAGCTACGCCAGGCCGGATGCCGGAGCAGGGCAGGCGCCTCTCCCTCGAGGGCCAGATCGACGTAGGGGTTGTCGTGGGCCAGAACGATGTCGTGGCGGAGGGCCCGGGCCACCGCCTCATCCAGCCAGGCCTGCTCGCCGGTGGTGGCGGTGGGATTGTGGGGAAATCCGAGGACCATCAGGCGCAGGGCATCCCACTGGCTGTAGTCCAGGTCGTTGAACCGGGGCCGCCAGCCATTGCCTGGATCGAGGGGCAGAAGCTGGGGGCGGGCCGAAGCCAGATGCAGCCCTCCCATGTGCGAGGGGTAATAGGGGTCGAGCAGCAGGGCCGGATCGCCGGGGTTGAGCACCGCCAGGGGCAGATGGGCCGTGCCCTCCTGGGAACCCACCAGCAACAGCACCTCCAGCTCCGGATCAACGGTCACCCCGAAGCGGCGCGCCGCCCAGGCGGCCACCGCCTCCCGGAACGGCAAGGTGGCGGCGTGAAGGCAGTAGGCCGCGCTCTCGGGCCTGTTCAGAGCCTCGGCGATCGCCGCCAGGGCGACGGGAGGCGGCTGCAGGTCGGTGGAGCCAAGGGAGAGATCCAGCAGGGGGGGAAGCGGCTCCCCCTGAATCTCGGCTACGGCAAAACGGCGCAGGTAGGCCGCCTTGCGCTGATCATTGCGGGCGAAGACACCGCTGCCCAGCCGGGCCAGGCGCTCAGAGATGGGCATCCAAGAAAGCCTTGAGCTGGGGCTTGGCCATCGCCCCTTCATGGCGGGCCACCTCTTGACCCTGCCGGAACAGGATCAGGGTGGGCAGGCCCTGAATCTGGTAGCCATCGCGGCTGGAGGGGTTGCCATCGGCCTCCAGCTTGCCCACCACCAACCTGCCGGCGTACTCCTCGGAAGCCCAGTCCATGAGGGGGGCCATCAGGCGGCAGGGGCCACACCACGGAGCCCACACATCCACCAGAACGGGGATGGCGGACTCCAGCACCGTGGCCTCGAAATTGGCATCGGTGAGCTCGTTGACGGTGACAGCTGCGGCCAAGGGGTGCACGGATCGCTGCGGCGATTGTAAGGAAAACGGAACGTCGCAGGATCCGGCGCGCAGCCCCCGGGAACGGCCGGCGATCAGAGCTTGTCGATCGACTTCTTCAGTTCCTCGAGCTCGGCATTGACCTCAGCCACCTGCACCGGCTCCAGCTGGGGCAGGGGGGCATCGGGGGCGGGAAGCTGGATCGGATTGGGCCCACCATCGAGCCGGGTCTTGAGCGCCGCCAGTTCGTCGTCCACATCGTTGCCACCCTCGAGGGCGGCGAACTGGCTTTCGAGATCGGCGCCGGCGAGTTCGGCCGCCGCCTGGCTGCGGGCCTCCAGCGCCTGCACCTTCTCCTCCATCTGCTCGAAGGCGGCCATGGAGGAATTGGTGCCGAGGCTGCCGACGGCGCTCTGCAGCTGCTCCTGGGCCTGGGCCGCCTG
>JBBASR010000023.1:0-37312 GCA_040399125.1 Cyanobium sp. | reverse complement strand
AGCTTTGCTGATCTCAGCGACTTCTCAACCCCCTGTTGCCCAGAGGCTCCCTAGCGATGCCGTGCCGGATCCTGGGGGATCGTTTCCGGCAGTTCCACCAGGCCGGCCTTCAGGGCCAGCACCAGGGCATGGGTGCGATCCCGTGCCCCGAGCTTCTGCAGGATCGCTTTGACGTGGGATTTCACGGTTTCGTGGGAGAGAAACAGCTGCTGGGCGATCTCGCCATTGCTACTTCCCGCCGCAATCCCCGCCAGCACCTCCTGCTCCCTGGCCGTGAGCAATCCCGCCAGCTCCGGGGGCGGGTGGGGGCGGCTGCGTTCCTGGCGGCGCCGCAGGGCGCGGATGCGGGCCAGCAGTTCATCGATCGAGAACGGCTTCACCAGGTAGTCGTCGATGCCCAGATCCAGGGCTTGCACCCGATCGCGCACCTCGTCGTGACAGGTGAGCATCAGCACCGGTGGGGTGGGCCCCTGGCGCAGCATGCGCCGGAATACATCCAGGCCGGAGAAATCGGGCAGATCCCAGTCGAGGATCACCATTTCCGGCGCCGGTACCTGGCGCAGCCGGGCCAGGGCGGCAGCTCCTGTGCTGACCACCACCGGCTCGAACCCTTCGCTCTCCAGTTCGAGGGCCAGGCATTCGGCCAACTGAGTGTTGTCCTCAACAATGAGCAGCCTCATCACGTCGCCAGTTCCTCGACCGAGTCTGTCACGAATTGCGGTTGTTGTATTACTGCTGGTGTATTGCGTCGTCGCTGCAGCGGAAGTGCTGCACATGGGTTGAATTGCTGGGTCAATCCGCCTGGATTTGGGTGGGTGTGTTTATATGACGAGGCTTGCAAGAGATTGCCTCCGTTCTAGTGATGTTGCGCCGGTTTCTGGGGCCTTGGTTCTTCTTGCTGTTGTTTGTTTGTCTGGCCTGCGTGCGCCTGCGAAACGATGTGGTTCGGGTGCCCGTTTCCAGCTGGCCGAATGATGAGGTTTTCCGTCTCGCAACCATCAATCGCCTCGCGGCCAAGCGGGATCTGAATCTGGAGATCACTCGCTATAGGGATCGCCAGCTGATCGTGAGTGATTTCGCCTGGGGCCGGTTGCGGCTTGCCATGCTCACCACGGTGGAGTTGGTGGATGTCTGTGCCCGCGTGCCGGAGCGCTGCCCCGTGGTGGTGATGGTGCTCAATGAATCCAGGGGCGGGCATCAGTTGGTGGCCGCTCCGGCGATCCGGTCGGTGCGGGACCTCAGGGCCAGGCCGGTGGGCGTCATATCCACCAGCCTCGGCCCCTACCTGGTCGCCCGGGCGCTGCAGAAGGAAGGGCTCCGCCTGCAGGACGTGGTTCTGCGCATCCAGTCCCTCGAGACGATGCTGGAGGCGATGAATCGGGGGCAGTTGGCTGCCGCGGCGATGTACCCGCCTTTCAGTGACAGGCTGTTGCAGAGCGGCAGCGCCCGGCTGCTTTTCGACAGCAACCAGATCCAGGGGGAGATCTTCGATGTGCTGGTGGTGGAGCCGGCCTATCTGCGTCGCCACGGCGAGGAGGTGGCCCGCCTGATCCGGGTCTGGCAGGACGCCCGCGATTTCGCCAGAAGCCGGCCCGAGCTCGCCGCCCGGCAGTTGGCCGCCAGGGAGGGATGGACGCTGGCCGAATGGCGGAAGCTGCAACGGGTCCTGCCCAGTTCGTCCCTGCCCCAGCAGCTCTCGATGCTGGCCCCCGGCGGCGTGGTGGCCCGCAACCTCCGTGAGGTGCGGGATCGGCAGGCGGAGCTGGGTCTGTTGCCGAAGCAATCCAAGCTGCCGCAGGTCAGCGATCAGCCGCTGCGGCAGGCACTGCGGCTTCCCTGATCGGCAGGGAGATCACGAAGGAGCTGCCCTCACCGGGCCGGCTCTCCGCCGCAATGGTTCCCCCCAGCGAATGCACCAGGCTGTGGGCGATGAACAGCCCCAGGCCGCTGCCCGTGCGGGTGCCCGCCGTGCTGCTGCGGAAGAAGCGCTCGAACACCCTGGGCAGCTCTTGCGCCGGGATGCCGATGCCCCGGTCGTGCACCCCCAGCTCGATCTGATCGTTCGTGGATCGCAGGCTGATCCGGATCGGGGAATCGGTGGGGGAATACTTGTGGGCGTTCTCCACCAGGTTCAGCAGCACCTGCCGCAGCCGCGGACCATCCGTGAGCGTCTGCCATTGCTGCGGGCTCTCCCCGAGCAGCACCGCCTGCACCGGCTGCTCCAGGGTCTCGCTGGCCGAAGCGGCCACCTCCTCGATCAGGGCGGCCAGGTTCACCGGGTTGGCCGCCAGGGGAAGCTGGCCGGCTTCGCTGCGGGAGAGGTCCAGCAGATCGTTGAGCAGCTGGTGCATTCTTTCCACTTCCCGCACTGAAATCCCGAGAATTTTGCGCTGCTCCTCGTTCAGGTTGTTGTAGCGATTCAGCAGCCGCCTCTGGTAGAGGTTCACCACTGAAAGGGGGGTGCGTAGTTCATGGCTCACGGCGTTCACGAACAGCCGTTGCTGCTCCATGGCCTGATCCAGCCGTTGCAGCAGATGGCTGATCACCTCACTCAGTTCCCTCACCTCCAGGGGGGCATGCTGCAGATCGAGCCGTTCGGGCGTGAGGTTTTCCGGGGTCACGCTGGCGGCCATCCGATTGATTGATCGCAGCGGCTGCACCACCCGGCGGGTGAGCAGGATGGCGGCGATGGTGCCCGCCAGCAGGCTCAGGATCCAGATGGCGGCGGCTTCCTTGATGTAGCGATTCAGGAATCCGCTATATGCCGTTGTGTCTTCGATCACCCAGAGGGAGGTGAAATAGTTGAGCCTGAGGGCGCGACGCGCCTGATACTCCCGATCTCCCAGGGTGATGAATTGCTCTGCGTTGGCGTCGGTTTTCTTGGAGAGCTCGCGCAGCAGCGAATCGCTGATCCCGAAGAACTGGCTGGCCTGGGGGGAGTAGGGAGCGGAGGAGGTGATCACCTGGCCATCGGCATTGGCAAGCCAGAACTTCAGATAAGGCATGGAGTTCTTCTCCAGCACCTTGCTCAGAATCCGTTTCTTGTGTTCATCGGGTTCGAGGATCAGTCCGTTGAAGAGCTGGCTGATCGTCTCGCCCTGCCAGCGGATCGCGTCTCTGTGTTCCTCAAGGATGGCCCGGCGGCTGAGCCGCAGGGTGGAGAGGGTGGCCAGGCTCAGCACCACCACGATCGTGCCCACGCTGGTGAGCAGCATCTGGCCCTGCAGGCTGTGCAAGAAGGCGGGGCTCGGCGGGAGCCTGTTGTGCCCCTGGCCTGAGGGCCTGCCCAAGGAGGAACTGCTGCCAGATCGGGATGAAACCTACGGTGATTCCCCCTTGCCTGGCCTCCCTCTGCGGAGGGAACCGATGGTCTGGCTAGGCTGATCACTTAAGCAACCGTGAGGAGACTGCCTCCCATGACCCGCTTCCCCGCTGGTGCTCTGATGGCCGCCATCGGCGCCATGGCCGTGCTCGCCCTGCCGGCCCGGGCCGCCCAGCCGCTGCCCTGTGCCCCTGCCCCGGCGGCTGCCGTAGCCGCCCCGGCCCCATGCGAGCGCGCCATTCCCCCCTGCGCCCCCGCCGAACTGCCCTGCCACCGCTGAGGCTCGCCGCTTCACACTCCTTTACGAGATGATGGGGGCATCAGCGCCTTTCCCCGGCCATGCCCGTTGCCCCCAGTCGTGAGCGCCAAGCGGCTTCCTCCGGTTCCTCCTTCGACCGCGACGACTGGGCCAGTGCCTTCGGCAACGTGGGCGAGGAGCTCACCGAGGTGCCTGTGGCTGCCGTGCGCGGGGCCATTCCCGCCGAGTTGAGCGGCACCCTCTATCGCAATGGGCCGGGGCGACTGGAGCGCGGTGGCACCTGGGTGCACCATCCCTTCGATGGCGACGGCATGATCACCGCCCTGCGCTTCGGCGAAGGCGGCGTGACCCTCACCAACCGCTTCGTGCGCACCGAAGGCTGGCAGGCCGAGGAGCAGGCCGGCCGTCCGCTCTACCGCGGTGTTTTCGGCACCCAGAAGCCCGGCGGACTGCTGGCCAATGCCTTCGACCTGCGGTTGAAGAACATCGCCAATACCCACGTGGTGCAGCTCGGCGACCAGCTGCTGGCCCTCTGGGAAGCGGCCGAACCCCATGCCCTCGATCCGGTGAGTCTGGAAACCCGGGGCATTTCTTTGCTGGATGGCGTGCTGCGGCCCGGGGAGGCTTTCAGCGCCCACCCCCGCTTCGATCCCGGCCACCATGGCGAACCCCGGATGGTCACCTTCGGCGTCAAGGCCGGGCCGCGCAGCACCATCCGTCTGATGGAGTTCGCCACCGAAGGCCCCCGCGCCGGCCAGCTGCTCAGCGATCGCCGCGAGGGGTTCAAGGGGTTCGCCTTCCTCCACGATTTCGCGATCACCCCCAACTGGGCGGTGTTCCTGCAGAACGCCATCGATTTCAACCCCCTGCCCTTCGTGCTCGGCCAGAAGGGGGCCGCCCAGTGTCTGGCCTCCAGGCCCGGCGGCCAGGCCCAGTTCTGGCTGATCCCCAGGGATTCCGGTGCCTTCGCCGGCCAGCCGCCACGGATCGTGCCGGCACCCGAAGGCTTCGTCTTCCATCACCTCAATGCCTGGGAGGAGGGCGAGGCCGTGGTGGTGGAAAGCATCTTCTACGCCGATTTCCCCTCGATCGGTCCCGATACCGATTTCCGCAGCATCGATTTCGATCTCATCCCCGAGGGGCTGCTGGAGCGCTGCACGATCGATCTCACCACCAACACGGTGAGCACCCAGCGGCTGAGCGAGCGCTGCTGCGAATTCGCCATGGTCAATCCGCGCCGCGAGGGCCTCAGCAGCCGCTACGGCTGGATGGCGGTGGCCGAGCGCGAAACCGGCAACGACCCGCTGCAGGCGATCAAGAAGCTGGATCTGGTCAGCGGTGAGCGGCAGGTGTGGAGCGCCGCGCCCCGGGGCTTCGTCAGCGAACCGGTGATGGTGCCGCGGCCCACGCCAGCCGGCGGCCCGGAACCCGCCGAAGATGACGGCTGGGTGCTCACCCTGATCTGGAACGGGGCCCGCCGCGGCAGCGATCTGGTGATCCTCGATGCCGCCACGATGGAGGAGCTGGCGGTGGTGGAGCTGCCGCTGGCGATCCCCTACGGCCTCCACGGCAGCTTTGTGGAGGGGTGAAGGGGCAGGCCATCGCCGTCTGGTGGAAAGCCGGGCGGGACCTCAGCCCCCAGATCCCTCCGCCACCACCGGATTGCGCAGCGTGCCGATCCCCTCGATCGTGATCTCCACCTGATCGCCGGGCTTCAGCCAGCGGGGCGGATCGGCGGCCATGCCCACGCCCTCGGGGGTGCCGGTGAGGATCACGGTGCCCGGCAGCAGGGTGGTGCTGCCCGAAAGGAAGGCGATCAGCTCGGCCACCTGGAAGATCATGTCGCTGGTGTGGCCGTCCTGCACCCGCTCGCCGTTGAGCACGGTGCCGATCGCCAGGGCATTGGGATCGGGCAGCTCGGCGGCGCTCACCAGCACCGGTCCGAGCGGCGCGAAGGTGTCGAAGCTCTTGCCGCGGCACCACTGGCCGCCGCCCAGTTCGGGGCGCTTCTGCCAGTCGCGGGCGCTCACATCATTGGCGCAGGTGTAGCCGAGCACCGCCTGCAGCGCCTCATCCACGCCCACGTTCTTGCAGCGCCGGCCGATCACCACCGCCAGCTCGGCCTCGTAGTCCACCTGGTGGCTGGCCAGGGTGGTGGGCAGCTCGATCGGCGCCTCCGGATCCTGCACCGCCCCCGGCGACTTCATGAACAGCACCGGCCGCTGCGGGATGGCGGCGCCGGTTTCGGCGGCATGGCGGCGGTAGTTGAGCCCGATGCAGAGCAGGGCCCGAGGCTCCAGCGGCGCCAGCAGCCGTGCCACCCGGGCCGCTTCGCCACTGGGGCGCTGGCCGGTGAACAGATCCCCCTCCAGGCGCTCGCGGCTGCCATCGCCATGCAGCAGGCCGTGCTGCACCCCGCCCTCGGGATCGGCGTAGCGGAAGATCGGCATCGTCGGCCAGGGGCTCGGATCAGCCTAGGGAGCGGGGCTCTCCAATCAGGCGATCAGCAGCTGGTAGGCGTCGTTGATCCGCCGGAAGGATTCGGCATCGCCCCCCATGTCCGGGTGGTGGAGCTTCACCAGGCGCCGGTGGGCCGCCTTCACGGCGGCCCGGGACGCCCCCCAGGAGAGCTCCAGGATGCTCAGGGCCTCGGCCCGCCGCGGGTCCGGGGCCGCCTGGGTGCTGCGGTCCTCCTCCGAGCCCGCCCCACTGGTTCCGTTCCACCCCCAGCTGCGGCTGCCCGGGCGGCGCCCATCCTGCTGGCGCCCCCAGGCCTGCTGCCGCGCCTCCCGCTCCCGGCGCGCCGTGTACTCCTGCCGAGCCTGGCCCTCCAGCTGCGCGATCGCCACCAGCAGCTCCTCCACCACCGCCTGGGGATCGCGGCTCAGCAAGTCGGCCGCCCGCGGACCATGCAGGGCGAAGCAGGCCCGCACCGCCGCCCTGGTGCGGCTGGCGGGGCCCGAAAGGGCCCGGCGCAGTTCCGATCCCAGGCCGGGAGAGCGGCGATCGAGGGCCTCCTCCAGCTCCAGGGCGGGATCGTGGGAGCGGCTGCGCAGGTCATCGAGCAGGGCCTGCAGGCCGAATTCAAGGCTGCCGCCGGCGGCCGGATCGCCCTCCAGGCGTGAGCCCAGCCGCAGCTCCCGCCAGCGGGGATGGCGGGCCAGGGCCTCGCCCCATTGCCGCACCAGCTGGGGGGTGATGCCCGGCGCCGCGCCGGTGGTGACCTCCGGGCCGGAACGCCAGGAGCGCACCCGCTCGCCGCGGCCCGGCGGCCTTGCGAAAGGATCCTCAGCCGCGGGATGACGGCGGCCATCCTGCCGATGCCGCGGGGGCTCCCGCCACTCGCCGCGGCTCTGCAGCAGGGCCAGTTCCTCGCGCAGCAGCCGCACCTGGTGGCGCAGGGTTTCGTTCTCGAGCAGCAGGGCATCGAGGTTGCAGGTCACCGAACGTCCGGCGCTTTCCCGCATCCAGCTTCTTCGCTCCCTGCCCATTCCCTCCGAGGCCTGCCTACGCCAGGCATTGTCGCCACGCTCCAGGGCTTGTGCAGCGCGGGATCACCGTCCTGCCAGGGAGGGGGATCCCGACCAGACTTTCGCCATGGCCTGGTTCGTCAAGACCGAAACCTTCCGCGTGCCTGCCCCCGAGGTGCGTCCCCATCTGGAGGCCCATCGACGCTGGGTGGCGGAGTTGCGGCGCCAGGGGGTGCGGATCAGCAGTGGTTACCTGGTGGATGGTGAAGGGCGCCCCGGCGGCGGCGGCCTGCTGCTGCTCGAGGCCGCCGATCACGCCAGCGCCGAGCGGCTGATCCGCCAGGATCCGATGGTGAGCAGCGGCTGCGTGGAGTGGAAGCTCCAGGGTTGGATCGGCTCCGTGGGGGATCTGGATCTGGCCTGAGCTCAGGGGTGAGGCAGCAAGGCTTTCAGGCCGATCTGCTGCAGGATCCCCTGGCCGGTGACCAGCTCAAGCACCACGCCGGTCACAAAACCCAGCATCGCCAGGCGGCCATTGAGCAGTTCGGCGCGGGGATGGAAACCCCAGCCTTCCTTCGCGTCCACGATCCGCATCCGCGGCTCGAGCGGGCGTGGATCATCGAGGCCTGGTTCATCGGAACACCAGCCCTGATCTTCCGATTCGGAAAAGCTGCGCTCGGCCAGCGTGGTTTCGCTGTCGCTGTTCGTGGTCATGGCTCCACTTCGCAGGGGCCTTCACTGTGGTGACGCCAGCAGCGGCCGATCCCCGCAGCACGCTTTTGCCGCAGATCCGCTCGCCGATCCGGCCTCAGGCCAGCAACGTCCGCAGCGCCGGCTCCAGCAGGGCGAAGGCCCGGCCGCGGTGGCCGATCCGCCCTTTGGTGGCCTTGTCCATTTCGGCGAAGCTGAGCCCGGCCTCCGGCACATAGAACACCGGGTCGTAGCCGAAGCCGCCGCTGCCACGGGGCGCTTCCAGGATCTCCCCCGGGCAGTGGCCCTCCACCTCCAGGCGGATGGCGCCGCTGGGATCGGCCACGGCCAGTGCGGCGGTGAAGCGGGCGCTGCGCTCGCCGCCCGCTGCGGTCAGCGCTTCCAGCTCCCGCAGCAGCCGGGCGATCCGTTCGGCATCGCTGGGGGCGTAGCGGGCCGAAAACACCCCGGGTGCCCCGTCCAGGGCGTCCACCGCCAGCCCCGAGTCGTCGGCGAGGGCCCAGCAGCCGGTGGCGCGGGCCACCGCTTCGGCCTTGAGGCGGGCATTGGCGGCGAAGCTGCTGCCCGTTTCCTCCACCTCCAGGCCTTCGGGCTGGGGCCGCACCTCAAGCTCCAGGTCGGCCAGCAGGGTGGCGAATTCACGGATCTTGCCAGCGTTGCCGCTGGCGATCACCAGGGTGGTGAGAGGGGGGGTGAGAGGGGGCATCGTTGTCAGATCGATTCCGCCAGCTGGCGGGCCCAGCCGAGCACCTCGGCCACCCGTTCTGCGGTGGGGGCCTCGCAGTAGAGGCGCAGCAGCGGCTCGGTGCCGGAGAAGCGAAGCATCAGCCAGTGGTTGGGGCCCAGTCGCAGCTTCACACCGTCGGTGGTGATCACCTCCTGCACCGGCATTCCCGCCACCTCCTGCGGCGGTGCCTCGGCCAGCCGCTGCTCCAGGCGGCTGCGGGCGGCCATGTCGGCCAGGCGCAGGTCGAGGCGGTCGTAGGCGGCGGCACCGCCGCAGCGCTCCTGCAGGGCATCGATCCGCTGGCCCAGGGGCACACCCCCCTCCACCAGCGCCTCGATCAGCAGCAGGGCCGCGAACGGTGCATCCCGTTCCGGTAGATGCATGCCGAAGCCCACGCCTCCCGATTCCTCGCCTCCCACCAGCACCTCGCCGGCCAGCATCTCGGCGGCGATGTACTTGAAGCCCACCGGCATCTCGATCACCTGGCGCCCCAGGCCCTCGGCCACCAGGGCCATCAGGTCGGAGCCGCTCACGGTCTTGACCACGGCCCCCGGCAGGGCCCGGGCCCGGGCGAGGTGATCTATGAACAGCGGCATCAGCAGCTGGGTGCTGCAGAAGCGGCCGTGTTCATCCACCGCGGCGATGCGGTCGCCGTCGCCATCGAACACGATCCCCATCGCCGGATGACCGGCTGCGGTGCTGTCCCTGACGGCGGTGATCAGCTCCTGTAGATAAGGCGCCAGCGGTTCCGGGGGATGGCCGCCGAACAGCGGATCGCGCTCGGCGCGGATCTCCCGGATCACGCCGCTGGCCACGGCGTCTGCTCCGAGCAGGGCACTGAGGGCGCCGGCGGCGGAGCCATGCATCGGGTCCACGATCACCCGCAGGCCAAGCCGGGCCAGGCCCCGGGCCAGGGCTTCCGTATCCACCTTGGCCCTGAGCCCGGCCACGTAGGCCCCGAAGGCATCGAACCGCTGCGGCTCCCCGGTTTCGGGCAGGGTGAGACCGCCGGCCGCCAAGCGCCGCTCCACCCGCTGGGTGAAGTCGCCTTCCACCGACCCGCCGAAGGGGCCTTTGATCTTCAGACCCAGCCATTCGGGCGGGTTGTGGCTGGCGGTGATCACCAGGGCCCCGAGGGCCTGACGTTCCACTACCGCCCAGCTGGAGGCCGGGGTGGGGGTGGGGGAGTCGGAGAGCAGGGGCTGCAGCCCGGCACCGCGCACGGCGCTGCAGATCGCCTCGGCCAGTTCCGGAGCCAGGAAGCGGCGGTCGTAGCCGATCACCACCTCGCGGCTGCTGAGATCCTGGGGCGCCGAACTGGCCAGTTCCCTTGCCGCCGCCGCCGCCACGGGCAGGAGGCGCTCCACGGTGATGTCCACACCGAGCACCCCCCGCCAGCCATCAGTGCCGAACACGATCGGACTGGCCTCCAGGGGCAGGGGGGCAGAGGCCATCAGATAAGGAAGGACTGATGTGGTGCTAGCAGCCTGGGGGGGTGGCTGCGGCGCCGCGGGTGCCGGCCCCCTGGCAGGCCACTCGCCAAGAGGCCTTGCAGCAAAACCGTTTTTACATCCGGAAGCGCTGCTCGCTGAGCGCAAATTAATGGTTCTTTAATGCATTGCTACCCGGATTTTTATTTACCTGAAGGCTTGGTGAGTGGATTTCCCCCCACCGGTCTGGATGGCAATGATGTCTACCGGATCAACAAAATCACGGCCCTCGATGTGCGTAATTCCCCGGACATCTCCCTGGCTTTCGGGCTCCAGGGGCAGGATGCCGATCGGGATCGCACCAGCATGACGCCCTTCACCGTGATGCTCGACAACGGCATCGCCGGACTCTGAGCCGTCCTTTCCGCGCCGCGCCAGGGTCCCCTTCCGGGGACCTTTTTTGTGAGAACGGGGTTCTAGCGTCGTGGTCTGCCGTTTCGGCCGCGCCTGTGCCCCCCCTGCCCCTCACCGATCGGTTGCTGCGCAGCTGGCTGCGCTGCCGGCGGCGGGCCTGGCTCGATTGTTTCGGTCCGCCGCAGCAGCGCCAGTGGAATGCCCACCGCGCCCTTGCCCTTCACGACCAGCTGCGCAGTTTTCAGACGATCCTGCCCCGTCGCCCCGGCCATGGCGAAGCGGCCTGCGCCGCCGGTGCCCCGGGCGTGCTGGGGCTGCGGCTGCGGGGCACCACAGCCGGGGGCCTGTCGGTGGAGGCCCATCCCAGCCTGCTGGAGCGCCTGCCGGGGAGCAGCCGCTGGGGCGACCATGCCTACGGCCCGGTGCTGGCCCGCCAGGGCCGCCGGGTGACCCGCGAGCACCGCCTGCTGCTCGCCCTCTGGGGGCGGCTGCTGGCCGACCACCAGCAGGCTCCTGTGTCCCATGGCCTGGTGCTGTCCGGGGCCGATGCCTGCCTGGAGCGGGAGCGGCTGCCGCTGTCCTCCGGCCTGATGCACCAGCTCGACGACAGCCTCGCCCGCCTCGCCCAGGACCTCGACCGCCGCACGCCGCCGCCGCTGGTGAGCGATCGCAAGAAGTGCACCCTCTGCAGCTGGCGTTCCCTCTGTGATACCGAGGCCCGCGCCGAAGGGCATCTCAGCGAGGTGAGCGGCATCGGCGGCAAGCGGCGCGAGCTGCTGCTGGAGCAGGGCATCACCAGCCTCGCCCAGCTGGCCGCCGCCGATCCGCTCACGTTGGGGGAGGCGTTGGCGGTGCATGGCGAGCAGCACCGGGAGGTGGCGGCCCAGCTGGTGGCCCAGGCCCGCATCCAGGCCACCGGCCACGGGCGCCGTCTGGCGGCCGGGCCGGCGCTGCCGGAGCTGGGCACCGCCCCCGGGGTGCTGCTCTACGACATCGAATCCGATCCCGATGCCCGGGACGACTTCCTGCACGGGGTGTTGCGCTTACAGCGCCTGCCCGATGGTGGCTGGCCGGATCCGGAGCTGGCGGCCGCCGCTGCCGCCGCCGGAACCGCCGGCGGCTACCACCCCCTGCTGGCCCTGCAGGAGCACGGGGAGGAGCGCCTGTGGCGGCGCCTGCGCACCCTGCTGCAGCGCTATCCTGACTGGCCCGTGCTCCATTACGGCGAAACCGAAGCGATCGGCCTGCTGCGGCTGGCGGAGCGCCAGGGGGTATCGGAGCAGGAGCGGGCTGCCCTGCGGCGCCGTCTTGTGGATGTGCACCAGCGCCTGCGCCGCCACTGGCTGCTGCCGGTGAACAGCTACGGGCTCAAGGCCGTGGCCGGCTGGCTCGGCTTCGCCTGGAGCCAGAAGGGGGTGGATGGGGCCCGCTGCCTGCTCTGGTGGCGCCAGTGGCGCTGGCACCGCGCCCAGCGGCGGGGGCGCCTCGCGGCGCTGCCGCTGCAGCGGATCTTCCGCTACAACCTCGATGACAGCCTCGCCACCTGGCAGGTGGCCCACTGGTTGCTGGATCAGGACGCCGCCGATCCGCTCCCACCCGCTTCCTGAGCCCGGCCGCCGGCGCCCACCGGCGGTGCCAGGAAGGCGCCCGGCGATGACAGCCGCAGCGACAGGTTTTCCGTGCCCCCTTCGCCGATCAGGGTGTCGTCCTCCAGGGCCTGGCGCCGCACCAGGGCCAGGCCGATCCAGCCGCCTTCGGGCAGGGCCAGCACCGACCGGATCGTGCCGGCCCGGCTGCCGTCCTGCCGCCGCAGCTCACCCCCCGGCTGCGGGGCGGGGCCTGCAGGGCAGTGCCAGCGACGCAGCTGTTGTTTGACGCCGTCGTAGGTGGCCAGTTTCGCCAGGGTTTCCTGGCCCACGTAGCAGCCCTTGTTCAGGCTCACCCGCGCCGCCAGACCCAGCTCAAACGGGTTGGTGTCGTCGTGGATCTCCCAGGGGGCTGCCGGCAGCCCCAGGCCGAGGCGCCAGCGTTCCCGCTCCAGCGGCGGCAGCGGCGGCAGGTCGGCCACGGCCGGCGGCAGGGGAGCCTGCGCCGGCAGCAGCCAGTGCTCCCCCAGCCGCCAGCCGCCCTCCGGCAGTGCCTCCCAGGTGGCGATCGGGGCCTCGTCGCGTGCCGGTGGTGTCTGGGGTGGGGCGGCGCTGCCGTCGGCGGCGATCGGGGTGATCCAGCGGCCCTGCTCCAGGGCGCCCAGCCGCACCTGGTCGGCGGGGAACAGCACCCGGTCGAGGCCGCGGCGCACCGCCTCCCCGTCGCCGGCGGTCACCACCAGCCAGGCGCCCTCCTCCTCCAGCAGGATTTCGGCGGTGGCCACCATCCGGGCGGTGGGGGTGATGCAGCAGGTGCTGAGCCACTGGCCGGGGCGGGCCAGCTCCACGGCCTGGCTGGTCTGGCCATGGAGAAAGCGTCGGCTGCCCGGCCCTTGCAGGTGCAGCAGCGCCACCGGTTGTTCGATCCGGGCCGGGCCGGCAGGCCGCCACTGCCAGGGGTCGGGCCCGGGTCGGTCGGTCGCCGGTCGGTCAGGCGCCAGTCGGTCAGTCGCGGTTGAGGGGGTCTGGTCTTCCATGGTTCTGTTCCTTATTCGCTCTGGCTGTTTCGATCTTCTGGTCGCTCAGCCGGCGTTGGAGTGGGCCGCCACCTCCTCCAGCAGGAAGAGGCTGCGCAGCTCGAGACCGGCGGCTTCCATCGCTTCCCGGCCGCCCTCCTGGCGATCCACGATCGCCACCACCCGATCCACCACGTAGTCCGCTTCCCGCAGCTGGTTCACGGCCTTGAGGGCCGAACCGCCGGTGGTCACCACGTCTTCCAGCACGGTGATGCGGCTGCCAGGCTCCGGCAGGGGGCCCTCCAGCCAGGCGCCCGTGCCATGCCCCTTGGCCTCCTTGCGCACGATCAGGGCATCCACGGCCCTCCCCTCCAGGGCCGCCTGCATCGCCACGGCGCTCACCAGGGGATCGGCCCCCAGGGTGAGGCCGGCCACGGCCACCGCCTCCGCTTCCACATGCACCAGCATCCGGGCCCCCAGCAGCGCCAGGCCCGTGCCGCTGAGGCTCACCGGTTTGCAGTTCACGTAGTGATGGCTGGTGCGGCCCGAGGCGAGGGTGAAGTTGCCGTGCCGATAGGCCCGCTCCGCCAGCAGCGCCAGCAGGGTGGCGCGCTGGAGCGCGGGGTCGCTGGGCAGGGCAACAGGACTGGGGCTGGAGACCATGGAGGCAAAACGTGGTGGTAGGGGCTTGTCGTCGCTAGTTTGGGCCCCACCGAAACCCGATGGGATCGACGCCATGGCCGAACGGATCCGTTCTTCCCGCCAGGCGGCCGGCCTGATCCCGCTGCTGGCATTTGCGGTTCTGGGGGCAGCGCCGGCCCTGGCGGGTCCGATCCTCTGCAACACCACATTGGAAGCGCCGCTCAGCGGTGGCGTTGGTGGTGCCGCTGCAGCGACGGGACCGGTGGAGGTCACCCGCTGCGGGCCGGTGCTCACCACTTCCGAACTGGTGGATCGCCGTTTTTACAGCTACACCGCCCCCTTCGCCCGCGGTGTGGACATCACCCACCAGATCACCGACTTCTTCGGGATCGCCATGGGAGGGGGCGACGGCACCCGGGTGATGGGCCTCGGTTTCCCGGATCAGATGATCGTCTGGGATGGTTCCGCCATCGAGAACACCACCAACGCGATGCTCGAGGAGATGAGCGATCCGACGCCCCTCCGCACCGCCGATCTCCCCTCCGGCTACACCACCAGCCTGGGGGCCGGCGCCCAGACCATGGGCGGGGCTGGCTCCTATGCCAGCCCCACGGCGATGGTCAGCAGCTGGCAGGCGCCGATCCGGGGCCTCTGGTGAGTCTGCGGGGGTCTAGCAATCTGGTGAATGCAGCGAACTCATAATTCGCCTTAGCCGAGTTCGATCCTCGGGACCCCCATCAACCGGAAACTCCTGCGGCTCCCTTCTTGCCCCCTCGGGCGGGCCTCAGCTCTCCCACAACTCCGCCAGCTCCAGCCGCAACCCCGGCAGCGCCTCGCCACCCTCCAGCACCAGCGCCTGCTCCAGCCGTTCGGGCTGCTCCGGCGCCGCTGGATCGGCGCTGGCGCGCCAGATCTCCACGGCCCGCTGCTCCGGGAACAACAGCCAGCCCAGTCGGGCGCCGTTGGTCAAGTAGGCCGCCATCTTGCGGCGCAGGGCCGTCTCCCCGCGTGGACCCTGATCCGAGGGGCTCACCAGCTCGATCACCAGGTCGGGGCAGAGGGGCGGAAAGCCGCGGCGTTGCTCAGGCGAGAGGGCCTGCCAGCGCTCCAGCCGCACGGCGCTGGCATCGGGGCTGAGCACGGAGCCATCGGGCAGGCGGAAGCCACCCGAGCTGTCAAATACCTTCCAGCCCCCCTGGGCGAGGGCCCAGATCTGCAGCCTGGCGACCAGGAGGCTGTTACGCGAACTGGTGTCTCCGCCAGTGGGGGTCATCGTGATCAGCTGGCCATCGGCCGCCAGTTCCAGCACCGCTTCAGGGTTGGCCTCACACACCAGCGCAAACTGCTCGGGGCTGAGCCGCAGCTTGGGCGGCAGCAACAGCGGCGTCAGGCCGGCGGCGGCTGGTGGTGGGGCGAGCGTCATCTCCCCTGGGGGGGCGTTGCCTGAAGGGTAGGCCGTCTGTCCAGGCCGCAGAGCGGGCCAAGCTGGTGTCTGGCGGTCAGCGGGGACGATGCAGCGTTGGGGGGCGGAGCTGGAGGGGTTGGAGGCGGGCAACGCCTGGGCCCTGCGGGATCTGCAGGCGCCCCACACCAACTGGCTGGTGGGCGATCACCCCGCCATCCCGGCGGAGTCGTTGCGGTTGTTGCGCCACAGCGGCCCGGCCGGCGGGGGGGAGGAGTTCCGCAACCTGGCGGTCAAGTGGTTTGTGCACGATCCGGCCGACCCTCCGGAGTGGGGCCAGGCCAAGCCCCTCAGCCGGGGCCGCTGCCTTTCGCTGCTGACGAATCCCGGCGGCTTCGAGCTCCGCTTCTGCCGCGACGGCGAGCAAGCGCTGGTGGTGCTGGAGGAGCCGGGGGATTTTGCCCTCTGGGGGCCAGGGTTGGCGCACAGCTGGCGGGTGCTGCAGCCCTCGGTGGTGCTTACGGTGCGCTGGGAGCTGGTGGAGGGCTGAAGGCCGCGGGGCGCCCCCTTTCACGGCCGGTCTGAACCGCTACCGGGCCTCCCCCATCGCCCCCATAGGGTCATGGATACCCCCGGGCCTATGGCCAGGAAAGGGCCATGGAAAGGTTTTATCTCGAGCTCGATCCGCCGGCGGAAGCCATGCGCTCCTGGCCCCACGTGGTGATCGTGGGCGGTGGCTTCGCTGGCCTCAAGATCTGCCATGCGCTCGCCCGCCAACCGGTGCGGGTGACCCTGATCGACAAGCGCAACTTCAACCTCTTCCAGCCCCTGCTCTACCAGGTGGCTTCCGGGCTGGTTTCGGAAGCGGATGTGGCTTCACCGCTGCGCCTGATGGTGGGGCATGCTCCCAACATCCAGATCCTGCTCGGCGAGGTGGTGGACATCGATCCCGCCGCCAGGGAAGTGGTGTTCAACGACCAGCGCTACGGCTACGACCAGCTGATCCTGGCGAGCGGATCGGGCAGCACCTACTTCGGGCGGGAGGAGTGGCGGCCCCTGGCGCCACCGATGAAGATCCTCGAGCACGCCGATGAGATTCGCCGCCGGTTGTTGATGGCCCTTGAAGAGGCCGAACAGACCGCCGATCCGGAGCGTCGCTGCTTCCTCCAGACCGTGGTGGTGGTGGGGGCCGGCCCGGCGGGCTGCGAACTGGCTGGATCCCTGGTGGAGCTGATGCGCCGGGCCGTTCGTCGGGAGTTCAAGCAACTGCGCCCCGAACTCTGCAGGGTGATCCTGGTGGACGTGGTGGAGCGGGTGCTGCCCACCATGGCTCCCGAGCTTTCCGCCGCCGCCGCCCGCCACCTCGAGGCGGCCGGGGTGGAGCTGCGGCTGGGGGCGAAGGTGGAGGGGATCACAGCCGGGCGCGTCCGCCTCAGCGGCCCGGCCGCGGAGCAGCAGCTGCAGGCCGCCACCATCTGCTGGACCGCCGGTGTGCGGGCCTCCCGCCTCGGCAACCTCCTGGCCGAGCGCATCGGCTGCCCGGTGGATCGGGGTGGTCGATTGGTGGTCGAACCCGACTTCTCGCTGCCGGGCCATCCGGAGATCCGGGCGGTGGGCGACCTCTGCTGTTACAGCCACACCCCCGATGGCAAGCCCCTGCCCGGCATGGCGGGCCCGGCGGTGCAGATGGGGGGCTGGGTTGCCCGCGACCTCCTGACCCGGCTTCAGGAAGGCACCAGCACCCCGTTCCGCTGGCTCGATCTGGGCAGCATGGCGGTGATCGGTCCCTGGTATGCCGTGGCCGATCTGCGGGGCTGGCATGTCACCGGTCTGGCGGGCTGGATCCTCTGGGCTCTGGCCCATCTGGCCTTCATCCCCGACACCGAGAACCGGATCGCCTTGTTCAGCAAGTGGATGTGGCAGATCGCCACCCGCCAGCGCACCGCCCTGCTGATCACCGGACGGCCGGACCAGCACCTCGGCGTTGATGTGGGCCTTTACCGGGCCGCGCTCGATCCGCCGACGGCGGTGCCTTCCAGCTGCCCGCCATAGGGGCCGCGGCCATCGAGGCAGGCGCTGCCGCAGTGGCAGCCGAGGCTGATCGCCTGGGCCACGCTCCAGCCCGCCGCCAGTCCCGCGGTCACCCCGGCGGCGAAGGAATCGCCGGCGCCGTAGGCATCCAGCGGCGGCCGCTGGCGCACCGGGGCCAGGAACCGCCCCCCTGGGGTGATCTGCCCGCCGCCGGCGCCTTCGGTGGCGATCACCAGCCCCGGTTCCGGCTGCAGATCGCCGGGTTCGTAGTGCTCGTCGGGATCGAGCCGGCTGCCGATCAGGGCCTCCAGCGGCACCCCCGCCTCCTGCAGCAGCGCCAGGCGCACCCTGGGCGTGGCCGCCAGCACCCGGGCCCTTCGGGCCAGGCGCAGGGCGGCCGGGTCCGCCGCCGTCACGAACACCCCGTCACAGGCCTCCAGCCTGTTCCAGGGCAGGGCATCGGCGGCGGTGGGCGTTAGCCGCTCGCCGATCACGGTGATCGTGCGCTCGCCGCTGGCCTCGCAGAAGCTGATGCCGCGGCGGCTGGGGGCGTCCCGCCAGGCCACATGCAGCTCCAGCCCCAGGGCCTCCAGCTCAGCGGCGGCCTGCTCCCCTGCGGCATCGCGCCCCAGGGCCGTGAAGAACGGCACCGGTCGGCCGCTCAGTTTCGCCAGCTGCACCGCCACCACGGCGCCGCCACCGGCGGCCAGCTCCTGGAAGTGGGTGGCGTGGCCGATGCTGCCGGCCACCGGCAGCTGCTCCACCTCCACGAAGCTCACCACCTCCACATGCCCCACGGCCGCCAGGGCCAGCGGGGGCAGGGGCGGCAGCTGCGCCAGGGGGATCGGCACGAGCGGTTCGGCGAGGTCCATGGCGATCGGGGTTCGGGGTTCAGGGTTCGGGGTTCAGGCTTCGCTGGAATCGAGGCGGCAGCGCAGCAGCGCCAGGGCTTCATCGGGCAGCCCCAGAAAGCGATCCAGCCAGGGGTCGCCGCAGGGGGGCACCACCGCGATCCCCACCAGCAGCGCCTCGCCGCTGGCGTTGCAGGGCTGCCCGCTGGCTCGGTGCCGCCGGCCCGAGACCTCGCCGGTCACCAATGTGGTGTCGATCCGCAGGTCGGGGGCGCGGTAGAGCTGCCCCACGGCGAAGCGAAAGCAGGCCTGAAACCGCAGTTTCAGCTGGCCGGTGGCCGGCTCGAGCTCCCCTTCCAGCTGCTGCGGCACGATCGTGATCGTCAGGCCCGGCGGCAGGGGAAGCCCCAGAAAACGGGTGGTGCGGCTCTCCAGGGGCGGGATCTGCAGGCCCTCCGGGGCAAACCGCAGTCCGCAGCGGCCGGGTTCGGCCCCTGGCGAGACCAGCCCGAGGCCGCCGCCGCCGCTGGCGTCGTAGCGGAAGCGGGGATAACCGGCGATGGCCAGGCCGCAGCCCGCGAGCGTCTCAAGCCGAAGCTGCTCCATGCAGGGCAAGCTATTCCCGCAGGCGGGCTCGCAGGTGCGCTCGCAGGCGGGCTCGCAGGTGCGCTCGCAGGCGGGCTCCGTAGGCTGGCCGCCACCAAGCCGTTTCGCGCGACCCGCCATGCGTCCTGTGCCGCTCAAACTCGGCCCCGGCAGCGACCTGCACCAGACCCTCGTGCAACTGGGACGCGAGCACAACGCCGAGGGTTTTGTGCTCGGGGTGGTGGGCAACCTCTCCCAGGTGGCGTTCCAGTGCCCCGGCCCCGCAGGCCCCACCGTGCTGCAGGGGGATTTCGAGATCATCACCCTCCAGGGCACCGTGGGCCCGGCGGGGGTGCATCTGCACCTGAGCTTCTCCGATGCCGATTGCCGGGTGTGGGGCGGCCACCTGGAGCCCGGCACATTGGTGCTCCGCGGCGCCGACCTGCTGGTGGGCTTCGTGACCACGGCCTCGCCGGCGCAATCGCAGGCCACCACCAGCGAGCCGCGGGTGGAGATCGCCGTGCGCGAGGGGTGTCCCTATTCCGCCCGGGCGCTGCGCATGCTGCGCACCCTGGGCATTCCCCATGTGCTGGTGGCCCCCCGACAGGAGGGTTCGGTGCCCCAGGTGTTCATCGATGGCGTCTTCATCGGCGGTTACGACGCCCTGGCCGAGCGCCATGGCCGCGGCGAGCTGGCCGGCCTGCGCTGAGCCCCCTCAGCGCAGGCAGCTCACAGGAACACCTCCTCCTTCGGGAAGCCCACCCGGCTCTGGAGGCGGCGCCCGTAGACGGCGGCCAGCAGCAGCAGGATGCCAAGCCGTCCCACGAACATTCCCACCATCAGCACCAGCTGGCCCCAGCGGTTGAGGTTGGCCGTCAGCCCCACATCCAGCCCCACCGTGCAGAAGGCCGACATGGCGGTGAACAGCTTCTCCAGAAAGGTGTAGGCAACGGCCGTTGGCTCCCCCCCGGTGGTGGGCCCCAGGCCGAGCAGCAGGGTCATCAGCAGCACGAACAGCGCCGAGGCCAGCGTCACCCCCACGGCCTTGAGCACCAGGACGCCGGGAATCTCCCGCCGCTGGATGATCACCTCGTCCCGATCCTCCAGGGTCGACCGGGTGGCACCCATCAGGATCGCGAAGGTGGTGGTCTTGATGCCGCCGCCGGTGCCCCCCGGGCTGGCGCCGATGAACATCAGGAAGATCATCAGCAGCAGACCCGCGTCCGAGAGGGTCTCGATCGACAGGGGCACGGTGTTGAAGCCGGCGGTGCGGGTGGTGATCGACTGAAAGAGCGTCACCTGCAGCTTCTCCCAGAGGCCGAGCGGCGCGATCACCCCATCGGGCGCGAACTTCTCGGTGAACAGCAGACCGATCGCCCCGAGGGCGATCAGCAGGGCCGTGCTGCGCAGCACCAGCCGGGTGTGGAGGCTGAGCCGGCGGAGGCGTTTCAGCTGGAACCGCTTGGTCCATAGATCATTGGTGACCCGCCAGCCGATGCCGCCGATCACGATCAAGCTGCCGATCACCCCGTTGACCACGGGATTGCCCTTGTATTGCACCAGGTTGTCGCTCCACAGGCCGAAGCCGGCGTTGTTGTAGGCGCTGATGCAGTGGAAGGCGGAGGCCCAGAGCCGGGCGCCGTGGTTCTCGATGTCGGTGAAGCCGAAGAAGTAAAGGGTCAGGGTGCCGATCGCCATCACGCAGCCGGCGGTGCGCAGGATCGAATCGAAGGTGGGGCCGATACCGCCCACCCCGAATTCATCGAGGGCCCTGCCTTTGTCGAGCCGCTGCCGCAGCCCGGAGCGACCCTGCACGAAGCCCTGCAGGAAGGTGGTGATAGCCATCAGCCCGAGGCCGCCCACCACGATCAGCCCCGCCAGCACCACCTGGCCCACGAAGGTGAGCTCCTTGCCCACATCGATGATCGAAAGCCCCGTCACCGTGATCGCCGAGGTCACCGTGAACAGCGCCTCCCACAGCCCCACCGAGTCGTCCGAGCACAGGGGAGTGGCGAGCAGCAGGGTGCCGAGGGCGATCACGATCGCGCCGGTGATCACCGTGAACTGGGGCACCGTCAGCTGATGGCGCCACTGCAGCAGCAGATTGGAGGCGCGCTTGGGAAGGGAGCGAGGCATCGGGCTGTCGCTGCAACCGGCAGGCAGGTGCGCGACAGTCTGATGCTCCGGGTGTCCATCGGGTTGCCCAGCGGGTTGTTCATCGGCCTCTGACCGTGTCGTCTCCTTCGCTGCTCACCACCCTGCTGATCCTGCTGGTGGGGGTTTCCCTGGCCCGTCTCTCGGCTGGCCGGCTGGCCCGCTGGGCCGTGCCGGTGATCGTGCTGGAGCTCGCCGTGGGCTTCGTGCTCGGCAACACGGTGCTGCCCTATGCCGCGATCGCCCCGCTCAGCGGCCTCACGGAGCTCGGGGTGCTCACCCTCTTCTTCCAGGTGGGCCTGGAGGTGCGCTCCGACCTGCTCGCTTCCCGCCGCGCCACGATCGCGCGGATGGTGGCCCTCAGCTTTCTGGCCCCTCTGCTGGCCTATGGACCGCTGCGGGGCTTCGGGCTGGCCCATGCGCCCGCCCTGCTCTGCCTGGCGGCCCTCAGCGCCACCGGCACGGGCGTGACCCTGCGGGTGCTGGCCCAGCGCAAGGCCCTGCAGACCCCTTCGGGCCGGTTGCTGGTGGGGGTTTCGGTGCTCGATGACCTGCCGGCCATCGGGCTGCTGAGCCTCGCCATGGCCGGTGCCGGCCGCAGCCTCGGCCCCCAGGGGCTGGCGCAACAGGGCTTGGTCGTCCTGCCGCTGCTGCTGGGTCTGCTGCTGGCGGCCGGCAGCTGGTGGCTGGTGGACCGCTGGGCCCGCGGTCGGCCCGGCAGCCCCAGCGCCGTGCCCTCCAGCCCGCTGGCGATCCTGATGCTGCTGATCGGCTCGGCCTGGTTGGGCGAGGTAAGCGGCCTCACCAGCCTGCTCGGTGCCCTCTGGGGCGGGGTGCTGCTGGGGCGGCTGGCCCCGCCGCGCCGCCGGGTGCGCCAGGTGCTGGCGGTGCTTTCGGAGGTGTTTCTGCCGCTGTATTTCATCGGTGTGGGCATGCGCATCCAGGCCGATACCCTGCGGCAGCCTGCCGCCTGGAGCCTGGCGGCCCTGCTGATCGTGGTGGCGCTCCTCTCCAAGCTCGCCTGCGGCCTCGGGATCGGAGAACGGGATCGTGCCGCCGGGGTGGACCGTTGGCTGGTGGTGTTCGGGCTGATGCCGCGGGGGTTGCCCGGTCTTGTGTTCGCCACCACCGCCCTGGGGGGCGGACTGATCGATGCGGTGCAGTTCTCGGCCCTGGTGCTGATGGTCACCACCACCACCGTGCTGGGGCTGCTGTTGCTGGAGCGCCGCCTGTTGCAGCTGGGCTCCTAATCTGGGGCGACGCTCTTAAGGCATGCGGTTTCTGGCGCTGGCCACGTTGCTGGCCCTGATGGCCTTCTTCGCCGCAGGTGAATTCGCCCTGATCCGGCTTCGCCCCAGCCGGGTGCAGCAGCTGCTTGAGGCCGGAGAGTCCGGAGCGCGCTCGGTGGCGCGGCTCCAGCAACGCCTGCGCAGGGTTCTGGTGGCCACCCAGCTCGGCGCC
The DNA here is from genome assembly GCA_040399125.1 of Cyanobium sp. Classification (GTDB taxonomy): domain Bacteria; phylum Cyanobacteriota; class Cyanobacteriia; order PCC-6307; family Cyanobiaceae; genus Cyanobium. The sequence goes on along the minus strand of JBBASR010000023.1, from coordinate 15,251 downwards.
GTGCTGGCCCTGCTGGCGGTGGGCTGGACCGGCCGCAGCCTGGCTGGCCAGCTCCATACCTGGCTGGGGGGTGGCGTCAGCCAGGTGGTTCTCGACGGGCTGGTGTTCCTGTTGCTGGTGCTGCTCGCCACCCTGATCGGTGGACTGCTGCCCAAGGCCTGGGTATTGCACCGCCCCGAGGCCTCCGCCCTGCAGCTGGCGCCGCTGCTCGAGTCGCTCACCCGCACCCTGGGGCCGCTGCTGCTGCTGATCGAGGGGCTCACCGGTGTGCTGCTGCGCCTGCTGGGGCTGCCCCGCAACTGGGATCAACTGGTGCCGGTGCTCTCGGCCGGGGAGCTCGAAACCCTGATCGAGAGCGGCGGTGTCACGGGCCTGATGCCCGATGAGCGCAACATCCTCGAGGGGGTCTTCTCCCTGCGCGACACCCTGGTGCGTGAGGTGATGGTGCCCCGCTCCGGCATGGTCACCCTCCCCCTGGAGGTGACCTTCGCCGAGATGATGGATCAGGTGCACGAAAGCCAGCACGCCCGCTTCCCGGTGATCGGCGCCTCTCTCGATGACATGCGCGGCATGCTCGACCTGCGCCGGCTGGCCGAACCGATCGCCCGCGGCCTGTTGCAGGCCGATACCCCCCTCGCCCCCTATGTGCTGCCGGTGGCCCAGGTGCAGGAGAGCACCTCCCTGGCCGATCTCCTGCCCCTGATCCGCAGTGGCCAGCCGCTGCTGGTGGTGGTCGATGAGCACGGCGGCACCGAGGGGCTGGTCACGGTGGCCGATCTCACCAGCGAGATCGTGGGGGAAGACGACGATCCGCTTGAGCTGGCTGAGGACCTGCAGCCGCTGGTGGAAGGGGGGTGGTCGGTGGCTGGCGACCTGGAGATCTTCGAGGTGAACCGCCAGCTGGGGCTCCAGCTCCCGGAAGCCGAGGGGCACCACACCCTGGCGGGCTTTCTTCTCGAACGCCTGCAGCACATTCCCGCTCCGGGAGAGGGCCTGCGCTGGAAGGGGTATCGCTTCAATGTGCTGACGATGGACGGGCCGCGGATCGAACGGGTCCGGATCCTGCCCAATTCCAGCGAGGGCTCCTGAGCGGCTCTGGTACCTGGCCTGGTACCTGATCGTTGATAATTTCCCGATCTGCGGTGCTCGGCCATGAACCCTGTGCGTGTCGGGGTCATCGGCATCGGCAACATGGGCTGGCACCACGCCAGGGTGCTCAGCCTGCTGCGCGATGCCGAACTTGTGGGGGTGGCCGATCCCGATGGGGAGAGGGGGAAGCTGGCGGTCGACCAGTTCGGCTGCCGCTGGTTCGGTGATTACCGCGAGATGCTTGCCGAGGTGGAGGCCGTCTGCATCGCCGTCCCCACCCTGTTGCACCACCGGGTCGGGATGGCCTGTCTGCAGGCTGGCGTTCATGTGCTGATCGAGAAGCCGATCGCCGCCACCCAGGAGGAGGCGGCCGACCTGATCCAGGCGGCGGAGGCCGCCGGCCGGTTGTTGCAGGTGGGCCATATCGAGCGCTTCAACCCCGCCTTCCGGGAACTGCTCAAGGTGGTGGCGGGAGAGGAGGTGGTGGTGCTGGAGGCCCGCCGCCACAGCCCCAACGGCGATCGCGCCAACGACGTGTCGGTGGTGCTCGATCTGATGATCCACGACATCGACCTGGTGCTTGAGCTGGCGGCCGCTCCGGTGGTGCGCCTGGCCGCCGCCGGCGGTCGCAGCGATCCCTCCGGACCGATCGATTACGTGAATGCCACCCTGGGCTTCGCTAATGGGGTGGTGGCCAGCCTCACGGCCAGCAAGATGGCCCATCGCAAGGTGCGCAGGCTTTACACCCACTGCCGCCGCAGCCTGATGGAAACCGATTTCCTCAAGCACAATCTGCGCATTCACCGCCGCTCCCACGGTTCGGTGAGCGCCGACCACGGCGAGTTGGTGTACCGCAACGATGGTTTCATCGAAGAGGTGAGCACCACCTCGATCGAGCCGCTCTATGCCGAGCTGGAGCATTTCCTGCAGTGCGTGCGCGGCGAGGAAACGCCCACGGTGGATGGCCTGCAGGCCTCCCGGGCCCTGCTGCTGGCCGACCTGATCGAGCAGTGCGTGGAGCAGCCCAATCTCTGCATGACCCTCGACGTGCCGATCTGACCGGCCCCTGGGGCCGATCAGATCAGCCGATCAGGCTGCGATCAGGGGCTCGGGATTGTCCTCGAGCGGAGCCGCCGTGAGTTGCTGCAGCGCCAGCAGCTGCCAGCGCCGGCAGTCGGCCGGGGAGGCCCGGTAGAAGTCGTCCCAGGCCTCCGCCTTGTGCAGCCCGTAGTCGGCGGTGGCCACCTGCGGATGGCGCAGCTGCCAGCCCACCCGCACGGCGTGGCCGATCACCACGTCGAGGGCCAGGTCGTCATCGAACTGCACCTGGGGGTTCTCGCCCACGAACGCCACCAGGGTGAGCAGGGTCTCGGTGCAGAGCTGCCGGTATTCCGAGGCTTCGATCTTGCTGAGCAGATGTTCCACCATGGCGGCGAAATTGCGCTCGCCCGGCGTCTTTTCGCTCAGCAGTGGTGCGCTCTCCAGCCGGTTGCGTCGTTCCAGCTTGTCGCCGATCACCAGGCCGCGGCAGTGGTGCAGCAGGTCCCAGATGCCGGGATAGAAATCGCGGGGCACCCGCCCCAGGGCCCCGAGGCGCATGCGGTGCTGCAGCCAGCAGCCGCCTTTCGGTAGTTCCGCCAGCGGATCGGGTGCTTGCCAGCGCACCCGGCCGCGCAGATGGAGCTGTTCCTTGCGTTGCAGGGCTGCCCGGGCATGCTCCACGTCGGCGAGCACCGCCCGCAGGCGCCGCCGGATCGCGTGGGGGGGCAGCCCGCAGAGGCTCTCGAAGGCGTCGCTGGGGCTGAGATTCGATTCGGCCGCCAGTTCGCCCGTGAGCAGCAGCAGCAGCTGGCCGAGCTGGAGGGTGAGGCTGCCGCTGAGCAGATTCGGCTCCAGCCGGGCCAGGCCGTCGAGCGCCAGCAGCAGTTCCTGCTGCAGCATCCATTCGCGGCCGTCCTCGCCACTGAAGCGGCGGATGCTGGCGGCGATCGTGCGGCTGCCCAGCGGTTGGGTGATCAGCGATTCATTGGTGTAGTTGCGGCCCACCACCACCTGCTTCTGGCGTACGAGCAGGTCGGTGAGGGCATCCTCCAGCTGCGGATGCACCAGACCCATGGCGCCGGCGGCCCGTCGCACCACGTTCCAGTCGGCTTCGGCCAGGCCCCGCTTGTACACCTCCTGCAGCAGGCTCATCAGCTGCACAGGCGCGCCCGTCATCGGCCCCTGCAGCCGCGCGTGGGGGCCCAGGCGTCGACCCAGCAGTTCGAGCACTTCCGCCTGTTCCTCCAGCGAGTGGCTGTGCCACAGCCGCTCGGCCAGGCTGCCCACCGGGATGTCCTCCAGTTCCTGTTCCTGGCGGGCGGTGAGCGGTTGCTGGCTGGTGGCCGCAGGCAGCAGGGTCTGTTGGCTCGGCCCCAGATCGCAGGCGGCCACGGCCTGGGGCGGCAGGTCCACCCAGCTGGCCTGGCTCACCAGCTCCCGCAGGGGCGCCAGCTGCACCGGCACCGCCTCCAGCAGACCCCCCTGCAGCTGACGACCAAGTTCCAGGAAGGCATCGGGATCGCGGTGGAACGCGGCGGCCGTGATCGGGATCAGGAGCAGGGGGGAGCCGGCACCGCGCCAGTGGCGTTGCAGCAGGCGCACTTCGCCGGCCACTGCATCCACCAGCTGCTGCGGATCATCGGCGAGATAGAAGGTGTCCTCCTCGAGGGCCGCGGGCAGAAAGGCGATCTGGTCCTCTCCGTGGCGGTAGAGCCTTGCCGTGGCCATGGTTTCCATCCGCACCGGCGGATGGCCTGAAAGCCCGAGGCGCGAATTGGCGCCCACGGTGGCCATCCTCTGGGCCAGTTCACGGGAGCTGGCCACCCGAGGCCCCGCGGCGGCCTCGTCCGTTGCGGGGGGGGGCGCTTCCACCGGCAGGCCGGCAGCTTGCAGGCCCGCCGCCACCGAGGCATCGGCGGGGGCAAGGGCCACTAGCACCTCTTCGGCGCCCAGCGGCGCGGCCAGGCGGCGCTGGCAGGGGTCGAGGTCCTCGGCGGTGATCAGTCCGTGCAGCAGCAGGTCGGAGAGCCAGGTGAGGCTCTGGGTCCAGAGGAGCGGCACGTTCTCGTTGGGCAGCCGGGGCTGGCTGCCAGGGTTGCGACGTTCGGCGGTGATCTGGGCTTCCGGCACCAGGTACAGCTCCGGCAGCAGCGGCACGCCCTCCACCGGCACGCTCAGTTCCGCCAGCCTCTGCCGCCAGCGCAGCGCCTCTTCCCAGCGCTCCTCGCAACAGGCGGTGATCAGCTCATAAGCCAGGAACAGGGGCCATTCACATTCGATGTGCTCGAACTGGGCCAGTTCCTCCCGTTCGTAGTGCAGCCGGGTCACGTCTTCCACCAGGGTCTGGTGGCCATCGCGGCGGAAGCGCTTGTAGCCGTGGGCGCCGCCGAGTTCGTGGCGGATCTTCTGGCGCGTGCGTTCCACCAGGCGCGGGTCCTCCACGGCCCAGGCCGGGTAGCCGATCACCGAAAGACAGGCGCTGTCTACTTCCTTGCTGGAGGATTCCCTCGGCAGCAGCCCCGTGAGCGCCCGGCGCAACCGCACGATCGCGTCGTGGGGAATGGTGAGGCAGTAGCTGCCGTCGCCATGGGGACCGTAGAGGTCGAGCCCTTCGAGGGCTTCGAGGGCCGCCTTCACCAGGCCGATCGAGCTGGCATTGCGTTCGGGCAGGCCGTGGTTGCCCTTGTCGCCCCGCTCCCAGATGCCGTAATCCGCCACCCGGTAGGCCCGGGCCACGTAGTACACGAGGTTCTGGATGAAGTCGCGCTCGTGGCTGGTCTGCACGATCACCAGCCCGGAGCGGGTCAGCTGGGCCAGCTGCAGCAGGAACAGGCCGGTGGCATCCAGCTGCAGGTGCCCCCAGCCGTCGTCGGGCACCACGGGCTCGCCGCTGGCGGTGTCGAACTTGGCGTGGATCGCATCGAGCGGCGCCAGGCTGTTCTTGAACCGCTCCACCTTCGCCGACTGGCGCAGCATGGCGTTCATCAGTCCCCGCATCAGCTGCAGCACCCGCTGCTCCAGTTCGAAGGCCCGGCGGCAGGGGCCCTGCACGCGTCGATGGGCCAGGGCAAGACCCCAGACGCACTGGATCGAATAGACGCAATCACGCACCCAGGCATCGCCGTAATTGCCATGCACGGTGTTGGCGGTGCTGGCCGGCAGCAGGCCACTCACGGGGTGCTGCCGGCGGATCACCACCTGCTCGATCTGGCGGTCCAGTTCGAGCAGGGTCGCCAGGGCGTTGTCATCGGCCAGGGGGGGGAGCCTGCCGCTGGAAGGCCCGGCGGTTCCGGTGGGAGGGATGGGGTTGGGGATGGGGGAGGGGATGGGGGAGAGGGGGGCGGGACTGGCGCTGGCGTTGTCGCGGACGGAACCTCTTGTCATCATCGTTGGTCCTGCCGGTAAGCATCCAGGCGGTCCGGCACCCTCGGGGTGCGAAACCGGCGCGAGTCGAGCCATAGATTCTCTCCCGCAGCCCCTCCCCCCCATGGCAGCAATGGTGACGGCTCCGGTACGCACGCATGTGTTAGGCGTGCCCGTGGACGTCTGTGATGTCCGCGCCACCGCGCTCGACCTCCAGCGTCGGGGGAACGCCCAGGTGGTGACCCTCAATGCCGAGATGACGATGGCGGCGCGGGCCAATCCAGCCCTCGGTGCCGCGATCGCGGCGGCTGATCTGGTGATCCCGGATGGCGCCGGAGTGGTGTGGGCCCTGGGTCGCCAGGGCTATCGGGTGCGCCGCAGTCCCGGGATCGAACTGGCCCGCTGGCTGCTCGAGCACGGGGCCGCCGTGGGCTGGCGCGTCGCCCTGGTGGGGGCCAGTCCGGAGGTGATGGAGCGGTTGCGGCTGCGTCTTTCCCAGGACCTGCCCGGCCTGAATCTGGTGTTCAGCGCCCATGGCTACCAACCGGCCGAAGCCTGGCCCGCGCTTGAGAGCGAGCTGCTGGCCGCCCGGCCCGACCTGGTGCTGGTGGCCCTCGGGGTTCCCCGCCAGGAACTATGGATCCAGGAGCTGCCCCGTCCGCGCACCGGCCTCTGGATGGGCGTGGGCGGCAGCTTCGATGTCTGGGCGGGCGTCAAAAAAAGGGCGCCCGATTGGATGAGCGCCCTGCAGATCGAATGGTTGTATCGGCTGATCAAGGAACCCACCCGCTGGCGGCGGATGCTGGCGCTGCCGGCCTTCGCCTGGCAGGTGCTGCAGGAGCGGGCTCAGGGCTGAACTGTCAGGGCAGGCTCAGCGGAAGCCCACCGAGGCCTGCCACACAAATGCCAGCAGCAGGAAGAAGAGGGGAATGATCGGCAGGATGTCCACCAGCGGCCCGAATGCCTGGTAGGCCTCCGGCAGCTGGGCGAGGGGAACGGTCTGAAGAGCGGCCAGCAGCGAAGGAGCCATCGTGGACGGGTGTGGATGGGCGGGTGCGGCGCGGGATAGGTCGCGCAGGAAATCCTGGGGCCAGACCCTTGCTGTGGCTGGAACCTACCACGTGTGGGCGGCCGGTGAATCCTGCTGCCAGGGAGCGAAATCCTCTGCAAAACAACCCTCCCGGATCGCCTGCCCCATGGCTTCGGTGAACCGCAGCAGGGTGGTGAGGTTGTGGAGGCTCAGCAGGGTCTTCCCCAGCATCTCGCCGCTGCGGATCAGGTGATGCAGGTAGGCGCGGCTGTGCTGGCGACAGGCCAGGCAGGGGCAGCGGTCATCCAGGGGGGTGTGGTCGTGGCGGAAGCGGGCGTTGCGCAGGTTCCAGCGTTCCCCTCCCACCAGGGCCGTGCCGTGGCGCCCCAGACGCGTCGGCAGCACGCAGTCGAACAGGTCGAAGCCGTGGGCCACCGCCACCGCCATCTCCCGCAGGCTGCCCACTCCCATCAGATAGTGGGGTTTCTGCTCCGGCAGCAGCGGCCCCACCTGGCGCACGATGCGGTGCATCTCCTCCACCGGCTCCCCCACGCTCACGCCGCCCACCGCGATGCCGGGCAGGTCCATCGAGGCGACCACCCGGGCGGACTCGTGGCGCAGCTGCGGGAAACACCCCCCCTGCACGATCCCGAACAGGGCCTGGTCGGAGCGGTTGTGGGTGCTCAGGCAGCGCTCCAGCCAGCTGTGGGTGCGGTGGCAGGCGGCGGCCACATCGGCTTCGCTGGCGGGATAGGGCGGGCACTGGTCGAAGGCCATGGCCACATCAGCCCCCAGGGCCATCTGGATCTCCATCGAGCGTTCGGGGGTGAGCTCGATGCGGGCCCCGTCGCGGGGGGAGCGGAACACCACGCCGTGGTCATCGATCCGGTTGATGGCCCCCAGGCTGAACACCTGGAAGCCGCCCGAATCGGTGAGCATCGGGCCGTTCCAGCCCATGAAGCGGTGCAGGCCGCCGGCCTCCGCCACCACCTGTTCCCCCGGCTGCAGATGCAGGTGGTAGGTGTTGGAGAGCACCATGCAGGCGCCGGTCTCGGCCAGCTGGGGTGTGCTGATGCCCTTCACGGTGGCCGCGGTGCCCACCGGCATGAAGCGCGGGGTCGACACCGCCCCATGGGGCGTGTGGAAGGTGCCGCAGCGGGCGAGGCTGGTGCCGCAGCGGGCGCCGATCTCGAAACGGAAGTCGAATGCCAAGGTGATGGCGCGCCCGGTCGGTTCTGAAACTACGCATGGCCCGTTCCGGTGCTTCTCCGTGGTGGCCGGCAGCCCCTGGCTGGCTGAGGGATCTGGCCGGCGCCTGGATCTTCTATTCGGTGCTGCCTGCCTGGCCGAGGATCCTGCCCCGCTTCGAGCGGATCGCCCGCTTCGCCCCGTGGATCGGGGCCGTGCTCGGTGGCCTCCAGGCCCTGCTCTGGGCGGGCCTGGAGGGCCGGGTGCCGCTGCTGGCCCAGGTGGCGTTGGTGCTGGCGGCCGGTCTGTGGCTCACCGGCGGCCTGCACATGGATGGGGCGATGGACACCGCCGACGGGCTGGCGGCGGGGGATCGGCTGCTGGAGGCGATGGACGACAGCCGGGTGGGTGCCAGCGGCGCCCAGGCCCTCGCCCTGCTGCTGCTGCTGCGGGCCGCGGCCCTGGCCTGCCTGGGCAGTGCCGCCCCTCCGCTGTTGCTGGTCTCGGCCTGCTGGGGGCGGCTGGCACCGCTGCTGGCGATGGCCCGCTTCCCCTACCTCCGCCCCGGCGGAACGGCGGCGTTCCATCGGCGCCACTTCGCCGGTCTGGGGCGGGAACTGCGGCCGACCCTGCTGCTGGCGCTGCTGTTGCTGGGCCTGGGCGGGAGCCTGCACTGGCCCTGGGCAGCCCTGGCGGGCCTGCTGCCAGCTGTGCTGGTGCCGCGCTGGTTGGGTCGCCGCCTCGGCGGCCATAGCGGCGACAGCTACGGCGCCTGTGTGGAGTGGGGCGAGACCCTGGCGCTGCTGCTCAGCGCGCTGGTCTGGGTCGGCTCCCGGGCGCCTGGGGCGGTGGGCTGAGCGGTGGGCTTAGCGGCAGGCTGAGCCGAAAGGCATTGCCCTGGGGTGGCAGGTCGCTGGCCACCGCAGCGGGGGGGATCACGAGGCTGAGGTCCCCGCCCAGGCCCCGGGCCAGATCCCTCGCCAGCGCCAGGCCCAGGCCGGTGCCGGCCATCTGGCTGCTGCTGCTGCCCCGGAAGCCCTGCTCGAAGATCGCCTCCCGTTCCTGGGGGGCGATCGGGGTACCGGCATCCCACACCGTGAGCTGAAGCCCCCGGGGGCTGGGGGCGCTGTGCAGGCCGACCCGGCAGCCCTGGGGGCTGTAGCGGAAGGCGTTCTCCAGCAGGTTGGCCAGGATCTCGGCCACGGCGCCGCTGTCGCCCCGCCAGTCGGGCAGGGTGCCGGGCCCCTGCCAGGGACGTCCCTGCAGGCTGGCGGTGGCCGAGGCCCGTTGCAGCAGAGGCAGCAGCAGATCCTGGAGGGGCTGGCCTTCCGGGCCACTGAGCAGGGGTGGCAGCAGCAGGGGGCGCGGACGCGCACTGGGGGCGATCAGCGAATCCGGACGGGCCAGGTCGCTGATCGCATCCACGTACCGGTTGAGCTGGCGTTCTTCCGCCAGCAGGCCCTCCACGAGCGAGCGGTTGTCGCTGTCCTGCTCGAGCCGGCGGCGCAGCAGCTGGCCGAAGGTCCGCAGGGCGGTGAGGGGGTTGCGCAACTGGTGCACCAGCAGGCGCAGCTGCTCCTCGCGGTTCTCAAGCCGCTGGCTCAGCCGTTGCTGCTCCAGATCCAGCTGCAGGGCCTGGGTGAGGCAGAGCGCCACGGCCTGAAGGCGCTGGGCGAGGGGGTCGGGCCAGGGGGAAAGCTCTGTCTCCACCTGCAGGGCACCCAGCAGTACCGACTGATCCCGCAGCGGCAGCCAGCGTCTCTGCTCGGCCGGCACCCGCAGCTGGTCATCGGCCTCGGCCGCCGGCAGGCTGCGCCCATCGGCGGGCCAGTGGCCGACAGGGACCAGGCTGGGCTGGCCGGAGCTGCTCTGGTGCGTCACGTACACCACCAGCGAGCGCACCTCCGGGCAATCCGCGAATTGGCCGAGCTGGTAGCCAAGCAAGGCGCGAAACCGCTCGGAGACAGCAATCAAGGACGGAATCGGGGGGAAGATTCTGGAGAGAAAGATTGGAGTTTCCGAAGAGCTGTCGGAATTCCGAAAAAAAGGCTTAAGCTTCCTGTATCGACCACTACCTCGCGGTCCCAGGTGGGCGGCAGGTCACGGTGGTGACGGCCATGGTTGCACTTTCCTTGCAGTCGAGGCTACAGCAGAGGCAGATGCGTTCCTCCGCTGTCCCGGTGCTCTTCGGAGTTCCGGCGTTGCCGCCGTGATGGCTTCCGGATTCTTCCGGAGGTTGTCCGGCTGCCTCGGGGCGACAGACGTATGGGCGTGGGTCTGCGGCCTTCCGGTCGTCAGCCCCGGTATGCCGTCCTGTTCGGCGTTCGCCGCTGAACGGGTCGTTGCCTGCCGTCCCCTCCTTCACCCCATCTCAGTCTCCCGCTCGGGAGTCCATCCATGTCCAAGAAGCGCAAGAGGATCAGCCGCCGTCGGCTCGCCGGCCAGAGGGTTCTGGCCCACGTCCCCACTTTCAATCTGGAAACGGGTTCCCACAAACCCGTGACCGCTGCCCGTCGCTACATCGCCGAGTCCGAGCTGATGCCGCCGGCCATCCTCAACGTCCGCCGCAACGAGCACACCACCGATCGCTTCTTCTGGGGTGAGAAAGGTCTGTTCAGTGCCCAGTACGCCGAAGAAAACCATTTCCTCTTCCCCTCACTGCGCCTGATCGTGGATCGCATCGGTGAAGAGGTGCTGTTCGAGGGGCTCGAATCGCTTGCCGCCGATGATTGGGAGGAAATGGAGGAGTACGAATACGCCTTCGTCTGAACGAAGAATCAGCTGTGAACGAAGAATCAGCTGACCGAACGATCAGCGATTCCGCGGTAAGGAAGGCCTGAATCATGGACCGGTCGCCGATGGGGCGCACCGGTCCTTTTTCATTGCCCCAGAGCAGCCACTCAGAGCAGCCGCCTGGAGCTGCACCAGCGATCAGCACCCGCGATCAGCGCCGGCCCGACCACCCCTGCTCCAGTGCCGTGCGCATCCGCGGAAACAGCGAGGGGTCGATGCCGTGGCCGCCGCTGAAGCCGATCCGTTCCACCGTTCCCCCGACCTCGCGTAGTTGCCGCTCGATCGCCTCGCTGGCGGCGAAGGGCACCACAGGGTCCTGCTGGCCATGGGTGAGCAACACCGGGGTGCGGGGAGGTTGGGGCTGCCAGTCGGGGTGGGGGTAGCCGCTGCAGGCGATCAGCACGGCCAGGGGCAGGCCGGTGTGGCCGCCGCCGCCGCCGCCGGTGGCCACATCCAGGGCCATCGCCGCCCCCTGGGAGAAGCCCAGAACGGCGGTCTGCTCGAGCGGGATCTCGTCGGCCAGGGCCTGAAAACGCAGCAGCAGCGCATCGCGGGCTCCGGGCAGCTGGGGCCATTCCGGTTGCTGGAGGTCGTACCACTGCCGCCCGAAGCCGCCGGGATGGGGCAGGGGAGCGCGCAGGGCCACCACACTCACCTCCGGCCCCACCAGTTCGCGTCCCAGGTCGAGCAGGTCATCGGCGTCGGCGCCCCAGCCGTGAAGCAGCACCAGGCGGCGTTCGGCCCCGGCAGGTCCCAGCCGCAGGCAGCCTTCTTCGGCAAGGGGATCCGGCGAGGCGGCGGCGGAGAAGCTCATGGGGCCAGGGCAGCTGCTGCGTAGGTTGGCTCCTGAAGCGTCCTCCTGCCGCCATGGCCCCCACGGCTCTGCTCAGCGTCTCCGACAAAGAGGGCCTGGTGCCCCTGGCCGAGGGGCTACGCAAACAGGGATATGAGCTGATCTCCAGTGGAGGCACCGCCGCCGCCCTGGCCGCGGCAGGGGTGCCCGTCACCAAGGTGGCGGAGCACACGGGCGCACCGGAAATCCTGGGGGGTCGGGTCAAGACCCTGCATCCCCGGATCCACGGCGGCATCCTGGCGCGCCGCGACGACCCGGCCCATCGCGCCGATCTGGAGGCCCAGGGCATTGCCCCGATCGATGTGGTGGTGGTCAATCTTTATCCCTTCCGCCAGACCGTGGCCGATCCGGAGGTGCTCTGGGAGACGGCGGTCGAGAACATCGACATCGGCGGTCCCGCCATGGTGAGGGCCGCGGCCAAGAACCACGCCGACGTGGCCGTGCTCACCGATCCGGCGCAATACGGTCTGTTTCTGGAGGCCCTCGCCGCCGGCCGGGTGGATGGGGACCTGCGGCGGCAGTTGGCCCTGGCGGCCTTCCGCCACACCGCCGCCTATGACACCGCCATCAGCAGCTGGCTGGCCAGCCGGCTCGAGCCCGAGGCCCCCTCGACCCTGCAGCTGGCGCTGCCCGCCCGTCAGACCCTGCGCTACGGCGAGAACCCCCACCAGGCGGCCACCTGGTACGGCGAGCCGGAGGCCGGCTGGGGCGGGGCCCGGCAGCTGCAGGGCAAGGAGCTCAGCTACAACAACCTGATCGATCTGGAGGCGGCCCTCGCCACCGTGCGGGAATTCGGCTACGGCGAGGCCGAGGCCCGCCAGCCGGCCGCCGTGGTGATCAAGCACACCAATCCCTGCGGCGTCGCCACCGGCACCGATCTCCCCGCTGCCCTGCTGCGCGCCCTGGATGCCGACCGGGTTTCGGCCTTCGGTGGGATCGTGGCCCTCAACGGCGTGGTGGAGGCGGCCGCGGCCGACCATCTCGCCGGGCTGTTCCTGGAGTGTGTGGTGGCGCCCTCCTTCAGCGCCGAGGCGCGCCAGCGGCTGGCGGCCAAGGCCAACCTCCGGCTGCTCGAACTGCCCCCTGCCGCCATTGCCCTGGCCGGGCGTCAGCAGTTCCGCTCGGTGCTCGGCGGCGTGCTGGTGCAGCAGCTCGATGACCAGCCGATCGAGCCCCACACCTGGCAGGTGGCTTCCGAGCGCCAGCCCACCGCCCGGGAACTCGAGGATCTGCAGTTCGCCTGGCAGGTGGTGCGCCATGTGCGTTCCAACGCGATCGTGGTGGCGCGCGATGGCCAGAGCCTGGGAATCGGCGCCGGCCAGACCAACCGGGTGGGTTCGGCCCTGCTCGCCCTGCAGGCCGCCGGCGAGGCCTCCCGGGGGGCGGTGCTGGCGAGCGATGGGTTCTTCCCCTTCGACGACACCGTGAGGCTGGCCGCCAGCCACGGCATCAGCGCCGTGATCCATCCGGGCGGCAGCCTCCGGGATGGTGATTCGATCGAGGCTTGCCGGGAGCTGGGGCTGGCGATGGTGATCACCGGCCGGCGCCATTTCCTCCACTGAGCCCAGTGGCGCTGGGCAGCGTGGCGGACAGCGGCGGGGCCGCGGTGAGTTGTAGTTTCGCTGAGCCTGCCGTCGGTCCCCTCCGATGCCCATCGAGCTTCCTGGCCCCCTGGCCTACAACCTCAACTTCCTCCACCCGCTGCTGATGTGGGTGCTGCTGGGGTTGTCGGGCTATGCGATGTTCCTGGGCATCAAGACGAAGAAAACCCGCACCGCCGATGCCGAAACCCGTAAGGACCTGATCAAGGGCCAGTTCGCCCGCCGCCATTTCCAGTTCGGCAGCCTGCTGCTGGCGCTGATGGTGATCGGCACCTTCGGCGGCATGACCGTCACCTACATCAACAACGGCAAATTGTTCGTGGGTCCCCACCTGCTGGTGGGCATCGCCATGACCTCGCTGGTGGCCATCGCCGCCTCCCTTTCGCCCCTGATGCAGCAGGGCAATTTGATCGCCCGCAAGGTGCATGTGGGCCTCAACATGACCGTGATGACCCTGTTCCTGTGGCAGGCCGTCACCGGCATGCAGATCGTCAACAAGATCCTCACCAGCTCCTGAGCCGCTGGTCTGCCTCCTGCCGCCTGCTGGCGGCAGGAGGATCCCCACTCAGAACTGGGCCCGGCGCCTCGGCGGGCAGGGAATGCCATGGCTGGCATGGAAGTCTTCCTGCACCTTCCAAGTGAGCCGGCGCGAGATCTGGCGCACGATCTGGCGCAGCAGGTGGTCACCGCTGCTCTGCACTAGGCCATCGGGCAGCATCGTGATCATCGAAGGCAGACGGATCCACACGGCCAGATCCAGATCCCAGCGCACCAGGGTGTGGGCCATCATCTGGTCCACGTCCTCGTGTGACACATCCGCTCCGGTGGCTTCGTCGAGCCGCAGGGAGGCGTTGAATTCCACGTCGTAGAGACCCTGCAGGTTCTGGTCGGTGGCCGGCAGGGGCTCGGTAATGATCCGGTACACCCCAGCCGCCTGGGGCAGAAGCTTCAGCCCGATCGTGGGCTCCACCTCAAACCCGAAATTGCCGAATCGTCCCAGGGTGAGCACGTAGCCGTTGTCCTCCAGCGGCTCCACGGTCATCGGCGCGGCACAGCGGCGGAACCAGCCCTCGTGGCGGTCGAGGTAGGAGCCCACCACCGCTGAGGGGGCGCGCATCTCCATCAGATCGGCGAAGGTGCTGCCATAGCGGCGGACCCGGGAATCCTCCGCATGCCGCAGCAGGCGGGAGGCAAGGCTGGATTCGCTCTCCTCGGCGTCGATGCGCATCTCAGGAAGGTCCTGGCTCAGAACGACGGGGGAAGCGGGAGAAGGGGCTGGAGAGGCCAGGCGGGACACGGAGTCGGGCTCCTCGGGAGGGGGGAAGTCGGTGGAGACCCGGTCACGCTTGGCATGGCGTACGGGAAGTGCCGCGGTGGGGGCGGAAGGCGCTGGGAGCTGGGTGGTGTGCGGGTGGAGGTGAAAGCCTTTAGGGAATCTAAAGCCAGGCGGCTTGCTCAGGAGCGCCGACTGTGACAGCCAGGCAGGCTCTGGTCATGTTTCGCCGGTGTGGTCTGGCTGAGGCTGATCAGCCCTCGCTCAGGCTGATCAGCCGCTGGATCACGTCCTCCACCACCCGGTCCGGCGTGGAGGCACCGGAGGTGATGCCCACCCGGATCGATCCTTCCGGCAGGAATGGTTCCACGGTTTCGAGGCTGCCCCCCAGGGGCATGTGTTCGATCCTGTTGCCCGGTCCGATCCGCTCCGGCGTGTCGATGTGGAAGGAACGGATGCCGCGGCTCACGGCGATTTCCTGGAGGTGGGTGGTGTTGGAGGAGTTGTAGCCGCCGATCACCACCATCAGATCGAGCGGTTCATCCACCAGGGCGAACATCGCGTCCTGGCGCTCCTGGGTGGCATCGCAGATCGTGTTGAAGGCCAGGAAGTGTTCGTTCAGTTCCGTCGGCCCGAACCGCCGCAACATGGTTCGCTCGAACAGCCGTCCGATCTCCTCGGTCTCGCTCTTGAGCATGGTGGTCTGGTTCGCCACCCCGAGACGCATCAGGTCGCGGTCCGGATCGAACCCGGGGGAACAGGCCTTGGCGAAGCGGGCCATGAACGCTTCGCGCGCCTCCCCTTTCTGGATCGGATCGCCATCCACGGCACTGTTGAGGATGTAGTCGCACACCATCTGGGCTTCGGCCAGGTCGAGCACCACCAGATAGGTGCCGGCGAAGGAGCTGGTGGCCAGGGTTTCCTCGTGCTTCACCTTGCCGTGAATGATCGAGGTGAAGGCGTGTTTCTTGTGCTTCTCCACGGTGTTCCACACCTTGGAGACCCAGGGGCAGGTGGTGT
>JBBASR010000022.1:0-38507 GCA_040399125.1 Cyanobium sp. | reverse complement strand
CTAGCAGTGGGCTGGCAGGCGGGCTGAAGTTCGGAGACCCCTCCCTCTGGGCCATTGAGCTCGGGGGGCAGGGCTCCTTAAGTTCGCCCCCAGTGACAGGAGCGGCTGCCATGGCGGTGCTGGAAGAGAAGGGCCAGATTCAGATCCATACCGAAAACATCTTCCCGATCATCAAGAAGGCCGTCTACAGCGGCCATGAGGTGTTCCTGCGCGAACTGGTGAGCAACGGCGTCGATGCGATCAGCAAGCGCCGCATGGCCGCCATGGGCGGCGACTGCAGCGAGGGGGCCGATGGTCTGATCTCGATCCGGATCGATCGCGACGCCAGCACCCTCACCATCTCCGACAACGGCATCGGCATGACCGCCGACGAGGTGAAGCGCTACATCAACCAGGTGGCCTTCTCCAGTGCCGAGGAATTCCTCGAGAAGTACAAGAGCGAGAACGACGCGATCATCGGCCATTTCGGTCTCGGCTTCTATTCCAGCTTCATGGTGGCGAAGCAGGTGGAACTGGTGACCCTCAGCGCCCGCTCAGGGGCCGAGGCAGTGCGCTGGAGCTGCGATGGATCGCCCCAGTTCTCGCTCGAAGCAGCCGAGCGCAGCGAGCCCGGTACCGATGTGATCCTGCACCTGATGGAGGAGGAGCTCGAGTACATCGAGCCCTCCCGCATCCGCACA
Source organism: Cyanobium sp. (assembly GCA_040399125.1). Taxonomy (GTDB): domain Bacteria; phylum Cyanobacteriota; class Cyanobacteriia; order PCC-6307; family Cyanobiaceae; genus Cyanobium. The sequence continues at coordinate 37,827 of JBBASR010000022.1, read as the reverse complement.
TTGGTCACCACCTACTGCGACTTCCTGCCGGTGGAGGTGCAGCTGGAAGGCGAGACCGTGAACCGTCGGGAGGCTCCCTGGCGCAAGAGCCCGCGCGAGCTCAGCGACGACGATTACATCCAGTTCTATCGCTACCTCTACCCATTCCAGGGCGACCCGCTGCTCTGGGTGCACCTCAACACCGATTACCCCTACAACCTGCAGGGCATCCTCTATTTCCCGCGCATCACCGGCCGCGCCGACTGGGAGAAGGGCGAGATCAAGCTCTACTGCAACCAGGTGTTCGTCAGCGACTCGATCAAGGAGGTGGTGCCCCGCTATCTGCTGCCGCTGCGCGGGGTGATCGATTCCCCCGACATCCCCCTGAATGTGAGCCGTTCGGCCCTCCAGACCGACCGCCGGGTGCGCTCGATCGGTGGCTTCGTGGCCAAGAAGGTGGGCGATCGCCTCAAGGAGCTCCATCGCGACGACCCGGGTCGTTATGCCGAGATGTGGGATTCGCTGGCGCCGTTCATCAAGATCGGGGCGATGGAGGATGAGAAGTTCGCCGACCAGGTGGCCGATCTGGTGCTGTTCGGCACCACCGCCCCGGCCGGGGAAGGGGAGAACCCGGATCCGATCCCGGTGGACGACAGGGCCTACACCACCCTGGCGGGCTTCCGCAGCCGTCTCGCGCCCGACAACGACAAGCGCATCCTCTACTGCACCGATGAGGCCGGCCAGGCTGGGGCCCTTTCCCTCTGGCGCGGCCAGGGGGCTGAGGTGCTTCTGGCCGACACCCTGATCGATTCCCAGTTCCTGCCCTGGCTGGAGATGCGCCATGAAGAGCTGAAATTCCAGCGGGTGGATGCCGAAATCGATGAAAGCCTCCAGGACCAGGAGAGCGAGCTGGCCGATGCCGAAGGCAAGGACAGCACCGAAAGGCTGCGGGACCTGTTCAAGGGTGCTCTGGCCAACGACAAGGTGACCATCCAGGTGCAGGCCCTGAAGGGCGAAAACGCCCCCGCCGCCCTGATCCTGCTGCCCGAGCAGATGCGCCGCATCAACGACATGGGAGCCCTGATGGAGCAGCGTCTGCCGGGCCTGCCCGACCACCATGTGCTGCTGGTCAACCGCCGCCATCCGCTGGTGGAAGGGCTGCTCAAGCTCTCCGCCGGAGCCGTGATCACCGCCCCCACGGGCAGCAGCGCCTCCCCCAGCCAGCAGCTGGCCGATGACCTGGGCCGCCATCTCTATGAAATGGCCAGGCTCGCCGTCGGCGGCCTCGAACCCAACCAGCTGGCCGGGTTCCAGCAGCGCAGCTCCGACCTGATGGGGCGCCTGATGCAGCGGGGGCTGTAGAACCGGGTTAACTCTGCAGTTGCCCTTTGCTCTGGCCTGCCCCCATTGCTCCCCAGGGCAGGGGAGGGAGCTCGCGCCAGCGGGGATGGCCGGTGCTTGGCTTCCTGATCTTCCTTCTGGTCGGGCTGGGCGCTGTGGGAGCGCCCCTGGGCCTGGCCTGGCAGCCGGGCCAGGGCAACGCTCCCGTCGCTGCCACGGCAGCAGAGGGTCCGGTGCCGGTGAGGGTGCTGATGCCGGCCCCGTTCGTCGATGCCACCGCTTCCCTGGCCGCCCGTTTCAATGCCAGCCATCCGGGGATTCGGATCGAGCTGAGCCGCGGACCGCTCGATACCGAGGCCCTCTCCGACCTGGCCGTCAGCAGCCTGGTGCTGGGGGAGGCCCCCTATGACGTTCTGATGATGGACGTCAGCTGGACACCGAAGTACGCCGCCGCCGGCTTTCTGGAGCCGTTGGAGCCCTGGCTGGGCGACCACGCCCTCGACCCGATGCTGCCCGGCGCCCGCGCCGGCAACGCCTTCGGCGGCCACCTCTGGCGGATGCCGTTCAGCGGCGACACAGCCCTTCTCTATTGGCGCACCGATCTGATGGACGCGCCTCCGGCCGACACCGAGGCCCTGGTGCGCACGGCCCGCAGCCTGCAGAAACAGGGCAAGGTGCGTTGGGGCTACGTCTGGCAGGGGCGCCAGTACGAGGGCCTCAGCTGCGTGATGCTGGAGGTGCTGCACGGCTTCGGGGGGCGCTGGTGGAATCCGGCCACGGGGCGCACCGAGCTCGATACCGCCGCCGCCCGCCAGGCCACCGGCTGGTTGTCGATGCTGGTGCGCAGCGGGGTCACCCCGCCGGCGGTGGCCAATTTCGCCGAGAACGAAGCCCTGCAGCTGTTTGCCGCCGGTGAGGCGGCCTTCCTGCGCAACTGGCCCTACGCCTGGAAGCTGATCGAACAGGAAGGGGGCCCGGTGGCCGGCCATGTGGGGGTGAGTCCGCTGCCGGCCGCGCCTGGCCAGGCCGGTGGCGCCACCCTCGGCACCTGGGGCTTCTCGCTGCCGGCCCACAGCCCCCATCCCGCCGAGGCCGTGGAGGTGATCCGCTGGCTCAGCGGGCCGGAGGCCCAGAAGGAGCTGGTGCTCAGCCAGGGCTATGCCCCCACCTGGCAGAGCCTCTACGACGATCCCGACCTGCAGCGCCGCCATCCCCTGCTGGCGGTGCAGCGCCAGAGCCTGGAACTCGGGGCGCTGGTGCGGCCGCTGACGCCGCTCTATGCCCAGTACAGCGATGTACTGCAGCGCCAGGTGAACGGCGTGCTCAGCGGCAGCCGCAGCGTCGAGCTGGCGATGGCGGAAGCCCAGAGCCAGAGCACCAGGGTGGCCGAAGCCATCGATCCCCGATGAGCCTTGCCCCCTGGCTGCTGATGCTGCCGGCCCTGCTGCTGCTGGCGGCGGTCTATGCCGGCCCATTGCTGCGCTACGCCTGGCTGAGTGGCCACGCCAGCTCGGTGCTCACCGGGCTGATCCCGGTGCCCAACGATGGCGCCAACTGGCAGCGGCTGGCCGGCGATGCCCGCTTCTGGCAGGACGCCTTCCAGACCCTGCGCTTCGCCTTCCTCTCGGTGGGGCTGGAGCTGCTGCTGGGGCTGGCGATCGCCCTGCTGCTGCACCGCCCGATGCGGGGCCGCGGGCTGCTGCGGGCCGTCACCCTGCTGCCCTGGGCCCTGCCCACCACCTTGATGGCCCTCGGCTGGCGCTGGATCCTCAACGATCCCTACGGCCCGGTCAATGGCCTGATCCAGGGCCTCGGCGGCCAGCCCTACGGCTTCCTCTCCACCCCTGCCACCACCTGGCTCGCCACCGTGGTGGCGGACGTCTGGAAAACCACGCCATTCGTGGCGCTACTGCTGCTGGCGGGCCTGCAGTCGATCCCCGGCGATCTCGAGGAGGCGATGCAACTCGAAGGGGCCAGCCGCTGGCAGATCCTGCGGCGCCTCACCCTGCCGCTGCTGCTTCCCTACCTGGGACTGGCGGTGCTGTTCCGGCTGGCCCAGGCCCTCGGCGTCTTCGACCTGATCCAGGTGCTCACCGGCGGCGGGCCCGGCGGCAGCACCGAAAGCCTGGCGTTCTACGCCTACCTGCAGGCGATGCGCTTCCTGGATTTCGGCTATGGCGCCACCGTGATGCTGGCCACCTTCGGCCTGTTGCTGCTGCTGGCGCTGGCCTGGCTGCTGACGCTGCGCCGCCTGCAGGGGAGGCAGCCATGAGGGCGTTGCTGCTGCTGTGGAGCCTGGCCCCCCTGCTCTGGCAGCTGCGCACCTCGCTGCAAAGCCCCGCCGCCCTGGCGCCGCCGGCCACTGGAGCCGCTGCGGGTGCCGCCCAGGCCGCCGCCTGGACCCTGGAGAACTACCAACTGATCCTGGCCGGCGATCCACCCTTCTGGAGATGCCTGGTCAACAGCGGCGTGGTGGGTCTGAGCACCACCCTGCTGACGCTGCTGCTGGCTATCCCCTGCGCCTACGGGCTGCACCGCCAGCGGGGCCGCATCGGAAGCGTGGCCACTTTGATCCTGCTGGCAGCGGCACTCTTTCCCACGGTGCTGCTGTTTCTGGGGCTGCTCGAAACGGCCCGCCGGCTGGGCCTGGCCAACAACCTGCTGGCCCTCAGCCTTCCCTACAGCGCCATGGGCCTGCCGCTGGCGGTGCTGCTGCTGCGCTCCGCCTTCGACGACCTGCCGCCCGAACTGGAGGATGCGGCCAAGCTGGAAGGCCTCGATCTTTGGCAACGGCTGCGGCATGTGCTGCTGCCGCTGCTGGCTCCGGCGCTGATCAGCACCGCCCTGCTGCTGTTCCTGTTCAGCTGGAATGAATATCCGATCGCCCTCACCTGGCTGAGCCGCAGCGAACTGCTCACCCTGCCGGTGGCGATGGCGCGCATCGGCAGCTCGTCGGTGTTCACGATTCCCTACGGAGCCTTCGCCGCCGCCACGGTTCTCGGCAGTCTGCCCCTGCTGCTGCTCGTGCTGCTTGGCCAGCGCTGGATCGTCAGTGGCCTCACCCATGGAGCGATCAAGGGATGAGCCTGCGCGAAGGCCAGGGCCTCGAACTCCGGCAACTCAGCCGCAGCGTGGGGGAGCGACTGCTGCTCGATCGGCTCGATCTCGAGGTGCGGCCGGGCGAATGCCTGGCCCTGCTCGGCCCGAGCGGTTGCGGCAAGAGCACCACCCTGCGGCTGGTGGCGGGCCTGGATGCCCCGAGTTGCGGCCGGATCCTGCTCCAGGGCGAGGACATCACCGACCGCAGCGCCGGCAGCCGGCAGGTGGCCATGGTGTTCCAGAGCTACGCGCTCTACCCCCACCTGAGCGTGGCCGACAACCTGGCCCTGGGCCTGCGGGTACGCGGTGTGGGGGCAAGGGAGCGGGAACGGCGAATCGCCTCCGTGCTCGAGCTGCTCCAACTGGGCGAGCTGCGCGAGCGCCGGCCGGCCCAGCTCTCCGGCGGCCAGCGCCAGCGGGTCGCCCTGGCGCGGGCCCTGTTGCGTCAACCGCAGGTGGTGCTGCTCGATGAACCGATGAGCAACCTCGATGCCCAGCTGCGGGAGGAGCTGCGCCCGGAACTGCGCAGGCTGCTGTGCGGCGGCGAACCGCCGGTGATCTACGTGACCCACGACCAGCAGGAGGCGATCGGCATGGCCGACCGGATCGCCCTGCTGGAGGGCGGCAGGCTGCAGCAGGTGGGCAGCGCCAGGGAGCTCTATGCCAACCCCATCAACCGCTTCGTGGCCACCTTTCTCGGCCGCCCGGCGATCAACCTGTTGCCACTCGATCACGAACGCCAGCTGGGGCTGCGGCCCGAACACCTGGTGCCCCTCGATCCCGAGGCGGAGGGGCAGCAAGGCCTGGCCGCACGCCTGCAACGGCACGAGTGGTGGGGCAACCAGCAACTGCTGTGGCTGGAGACCGAACGGGGGCCCCTGCGGATGCTGCTGCCGGGCGACCAATCACCGCCGGAACGGCTGCGGGTGGGCTGGCAGCCGGCCCATGAGCTGCACTTCGCTGCCGGCAGCGGCGAACGCCTGCCCTGAGCCCTGAGCCGGTTTGTTACCATCGCCAGGTGGGCTTAGGCCCGGTTTCCTTTTTCACTGGTTGATCGTCATGTCCCGGGTTTGTCAGCTCACCGGCAAGCGCGCCAACAACGGGATGGCCGTCAGCCACTCGCATGTGCGCACCAAGAAACTCCAGCAGGTGAACCTTCAGGAGCGTCGCCTCTGGTGGGCGGAAGGCAAACGCTTCATCAAGCTGCGCGTTTCCACCCGGGCCCTCAAGACGATCCAGAAGAAGGGCCTCGGCGCCTACGCCAAGGAACTCGGCATCAACCTGGCCCGCATCTGAAGTCCGGCCCTGCTGCCAGCATCGAACGCCCAGCCTCGATTCCCATGCAGCGTCGCCGATTCCTGAAAACCCTCGGGTTCGCTCCCTTGCTGCTTCTGCCTTCGAGCCTGCTGGGTCAGCCCCGGCAGGCCTTTGCGTTGGGAGGTGTGCTTCCGGAGCTCGACCAGCCGGCTCCTGCCTTCTCCCTCGAAGGTGTGGCGGTGGAGCCCGGGAAAGGAACCTCCCTGGCAGCTCGGCAGACCCACCTCTCCCTGGCAGAGCTGGCGGGTCGCTGGGTGGTGGTCTACTTCTACCCGAAGGATTTCACCGGCGGCTGCACCCTGGAAGCCCGTGGCTTCCAGAAGGATCTGGCCCAATACGAGCGGCTGCAGGCAGCCGTGGTGGGCATCAGCGCCGACGGCCCTGAAGACCACGCTTCCTTCTGCGACAGCGAGGGCCTTGCCTTTCCCCTGCTCTCCGATCCAGGTGGTGAGGTGAGCCGTCGCTATGGCTCCTGGATCTCGCCCTACTCCCAGCGCCACACCTTCCTGATCGACCCCCAGGGGATCCTGCGGGCCCGCTGGGTGGCGGTCCGTCCCAGTGGCCACAGCCAGGAGGTGCTGGACGAACTGCAACGGCTGCAGCGAATGACGGCATGACGGCGCGCCGCAGGCTTCTGCAGCTGCTGCCGCTGGTCGTCACGGCGCTGCTGCTGGCTTCTTCGCGCCCCCTTCTCTGGGCTGCCCCCAACCCCAACCAACTGCGCTTCCTTGCCCTGGCCGACAGCGGCAGCGGCAATGCCAATCAGCAGGAGGTGGCGGATCGCATGGCGGAAAGGCATCGCCTGCAACCGGTGGATCTCGTGCTGCTGGGCGGCGACAACATCTACCCGAACGGCGACATCGCCCTGCTGCAGAAAACGGTGGTCCATCCCTATCGGGCCCTGCTGCAGGCCGGTGTGCCGTTCCATGCCGTGCTGGGCAACCACGACATCCGCACCGCCAACGGCGTCGCCCAGCTGCGGGAACCGGTGCTGGGCATGGGAGGCCGCTGGTACAACCTGCGCCGCGGGCCGGTGGAGTTCTTCCTGCTCGACACCAACACCAACGCCGCCTGGCAGCACCAGATGCCGTGGCTGAAGAATGCCCTGGCCCGCAGCACGGCCCCCTGGAAGGTGGTGGTGGGTCACCATCCGCTCTATTCCTCGGGCCTCTACGGCGACGATCCCCGTCTGCAGGCGAAGCTGCTGCCCCTGTTCGAGCGCTATCAGGTGCAGCTCTACATCAACGGCCACGAGCACAACTACGAGCGCACTTTGCCGCTGCACGGAACCACCTTTCTCATCGTGGGCGGTGGGGGCGCCTGGCTGCGTCCGGTGCTGGGCAACCGCAACAGTGCCAGGGCCGTGAGCGCCTACAGCTTCGCCGAGATCGAGGTGGTTGGCGATCAGATGCGCCTGAGTGCCTGGAATGCCAAAGGCAAACGGATCGACCAGACAGTGATCAACAGGTAGGAGTCACCAGGCCTCGATCAACAGGCCGCAATCAACAGGCCGGGGCCTGGGGCGGAAGCCACCAGCCGTTGGCCGGCCGGGGCAAAGGCCACCGCCATGGCGGCGCGGAACGACTGCACCGGAGCGCGCTGGGCAAAAGCCGCCAGAAAAGGGCTGCTCAGCACAAAGGGGGCCTGAACGCAACGATCGCGGACGGCAGCGGAGAACCACTGATGCGCCAGTCGCTCCTGCTCCAGAGCCAGGGCCACCAGGGCCCAGAGGCTGGGCAGGGTGAGGGCCGGCCCCGCTTCAACGGCCCGATCCAGAAGCTGACGAGCCTCCGAGGTGTGGCCGCCATGGGCCAGCACGAAAGCGCCGATCGCCTGAAGACTGAAAAACGGAGACTGCAGCAGCCTTGAGCGTTCGATGCTGGCCAAGGCCTCCCGATGCAGTCCGCCATGGGACTCGATCAGGGCCCGCAGCAACAGGGCGGCACGAAGCTGGGGATCAATCGCCAGCTGATGATCGATGGCGGTGAGGGCGGCATGGAAATCGCCCAGCTGGAGATGGGCCTGGGCAGCAACGAACCACCCGATCAGCAAATCCGGATCCAGATGGGGCTTCAGCAGGCCCAGGGCCATGGCCGGACGGCCCGTGGCCAGCAGGTGGCGGGCCCAGGAGAGCAACGGCGGTCCGAAGCCGAGCTGGGCTGGAAGCCAGTTGCCGAAGGATTGCTCACACAGGGAGGGTTGCCAGTGGAGCAGGGAGAGCAGCTCAGCCCGCAGCCCGTTCACCCCGTCGGAGGCCGGCAGGCAGTGCTCGGCCCGGCTCAGCAGGTCCTCGATCTCCTGGCAGACCTCCGCACAGGGCGCCAACCCCATGCTGCAACGATGAATCAGGGCGTAGGCGAGCTGGATCAGGGCCGCGCCGAAGCGGGGCTCGATCTCCAGACTGCGGCGCAGCAGCCGCTCGGCCGTGGGCAGCAGGGCCCAGTCGCGCTCGCGCATCCGGGCCCGGCCCTCGAGATAGAGCTCAAGAGCCCGGGGATCGAGCGCAAGCTGGGGAGTCGGGTCGGGCGCCACACAGGCGACGGATTCCGGCACACCCGTGAGCAGAGAAACGGGCGCCTCAAAGGAGTACCCGGCGCCATAGGAGGTGGAGATGGCGCGGGCTCCCAGGGGACCCTGGTCGAGCACTTGACGCAGGCCATGGACAGCCCGGGCCATGCTCACATCACTGACGTTGGTATGGCCCCACACCTCGCGCATCAATGTGTCCTTGTCGAGGAGCTGGCCGGCATGACGCACGAAGCAGACCAGCAGGCGACTCTGCAGCGGGCTGAGACGGATCAGCCCACCACCCAGCCGGAGCAAACCTTCCGGCGTGAGCGTATAGGGACCGACGCGCCACATCGCCATAGGGGAAAACAGCCATCAGAATCTTCTCTATTTTTAAATAAAATCAGCCGAAATCAAGTGCACGAAGGGCCAACCATGCAGAAGAAACTAGATACATTTCAGCAAGATTCTCAGGTCTGTCTTTCTCCGGGGTGCGCGAGCTCTGTGAGCACATGGCGATGCAGGCCCGCCAGGGCCCTCTGCTCGCCGATCCGGTCCTCCTGGCTGGGGTGATCCAGGCAGCTCTGCCATTGGGCGAGCAACGGGGCCACACTCTGCGGCTGATCCAGATCCTGGCAGCCACAGCCCAGGCCCTCGGCGGCGGCGGCCACCTTCGGGTCGTAGCTGAGGGCCGCGCAGGGGCTGCCGGCCAGGCCCGCCAGGATCAGCGCATGGAGGCGCATCGCCAGCACCAGGCCCGCCCGGCGGAACTGCTCCATGGCGGCCGCCGGATCGTCCACCACCAGCTCCTGGCTGCAGGCCTGCAGCCTCTGGCTGACCAATCCCTGCGCGATCAGACGATCCAGCAGGCCCCGATCCTGGTCCTGGTGAAAGGGCAGCCAGCACACCGGTCGGCCGTTGCTTGCCGCCAGCTGATCGAGGGCCTCCAGATAGGGGCGCCAGCCTTCCCGATCGAGCTGGTGAACCGGTCGCCAACAGACCACGATCGGTCCGCCGGCACCCTGCCAGGGCAGCGTCGGCAGGCTCCAGACCGGATCCGAGCCCTGCAGACCCGCCACGCCCCAGCCGGCGGCCAGCTCAGCTGAATCGGGATCGCGCCAGCTGATCGCCGTGGCCAGGGGCAGCAGAGCCCGGGCCAGCAACCGGCTGCGCCGCCGCCGCAGCGGGCCGAGACCCTGGCCCCAGAGAATCACGGGCTTGCCCTGCACCCTGGCTGCCACGATCAGGGCGCCGTAATACACCAGGCTGCGGAAGCTGGTGCTGTCCTGCAGGAGGCTGCCGCCCCCCATCACCAGGGCCCGGCAGTCTCCCAGGGCCCGCAGCACCCCTGGCAAGCTGCGTCGATCGGTGGTGTCGACCCCGAAGCGGCTCTGCACCTGCTGCTGGTCGTAGGCCGTCACCAGTGGATGGACCCCCGGCGGCAACTGGGCAAGCAGGGCCTGGAGCAGGGCGTCGTCGCCGAGATTGTGTTCGCCGTAGTAGCCGCAGAGCAGCACGGGCTGAAGTGCCGACACCAGGCCATCCATGCGCTTCGGGGAGCTTACGGCCACTGCCTCCGTGGTGTGGCTGCGGTTCCTACGATCCCCCTTTCCGCCCTGGCAGATGCACGCCCTTTCGCTGCCCACCTGGTGGATCCATATCGCCTCGGTGCTGGAGTGGGTGCTGGCGATCGCCGCCGTGCAGAGCTTTGGAAGGCGCCGCCGCGAAGGGGGCTGGCGCTGGCTGGCCCTGGCGATGGTGCCCGCCCTGGTGAGCGCCATGGCGGCCTGCACCTGGCATCTCTACGACAACAGCGAGAACCTCAAGGGGCTGGTGGTGCTGCAGGCCGCGCTCACCACCCTTGGCAACACGGCCCTGGCCGCCGCCGCCTGGAACCTGCTGCGCCAGCAGCGCCTCGGCGAGGACTCCTGATGCCTGCCCTCTGGGATCCGCTGCTCAGCCGCCTCGGCCTGATCGATCCGGCCCCCTTCTTCGTGCTCTCGCTAGTGCCCTATCTGGCCTTCCTGTGGTGGGCCCGACAGGTGAAGGCCTTCCCCCGCCTTTCCCTGCGGGGATTCCAGCTGACGCTTCTGTTCGTCGCCGTCACGATCGCGGCGGCGATCCTCGCCCAAGTGCAATACGGCAAGCTGCTGGCGGATGTGGACCCGCTGCACGGGGGGGCTGAGTCGCTGCTGACCCTCAGCAATGTGCTTGTACTGCTGGGCTTCCTGCCAAGCAATGGGCGTTCCCGCTGAACGGAACAGCCATTCCCACCGAGCGCAGATCGCCCTTCCAGATGAACAAGTCTTAAGGCGGGGATGGCCTGGGCAGCCGGCGCCCGGAAGATGGGTCGTCGGCACCTGATCCATGATCGCTCCCCTCCTGGCCATCGCACCCGCCACCATCTCCTGGTCGCCGAAGGTGGGTCTGGTGATGATCCTCTGCAATGTCATCGCCATCGCCATCGGCAAGGCCACCATCAAGCAGCCGAATGTGGGTCTGCAGCTCCCCAGCTCCAGCCTCTTCGGTGGACTGAGCCACGGCGCCATGCTCGGCACCATCAGCCTCGGCCACATCCTCGGCATGGGTGCCATCCAGGGTCTGGCGTCCCGCGGCGTTCTCTGACCCCTCCACAGGGCACCTGATCGCTTCCTTCCCCCTCCGGCCGCTGGCCGGAGGGGGAATTTTCATACCGCCAAGGCCTGGCGGCTGCCGCTACCGGGCTCGGCCTGGAAGGCGGTGCCGAAGCGCGCCAGGATCCTGTCGGCCATCTGGGCCGGGGTGAGGCCCAGGCTCTGCTTGCTCTGGTCGGGGCTGGCGTGATCAACCAGCTGATCGGGGATCCCGATCCGCAGCACCGGAACCGCCAGCTCGCGGTCATTGAGGATTTCCACCACCGCGGCGCCGAAGCCACCGGGCAGCGCCCCTTCCTCCATCGTGACCACCCTGCCGATGCGGCGGGCCATCGGCAGGATCAGGGCCTCATCGAGGGGGCGCAGGAAGCGGGCATTGATCACCGCCGCCCGTACGCCCTTCTCCTGCAGCAATCCGGCGGTGGCCATGGCCGGAGCCACCATCGAGCCGTAGGCCACGATCAGCAGATCATCGCCATCGGTGAGCAGCTCGCCTCGGCCGATCTCGAGCGGCTGCCAGCCCTCATCCATCAGGGGAACCCCCTCCCCCTCCCCTCGGGGGAAGCGGATCGCACAGGGGCCGTCGTGCTGGATCGAGGTCACGAGCATGCGCTGCAGCTCCGACTCATCCTTCGGAGCCATCACCGTGAAGTTCGGCACGGCCCGCAGGTAGCTGATGTCGTACTGGCCCTGGTGAGTGGGCCCATCCGCGCCCACGATGCCGGCCCGGTCGATCACGAAGGTGACGGGCAGGTTCTGGATGCCCACGTCGTGGATCAGCTGGTCGTAGGCCCGCTGCAGAAAGGTGCTGTAGATCGCCACCACGGGCCGCATCCCCTCGCAGGCCATGCCGGCCGCCATCGTGACGGCGTGCTGCTCGGCGATGCCCACATCGAAATACTGCTGGGGAAGGGCTTTCTCCAACAGATCCAGACCCGTGCCCGTCGCCATGGCAGCGGTGATCCCCACCACCCGGGGGTCCTGCTCGCAGATCTTGACCAGCGTCTGGCCGAACACCTTGCTCCAGCTGGGTGGCTTGGGCTTGCTGGAGGGATAGGCCTTGCCGGTGGTGAGGTCAAAGGCGCTCTGGGCGTGGTAGCCCACCTGATCAGCCTCGGCGTAGGGATAGCCCTTGCCCTTGGTGGTGGCCACGTGCACCAGCACGGGGCCTTCGCAGCGATGGGCGGCCTGGAAGGTGCGCACCATTTCGGCGATGTCGTGGCCGTCGATCGGCCCCATGTAGGTGAAGCCCAGCTCCTCGAACACCGCACCCACCTTCGGCACCGCCAGGCGCCGCATGCTCTCCTTCAGCCGCTCCAGCTCCTGGGGGAGCTCACCGTGCATGAACGGCAGATGGCGGAAGGCCTCTTCGGCGCTGTCGGAGAGGAACTGCACCGGCTTGCTGTGCCGCATGCGGTTGAGATGGGTGGAAAGGGCCCCCACCGGCGGGCTGATCGACATGTCGTTGTCGTTGAGCACCACCAGAAGGCGGGTGCGCGGCAGGTGGCCGGCGTGGTTGATCGCCTCGAGGGCCATGCCCCCGGTGAGGGAGCCATCACCGATCACAGCCACGCATTTGTGATCCTCACGACGGGAATCGCGGGCCAGGGCCATGCCGAGAGCGGCCGAAATGCTGGTGGAGGCGTGGCCGGCACCGAAATGATCGAAGCGGCTCTCGCAACGCTTGAGGTAGCCCGCCACGCCATCTTTCTGGCGCAGGGTATGGAAATCCTTGTAACGGCCGGTGATCAGCTTGTGGGGATAGGCCTGGTGGCCCACGTCCCAGACCACCTTGTCGCGATCGAGGTCGAGGGTCTGGTAGAGAGCCAGGGTGAGCTCCACCACACCCAGGCCGGGGCCGAGATGGCCACCGCTGGTGGAGACCACTTCCAGATGCTTCTCACGGATCTGACGGGCAATGGCCTCGAGTTCGGCGGTGCTGAGGCCATGCAGCTGGTTGGGGTGGCTCAGCTCACTCAGATGCATGCCTTTCCGTCCTCTTCGACGGTCAATCTACGGGTTGCATCCAGACACACGGCGATAACGGCCACCGAAACGGAGATAGGTTGCGAAACTGGAGCCATGAACCTGGCCGCTTCCGGATCCAGCTCCGCCGTTCCCTGCCCGGAGCCCAGTGCCTACCTGCAGAGGATCCTGCGGGCTCGCGTCTACGACGTGGCGATCGAATCGCCCCTGGAGTTGGCCCCCAACCTCTCGCGCCGTCTCGGCAACACCGTGCTGCTCAAACGGGAGGATCTGCAGCCTGTTTTCAGCTTCAAGCTCCGCGGTGCCTACAACCGCATGGTGGGGCTGACGGCCGAGGAGCTGGGGCGGGGCGTGATCGCCGCCAGTGCCGGCAACCATGCCCAGGGGGTGGCGCTGGGGGCCCAGAAGCTGGGTTGCCGTGCCGTGATCGTGATGCCGGTGACCACGCCGGCCATGAAGGTACGGGCGGTGGCGGCCCGCGGCGCCGAGGTGGTGCTGCACGGCGACACCTACGACGAGGCCTACGCCGAAGCCCGGCGGCTGGAGCAGGAGCGGGGGCTGACCTTCATCCACCCCTTCGATGATCCGGATGTGATCGCCGGCCAGGGCACCATCGGCCTGGAGATCCTGCGCCAATGCTCCGATCCTCCCGATGCCATCTACGTGGCGGTGGGCGGCGGCGGCCTGATCGCCGGCATCGCCGCCTACGTGAAGAGTCTCTGGCCCCAGGTGGAGGTGATCGGTGTGGAACCGGTGGATGCAGATGCCATGACCCGATCGCTGGCGGCAGGCGAACGGGTGCGGCTGGAGCAGGTGGGACTGTTCGCCGACGGGGTGGCGGTGCGCCTGGTGGGGGAGCACACCTTCGCCCTGGCGCAGCGGTACGTGGACCGGATGGTCACGGTCGACACCGACGCCATCTGTGCGGCGATCAAGGACGTGTTCGAGGACACGCGCTCGATCCTGGAGCCGGCCGGTGCCCTGGCCGTGGCCGGCATGAAGAAGGATGTGGCCGATCGCGCTCTGAAGGGAAAGACCCTGGTGGCCGTCGCCTGCGGCGCCAACATGAATTTCGATCGCCTGCTGTTCGTGGCCGAACGGGCCGAACTCGGGGAGCAGCGGGAGGCCCTTCTGGCGGTGGAAATCCCGGAGCGGCCGGGGAGCCTGCGGCGCTTCTGCGACCTGCTGGGCCAGCGCAGCCTCACGGAATTCAGCTACCGCCTGGCGGACCCGCAGCTCGCCCACATCTTCGTGGGGGTGCAGATCAATGGCCCGGCCGACACCGCCCAGCTGATGACGGATCTGGAGGCCGGCGGCTTTCCCTGCCTCGATCTCTCCGGCAACGAGCTGGCCAAGCTCCACCTCTGCCACATGGTGGGGGGCCGCCTGCCGGCCAGCGCCTCGGAAGCCCTGCAGCAGGGCCCGGAACTCCTCTACCGCTTCGAGTTTCCGGAGCGTCCCGGCGCCCTGATGGCGTTCGTGAGCTCCCTGCACCCCAACTGGAACATCAGCATCTTCCATTACCGAAACCACGGCGCCGACGTCGGCAGGATCGTGGTAGGGGTCCAGGTGCCGCCCGCCGACCTCCAGGGCTGGCAGGCCTTTCTGGCCGAGCTGCCTTACCAGCACTGGGAGGAGACCCACAACCCCGCCTACCGGCTGTTCCTCGGCCAGAGAAGCCAGCCGCTGCAGCCGAGTACAGGGCTGGTGACGGCCTGACGCCTGCGATACGGTGCCCGAGGCCTGCGCTGGAATCCGACCTTGTCCAGCCCCGATCCCCCTTCGGCCACGCCGATCCCCACCGGCCTTGGCCTGCTCTCGCTGCCGGCACGAATCGAGGCGATTCTCTACCTCAAGGGCCGGCCCCTGACCCTGGCGGAACTGGCGGAGCTCGGAGGCATCAACCGCGACGAAGCGGAACTGGCGCTGATCACGCTGATGGCTGATTACGCCCATCGCGACACCGCCCTCGAAATCCACCAGGAAGGGCCGCACTACAGCCTGCAGCTGCGAGAAAGCCTGGGCGATGTGGTGCAGAACCTGCTGCCGGTGGATCTTTCCACCGCCGCCCTGCGAACCCTGGCCACCGTGGCGCTGAAGAAGCGCATCCTGCAATCGGAGCTCGTGGAGCTGCGGGGCTCGGGGGCCTACGACCACATCAAGGAACTGCTGGCCCAGGAGTTCATCGAGCGCAAACGCCAGAGCGATGGACGCTCGTACTGGATCAGCCTCAGTGAGAAGTTCCACCGCACCTTCTCGGTAAACGCGGAGGAATTCAACGCTCGCGGCCGCAGCCGTCCCCCGGTTTCCGGAGATCCGCCACCCGCCGGGGATGGACGGGGCGGGGAGGCTGCCTAGAGTTCGGAGGACGCCTCGCCGAGTCCATGAACGTTGTTGCCTTCTTGCTCCAGGTGCTGGCCCAGACCCTGGGCATCTACCTGCTCGTTCTGCTGGTGCGGGTGCTGCTGAGCTGGTTTCCCAACCTCGACTGGAGCAATCCGGTGCTCTCCAGCGTGAGCGCGATCACCGATCCCTATCTCAACGCCTTCCGGGGCCTGATCCCGCCGGTGGGTGGGCTCGACCTCTCCTCCCTGGTGGCGTTCCTGGCCCTGCAGCTGGCCCAGAGCCTGCTCACCGGCGCCGGCCAGAGCCTGATGAGCAGCGGCTACTGAGCCAGGGCCTGCTCGAGCGGCAGCAATTCATCATCGGCCCCTGCCCGGGTGCGGACGGGGGCGGAGAAACCGCGGGCCTTCACATTGCGCACCGCGAAGGGGCCGGGGGTTCCGGCCGGCACCGCCAGCCGCAGGGCGAATTCCGAACGGCCAGGGGGGATGTCGCCGATCGAGCCCACCCTGGTGCGGTTGGGAAGCACCGGTTCGCCGCTGGCATCGATGATCCTGGCGAAGACATCGGTATCGAACACCGTGCGGCGGCCTGGGTTGATCACCACACCCCGCAGGGCGTAGCAGCTCGCTCCAGAAGGACGGCGCAGCTCCGGCTGGCTGGCGATGTCATCGGCCGGGCATGGTTCGAGCATCACCTCGCTGACCGCCAGTTCCGCCGCCCAGACGGGGCTGGGGATGGCCAGCAGCAACAGAGCCACCAGCGGCAGGCAGAGCAGACCCCGCCAGGCCCGGCGCCGCAGTTCTCCGGCATTGATGCTTCGCTGATTCAACGCCGGTCTCCGCTGCCACCGATCACGTTACGGGCGGCACGACTGGCCAGCTTCTCCAGATTGGCGGTGGCGATGTCCTCGAGCCGCAGATCAAGCTCGGTGGCCAGCTGGGCCACGTACCAGAGCACATCACCCAGCTCGAGCCGCAGGTCGTCGCGCACGCTCTCATCAAACCGACCTTCCCGATCCCGCAGCACCTTCTTGACCTTGTCGGCCACCTCACCGGCCTCCCCACACAGCCCCAGGGTGGGGTAAATGGCATTGCGGCCCGCCTCTGGGTAACGGGCCGTCTCACGCGAACTTTCCTGATAGGCCTGGAAGTCCATGACAAGCCGGCGAGGTGCAGGCCGGATGGTAGTTTCCGCCCTTAGACAGGCGCGCTCCGATGGCCAAACCCGATCTCATGCGTCGCACCAAGATCGTCGCCACGATCGGACCCGCCACGGAATCTCCGGAAGTGCTCCGGCAGCTCATCGAAGCCGGCGCCACCACCTTCCGCCTCAACTTCTCCCACGGCGATCACAGCGACCATGCCGACCGGATCGCCACGATCCGCCAGGTCTCGAATCAGCTGGGCGTTCAGACCGGCATCCTCCAGGATCTGCAGGGTCCGAAGATTCGGCTCGGCCGCTTCGAGGCGGGCCCGATCAGCCTGGCCAAGGGCGATCCTTTCTCGCTCACTTCGCGGGTGGTGAGCTGCAACCAGTCGATCGCCACCGTCACCTACGAGCGCCTGGCAGATGAGGTGACCGCCGGCAGCCGCATCCTGCTGGACGACGGTCGGGTGGAAATGGTGGTGGAAGAGGTGGATCAGGCGGAGCAGACCCTCCACTGCCGCGTGACGGTGGGGGGGGTGCTCTCCAACAACAAGGGCGTGAACTTTCCGGATGTGCAGCTCTCGATCCGGGCCCTCACCGACAAGGACCGCAAGGACCTGGCCTTCGGTCTGCAGCAAGGGGTGGACTGGGTGGCCCTCAGCTTCGTGCGCAACCCCTCCGACATGCTGGAGATCCGTGAGCTGATCCGCAGCCACGGCTTCAACACCCCGGTGGTGGCCAAGATCGAGAAGTTCGAGGCGATCGATGCCATCGATGCCATCCTGCCCCTCTGCGACGGCGTGATGGTGGCCCGCGGCGATCTTGGCGTGGAGATGCCCGCCGAAGAGGTGCCGCTGCTTCAGAAAGAACTGATCCGCAAGGCCAACAGCCTCGGCATCCCGGTGATCACCGCCACCCAGATGCTGGATTCGATGGTGTCGTGCCCGAGGCCCACCCGAGCCGAGGTGAGCGATGTGGCCAACGCCATCCTTGATGGCACCGACGCCGTGATGCTCTCCAATGAGAGCGCCGTGGGCGATTTCCCCGTGGAAGCGGTGGCCACGATGGCCCAGATCGCCCGCCGGATCGAACGGGATTACCCGCAGCGGGTGCTGGACAGCCATATGGCCACCACCATTCCCAACGCCATCTGCCAGGCCGTCAGCAGCATTGCTCGCCAGCTCAATGCCGCGGCGATCCTGCCGCTCACCAAAACCGGATCGACCGCCCGCAACGTCAGCAAGTTCCGCCCGAGCACCCCGATCCTGGCGATCACCAGCGACGTGAACGTGGCCCGGCGCCTGCAGCTGGTCTGGGGCGTGAATCCGGTTCTCGTGCAGGAGCAGTCATCCAGCACCAGCACCTTCAGCCTGGCGATGGGGATGGCCCAGGAGATGGGGCTGCTGCGCAATGGCGACCTGGTGGTGCAGACCGCCGGCACCCTCTCCGGGGTGAGCGGTTCCACCGATCTGGTCAAGGTGGGCATCGTCTCCGCCGTGCTGGGCAAGGGCCTCGGCATCGGCAGCGGCTCTGTGAGTGGCAAGGTGCGGGTGGCCAGTTCCCCGGAGGAAGCGGCCCGGCTGGAAAGCGGTGAAATCCTGGTGGTGAGGGAAACCAGCGCCGATTACCTGGAGGCGATCCGCAAGGCCAAGGGCCTGATCGCCGAACAGGAGGGGCGCGAGAGCCACGCGGCGGTGATCGCCGAACGGTTGGGGGTACCGGTGATCGTGGGGGTGGCCAATGCCACCGCCGACCTGCGCCAGGGCGAGATCGTGACCCTCGAGGTGCAGGAGGGAGTGGTGCATCGCGGCGCCCGCAATCCCCTCGATGCCGTTAGGACTGGCATTCACTAGGAATCGTTCATGGCCCACAAGCTGCCGCTGCGCGAAACGGTGGGCATGGCGTTCGACACGCTGCGCGCCAATCGGATGCGCAGCCTGCTCACCATGCTCGGCATCGTGATCGGCAATGCCTCGGTGATCACCCTGGTGGGGGTGGGTAAGGGAGCGCAGAACCTGGCGGAAGGCCAGCTCAGCACCCTTGGAGCCAATGTGCTGTTCGTGGTGCCGGGCACCAACGACACCCGACGCCAGGGAATCGAAACGCCCAAGACCCTGGTGCTGGAGGATGCCCGCGCTATCGCCGAACAGGTGCCGAGCGTGCGCAAGGTGGCGCCGCAGATCACCACCAACGACGTGATTCAGGCCGGTGGCCAGAGCCTCACGGCCAATGTTTCGGGGGTGACACCGGAATTCCTGCCGGTGCGTCGCTTTGAGGTGGCCCAGGGGCGCTTCTTCAGCCAGACCGATCTCGAGAGCGCCCGCAGCGTGGCCGTGATCGGGCCGGACCTGCGTCGCAAGCTTCTGCCCACCGGCGAGGCGATCGGCCGCAGTCTGCGGATTCGCGGCCAGTCCTTCGAGGTGGTGGGCGTGCTGGCCCCCAAGGGGGCGGTGTTCGGAGCCAACCAGGACGAAACGGCCTACATACCACTCACCACCATGGTGAGCCGGGTGACCGGCAGGGATTCCACCTATGGGGTGAGCCTCAGCTTCATCAGCGTGGAGGCCCGCGATGAAGCGAGCACCAGCGCTGCTGCGTTCCAGATCACCAACCTGCTTCGCCAGCGCCACCGCATCCTGCGGGAGGACGATTTCGCCGTGCGCTCCCAGAAGGACGCACTCACGATCGTGGGCACGATCACCGGCGGCCTCACCCTGATGCTGGCGGCGATCGGGGGGGTCTCGCTGCTGGTGGGCGGCATCGGAATCATGAACATCATGCTGGTGTCGGTGAGTGAGCGCACCGAGGAGATCGGACTTCGCAAAGCCCTTGGCGCCCGCAGCAACGACGTCCTGCTCCAGTTCCTGGTGGAATCGCTGGTGCTGGCCAGCCTCGGTGGCGTGGTGGGCAGTGCGCTGGGGATCGGCACCGTGGCGCTGGTAGCGGCGCTCACCCCCCTGCCGGCCTCGATCGCCGGCGCCACGGTGCTGGGCACCGTGCTGCTTTCCGGTTCGATCGGGCTGTTCTTCGGCGTGGTGCCCGCACGACGGGCCGCCCAGCTCGATCCAATCGCGGCCCTGCGCAGCCTGTGAAGCAGGGCTGAGCCGGGCTTATCTGGGCTGAGCCGGGCCGGACCGGACTGAGGCGAACAAAAAGAAGAAAGTGTTAAGGACTCGAAATAGTGGCGATCGTCACCAAACCCGCACGGGAGGAGATGGCTAGATGGTGCTACCACTCTGGATTCCTGTCTTGGCTCAACTCGACTGCGGCTACCGCAACGCTTCCGATCGGATGGTGATCGTGCGCTGCTGCGGTCCGGAAGAGTTTTTCCTGGAACGGGTGGTGTTTCCCTTTGAGCTTCTCAGCTTCCAGTGCCCCGGCAGTACGGAGGTGGAAATCTGGACCCATGGTCTGGGCGGACCGGAACTGATCGAAGCCCTGCCGGCCGAAAAACTCAGCATCGAACCCAGCAGCAGCCTCAGCAGCGTGCTGGAGGCCATGGAAACCACCCCCTGGTTGCAGGCGGGCTGAACCACAGGCCATTTCCCGTAGTGAGCCCAGCGAAAAGGGTGGCAACGCCTTTACACTTGTTTAAAAAGCGTCTCACCCCATGAACCAGCGCTGGCGTCTGATTGCTCTGTGGGTTCTTCCGATCGGCGTTGCCCTTTTCCTCGCCTGGCAGATCCTCGGCAACGGAGGAGCAACCCGCTTCAAGCCTGGAGCTGCCGGCGCCTCCGCAGCCGCCGGGGCGACCACCTCCACCGTGGCCCCACGCAATGCGGCAGTGGCGCGCATGAGTTATGGACGCTTCCTGGATTACGTGGAAGCTGGCCGGGTCACTGCCGTCGACATCTTCGACAACGGCCGCACCGCGGTGGTGGAAGCGGTGGACCCCGATCTGGACAACCGGGTGCAGAGGCTGCGGGTGGACCTGCCCGGCCTGGCTCCTGAACTGGTGAACAAGCTCAAGGATCAGGGCATCAGCTTCGACATCCATCCCCCAAAAGCAGCCCCTCCTGCCCTTGGCCTGCTGGGCAACCTGCTGTTCCCGCTGCTGCTGATCGGTTCGCTGGTCTTCCTGGCCCGTCGCTCCAATGGCATGCCCGGCGGCCCCGGCCAGGCCATGCAGTTCGGCAAGACCAAGGCCCGCTTCCTGATGGAGGCCGAGACCGGCGTGATGTTCAACGACGTGGCTGGTGTGGAGGAAGCCAAACAGGACCTCCAGGAAGTGGTCACCTTCCTCAAGACCCCCGAACGCTTCACCTCTGTTGGCGCCAAGATTCCCAAGGGGGTGCTGCTGGTGGGCCCTCCGGGCACCGGCAAGACCCTGCTGGCCAAGGCGATCGCAGGCGAGGCGGGCGTTCCCTTCTTCTCCCTTTCCGGCTCCGAATTCGTGGAGATGTTCGTGGGCGTCGGCGCCAGCCGCGTGCGCGACCTGTTCAAGCGAGCCAAGGAAAACAGCCCCTGTCTGATCTTCATTGATGAGATCGATGCGGTGGGGCGTCAGCGCGGTGCCGGAATCGGCGGCGGCAACGACGAACGCGAGCAGACCCTCAACCAGCTGCTCACCGAGATGGACGGCTTCGAGGGCAACAGCGGCATCATCATCATCGCCGCCACCAACCGGGCCGATGTGCTCGATTCAGCCCTGATGCGTCCGGGCCGCTTCGATCGGCAGGTGCAGGTGGATGTGCCGGATATCAAGGGCCGGCTGGAAATCCTCAAGGTGCACACCCGCAACAAGAAGCTGGCGGAAGATGTGAGCCTGGAAGTGATCGCCCGCCGCACCCCTGGCTTCTCCGGTGCCGATCTGGCCAACCTGCTCAACGAGGCCGCCATCCTCACGGCCCGCCGCCGCAAGGAAGCCACCACCCTCACCGAAATCGACGATGCCGTGGACCGGGTGATCGCCGGCATGGAGGGCAAACCGCTCACCGATGGTCGCAGTAAGCGCCTGATCGCCTACCACGAAGTGGGCCATGCCCTGGTGGGCACCCTGGTGAAGGCCCACGACCCTGTCCAGAAGGTGACGCTGATCCCCCGTGGCCAGGCCCAGGGCCTGACCTGGTTCTCTCCCGATGAGGAGCAGATGCTGGTCAGTCGTGCCCAGCTGCGGGCCAGGATCATGGGTGCTCTCGGTGGTCGCGCAGCCGAGGATGTGGTGTTCGGCCATTCCGAGGTGACCACCGGCGCCGGCGGTGACATCCAGCAGGTGGCTTCGATCGCCCGCCAGATGGTGACCCGCTTCGGCATGAGCGATCTCGGCCAGGTTTCGTTCGAGGCAGGCAACCAGGAAGTGTTTCTCGGCCGCGACCTGATGACCCGCAACGATGGTTCGGATCGTCTGGCCAGCAGGATCGACGATGCCGTGCGCGCCATCGTCCAGTCGTGCTATGTGGATACGGTGAAACTGGTGGAGCAGCACCGCGATTGCATGGACAGAGTGGTGGAGCTCCTGATCGAGAAGGAGAGCCTCGATGGCGACGAATTCCGTGCCATTGTCTCCGAATTCACGGTGATACCTGAAAAGGAACGGTTCTCCCCCCTTCTGGCAGGCTGATCAGCACGTCGGTCGTGTTCCCGTGTCCATCCTGACGGCCTCCCTCGCCACGGTCGCCTCGGTAACCTCCGCAGCCGCATCCCCGGAGAACAACGCTTACCTTCCCGGTACGTTGCTTCCCCGGGGTTTTTTCCTGATCCTTGGGGTCCTCTATCTGGGGGCACTCGCTGCCGATCGGCTGTCGGAAAGGCTGCGCCTGCCGGCGTCGATGGGGGTGCTGTTGCTGGGCTTCAGCCTGCATGCCTTCCATTCCGATTTCCACCGGGTGACCCACAAGCAGGTGGAGTCGCTGCATCTGTTCAGTCTTGCCCTGCTGCTGTTCTATGCCGGCCTGAAAACGGATATCAACCGGATCCGCGGCAGCCTCGGCTTCGGGCTGAAGCTGGCCAGCCTTGGGTCCGTGGTCACGGTGGTCCTGTTCAGCGGGGCTCTGACCTGGCTGGGAGGGGTCCCTTGGAGCGCCGCACTGGTCACGGCCTCCTGCCTGGTGGCAATCGATGCCTCGGCCACCGATGACCTGCTGGAATCCCTCCACCACAGGTTTCCCGCTCGACTGCGCCACCTGCTCCACTTCGAGGCTTCGCTCACAACCCTGGCGGCCCTGATCTGCTTCGGCTTTCTGGTGAGCATGCTGGCGATGAGTGGCCATGGAAGCCATGCAGACTTCCACCCCATAAGGATCGGCCCGCGGGGGGGGGCGCTGATCGACATCCTGCGCCATCTGATCTCCGGAATCCTGGCCGGACTGGTGGTGGGTATCGGTGCCCGTCCGCTGATCAACCGGCTGGTGCGGGCCCAGGAGCATCTGTTGATTCTCACCATCTCCCTGGCCTTCATCACCTATGGCCTCGGACAGTTTTTCGGCGGCGGTGGGATGGTGGCCGTGTTCACCTCCGGCCTGCTGCTCGGCAACTGGCACTACCGCTCGAGTCGTTTCGACCAGAAAGCGATGCGGGAGGTGATGCTGCCGTTCAACACCGGGGCGGAATTCACGATCCTGCTGCTGCTCGGGATCCTGGTCTCGCCTGCCAATGTACTGACCATGCTGCCGCTGGGCATCGGCCTGGCCCTGGTGCTCCTGGTGGTGATCAGGCCCCTGGGTCTGTGGATCAGCAGCAGGGGCTCGAAAGTGGAACCGGCAGAACTATTGCTCCTTTCCTTCGGCGGGATGCGGGCAGGGGTTTCCCTGGCTCTGGCGATGGGCCTGAACCAGGAACTATCCCATCTGAACGGAGTGATGACGCCCCAGGCCCATGGGCTGGCCGCCGATCTGACCGCCACGGTGTTTGTGGTGGTGCTTGTGGCGACGTTGCTTCAGTCCCTGCTTTTGCCGTTGCTGGTACGCCGCCTGGAGACCTGATCTCGCTGCTGACCCGGCTGATCAGACCGATTCAGACCGATTCAGACCGAGCGCATCGGGCGCTTATCGATCACCTTATCGATTAGGCCATACTCCACCGCTTCGGCGGGAGACATGAAGAAGTCGCGATCGGTGTCTTCCTCGATCCGGCTCAGGGGCTGGCCAGTGCGGTCGGAGAGTTCGGTGTTGAGCTTCTTCTTGAGATACAGAATCTCATCAGCCTGGATGCGGATATCGCTCGCCTG
Source organism: Cyanobium sp. (assembly GCA_040399125.1). Classification (GTDB taxonomy): domain Bacteria; phylum Cyanobacteriota; class Cyanobacteriia; order PCC-6307; family Cyanobiaceae; genus Cyanobium. The sequence continues at coordinate 14,307 of JBBASR010000022.1, read as the reverse complement.
GCCCCTGGCACCACCGAGGGGCTGGTGAATCATGATCCGCGAATGGGTGAGGCTGCTGCGTTTGCCCTTGGCACCGGCGCAGAGAAGGAAGGCACCCATCGAGGCGGCGAGCCCGACGCACACCGTCTGCACATCAGGCTTGATGTGCTGCATGGTGTCGAAGATGCCGAGGCCGTCGTAGACGGAACCGCCGGGTGAATTGATGTACAGGAAAATGTCCTTGTCGGGATCCTCGGCCTCCAGGAAAAGAAGCTGGGCCACCACGCGATTGGCGGATTCGGAGGTGACGGGCTCCCCGAGGAAAATGATCCTCTCCCGCAGCAGGCGGGAGTAGATGTCGAATGCCCTCTCTCCTCGGCCCGACTCTTCAATGACGATCGGGATCATCGACGGTGCACGGGCAACTCGGTCGATCCTACTGACCTTCCGCTGCAGCGCTAGGGTCGGCTGACCCACCTGCAGAAGAGCGTGAGCGCCGCCCTCACCGTCGCCGACAGCAAGCGTGCCTTCCACGCCGCTTTTCCCCACGTGATCAGCCCGCTCTACCGGCGGATGGTCGACGAACTGCTGGTGGAACTGCATCTGCTCAGTCGCCAGAGTGCTTTCCAGAGCGATCCCCTGTTCGCCACCGGAGTGGTGCAGGTGTTCGACAGCTTCTCCAGGGGCTATCGCCCCGAACAGCAGAGGGAGCCCCTGTTCACCGCCCTCTGCGCCGCCTCCGGCTTCGATGCTGGATCGCTGCGCCTCCAGCGGGACGAAGCCATGGCCGCCATGGGCGCCCACAGCGTGGAGGAGGTGCGCGGCTGGATCGAACACCAGGGGGCAGGAGCCCCGGAACCCGTTGCCGAGGCCCTGGGCAACGTACGTCGCTCCGATTTCCACTACTCACGACTGATGGCCGTGGGTCTGCTCAGCCTGCTGGAGCAGGCCCATGGTGCCGATTCCATGGATCCCCAGGCCCTGCGTCAGGCCGCCCACGAAACCGGAGAGGCGATGGGCCTGCTGCGCGATCGGCTCGACAAGGACCTCAGCCTCTACACCACCAACCTGGAGAAGATGGCCCAGGCGGTGGAGCTGATGGAGGAAACCGTGGCCGCCGATCGCCGCCGGCGGGAACGCCAGGGCGTCAGCGGTTCAACGGAAGCTGAAGGCGCCCCAGCAGCCGGCTGATCGGCTGGCTGGGTCCCAGGGACCCTGGCAGGGGTTCGGCAACGATCCCCAGCTGGGTGGCCCTGCGCACCAGCTGAGGCATCGCCTCGGGCAGCAGACCAAGCTTGTCGAGGGCATCAGGACGAACCCGCAGGCTGATCACAGTGGGCGCCAAGGGAGGCGTCACGGGGGGTGTCTTCTGAGTCGCCGCTGGCTGGGTGGGCTGGGGCGGCAGCGGCCCGAGGAACAGCAGCAGCTGAGGGCTGCCGCCCGCTGCCGGCAACCAACGCCAACCTCCCACCACCACCCCATCCTCCCGGCTCCAGACCGACAGATCCGGCGAGGAAGCGGATAGGGCGGGGCTGCTGGTGCCGGCGGGGCGAAGCTTCTGCTCCTGCAGCGCTTTGGCGACCACCGTCAGGGCCTGCTGCCAGGGCCTGGGGTCCTTGCCCACCCCCAGCTGCAGTTCCAACGAAGCCAGGAAGGGCCCCTGGGGCTGGGGACGCAGCCGCAGGCGGAAGGGAGCCTGGCGCAGCAACGCCATCCGCCCGCCATCAAGGCCATAGCGGCTGGTGAGGGGTTCACGGATCAACTGGCGCGACAGCAGGCCCTGCAGCAGCGGGTCCAGGGACGGACCCTCCAGTTCGAGCAGCAGATCGGCGGGCAGCGGCGACTGGGAGGGCAGGGGACGGTCGAGCGGGGCCCCGCTGGCAGGGGCAAGCACGCCGTCCACGGCAGCAGCCTCCCCGTTCCAGCTCAGTCCTTCCGCTTCCAGCCGCAGCCGCAGGCAGCCCTCCTGGTAGGGCTGGAACAGGGGGGCAACCGGGCCGAGGATCACCCCGAGGGCCAGGGGGCTCCAGAACACGGCTTGATCGCTCTCCACCAGCGCCAGACAGCGGCGCTGCAGACCACGGCTCGGTCGCAGCCGGGGGCGCAGGCGGTCCGCCAGCAACTGGCGGGAAAGGGGATCTGGGGCCAGCACCACCAGATCCCCTACCCGCAGGCCGTTGGTGGGCAGGGCCGCGCTGGACCCGCCGGGCAGGGCAGCGGCGGAGATGGCCAGATAGGGGGTTCCATCGGCGTGGGGGCCCCAGAACTGCCACCAGGTGCGCCGTTGCTGGCGCCAGAGGGCTGGGGCCAGGCCAGGCCCGAGGCGCTCCTGCCAGAGCGCCGGCACCGGACGATCCGGCGTGGCAGCGAAACTCTGGAGCAGGGTGGCGGTATCCATCAGCTGCTCCAGGCCCTGGGCCCGGGGCCGGGGCAGGCGTGGCAGCAACAGCGCCGGCACCAGCAGCAGCAGGGCGATGGCAGCGCTGGTGCACGGCAGCGGCAGGCTGCGCCATAGCGGCGGCAGCCGGAAAGGGGTTGAGATTCGGCTCATGCGGCTTTCGCCATCGGCTGACCGTAGAGGGTGGTGCGCTGGCGAACCGGCCTGCCGAGGCCGCGGGCGGTGGTCTCCAGGGCCGCAGCGGATTGCCGCGTGCCTCCGCTGGCCCCGGCCATGGTGGTGATGTGCTCCTCCATCAGGGTGCCGCCGAGGTCGTCGCAGCCCCAGCGCAGGGCCTCTGCCGCCACCGGCAGGGTGAGCTTCACCCAGCTGGGCTGGTGGTGGGGAATCCAGGCACCAAGCAGCAACCGGGCTTCGGCGGTGAGCCGCAGCATCGCCGCCACCTCGGGCTGGTCACGGCCCACCCGCTGACGCAGGGGGGCCGGTGCCAGCGCCCCCACAAACGGCAGCAGCACGAATTCGGTGAATGCCCCGGTTGGGGCGGCGCCGCCGGCCGCTGGAGAGGCGGCATGGGCCTGGCGCTGCAGGGCCACCAGGGTGAGCAGATGGGCCACCCGATCGGCCGCCGTCTCGATGTGGCCAGCCATCAGGGTGGCGGTGGCCGGGATGCCGCGGCGATGCACCTGCCGGATCACGGCGACCCACTCCAGGGCCGAAAGCTTCTCGGGGCACAGCCGGCGACGCAGCGGTTCACTGAGCACCTCGGCGGCGGTTCCCGGCACCGAGCCCAGGCCCGCGTCGACCAGGCGATCGAGCACGAGATCCAGGGGCAGGTCGTCGCAGCGGGCGATGTAGAGCAGCTCCTGGGGAGAGAAGGCATGCAGATGGATCCCCGGTGCCGCCTGCCCCAGGTCGCGCAGCAGCGATTCGGCGTGGGCGAGATGGCTGCCGTCGAGCCGTGCCTCCGGATCGAGGGCAGCCTGCAGGCAGAGCTCTGTGGCCCCCAGCCGTTGGGCTTCGGCGGCGCGGGCGAGCAGCTCCTGCCGCGGAAACCGGAACGCTCCGTGCTCCCCGTCATCGCGGCGGAAGGCACAGAAACCGCAATGCAGCACACACACGTTGCTGCTGTTGAGGTTGCGATTCACCACGTAGGTGACGGTGTCTCCCACCAGACAGCGGCGTAGATCGTCTGCCGCCGTTCGCAGTGCCTCCAGATCGGAGGAATCGAGGGGAAGCTCCAGCAGGGCCAGGGCAAGGCCGGCATCGGGGAGGCCCGCCCCAGTCGCGAAGATCCGGTCGAGAAGGGCTTCCAGGCCGAGGCCCCGAAAGGGAGCAGCCTGGGCAGGCAGCGGCGGCAAAACCAGCAGTCTCTCCGCCTCCGACAGGGCGGTGGCGCAGAGACTCACTTGCGGCCGGCAGCTTCCTGGGCCTTGCGCCGCCGGCGATCACGCCACTCCACGGTGGAGAGATAACCCACCCCGAGGCTCACGAAGAGAAGCAGAACCGTGGCGAGGCCGGCCAGCACGGTGTTGGCCGAAAGGGTCAGACCCGACAAGAGCGGCTCAGAAAGGAAGAACGTTGTCGCCACCGCGACCCCACACCGTCATGGCGATCGAGAAGCTGAAGATGGCGGCCAAGGAGGCCCAACCGAGGGTGATCAACATGGGAGGTGTGAGTGGAATGCGCACAAGGATACCTAGGCTGCCTGCCATCGAGCGTGGGTCGTCATGAGCACCGCAGGCAGCGCCACCCCCGTGCAGGAAAAGCAGCGGGTGGAACAGACCTACCCCAATTACCGCGTCATCGTGCTCGATGACGATGTGAACACCTTTCAGCACGTGGTGGAGTGTCTGATGCGTTACCTGCCGGGGATGAATCCCGATAAGGCCTGGGCCCTGGCCCGGCGCATCGACGGCGAGGGCTCGGCGGTGGTGTGGACCGGCCCGCAGGAGCAGGCCGAGCTCTACCACCAGCAACTGGGAGCCGAAGGCTTGACCATGGCTCCGCTCGAGAAGGCCTGAGGAGATCCCATGGGCCGGGTGGTGATCACCCACAGCACCTATGTGGAGGGCCTGATCCCCCTGCTGCGGCGCCTGGCGGAAGCGGAGGGGATCGACACGATCACACCGGCGGTGATCAGCCGCGTGCGCGGACGGAGCAGTTCCCTGCGGTTGCGGGTTTCCACCCCGATCACCGGCGGCTACAAACTGCTGGCCCGCCGCGGCAGCAGCGCCCAGGAGGTGTTCGTGGTCACCGGCTGGAGCCGGGATCAGCTCCAGGCGCACCTGGATCAACTGACGAGCTGAGCAGGGTGGTGGGAGCAGTCCGCTCAAAGACCGCTGCCGCCGAGAACATGGCCCAGGCTCCGCCCTGGCGGAACCAGGCCTCGTCGCAGAGGGCCAGATCCTCCGGACCCAGCTGCCACTGGCTGCGCAGGTACTGCCCGTAGGCCTGCAGCGGCGCCTGGGGGGCCTGCCAGTGCACCACGGCGAAAGCGAGACCCCGCACCCGCACGGCACCACTCTCCGATTCCAGGATCTCCTCCTGGAGAAGGAAGGTGCGGAAAGGGCCCTCGGCGGGGAATTCGAGCGGGTACTTGCGCAGATAGAGCTCCCGGGCCCGGGGGAAGACTGGGCCGGGGGCCCGACTGAGCAGCCGCTCGAAGGCCTGCTGAAAGGTTGACATGGAGCCTGGAGGAACCGGTGGCCGGGCCGAGGCCGGTCACCGGAAGGGCGAAAAAGGGTGGACCGCTGTGCCGTCTTGCCCCAGTGTTCGACCTGGATGAACCAGAAGGGAGGTCAGAGGCGGGGTTTCGTTTCCGGCAACAAGGCCGGTATACGTTGCCGTCGCTGAAGACCCCCCATGTCGAAAGGGAGTCAGATCAGAAAACTGTGAAAGGCAGTCACCAACACAGCAGACCTAAATCACTCTAAGGGGTTCGGAGGCAAAGGCCACAGATTTCGGACCTCCTCGAGTCGGGCCATCGCCGCGGCGATTCGCTGCTCCGGCGTCTCGCCCTCCAGCACCACGGTGAGGTGGCCCAGCTTGCGGCCGGGGCGGACCTCCTGCTTGCCGTACCAGTGGAGATGGGCGCCGCTGAGGGCCTCCAGCGCCTCCAACTTCGGCGTCAGATCGGCCTCTCCCCGGTCGAAGCCGAGCAGGTTGACCATCAGGGCGCCGGCCACCTTCGGTTCGGTGGACCCCATCGGCAGGCCCGCCACGATCCGCACCTGCTGGGCGAACTGGCTGCAGCGACAGGCCTCGATCGTGTAGTGGCCGGAGTTGTGGGTGCGGGGGGCCAGCTCGTTCACCTGCAGCCCGGCCGGCCCGTAGAAAAACTCGATCGTGAGAATGCCCACGTAATCGAGGGACGTGAGCAGCGAGGCGGCCACATTCCTGGCGAAGGCCTCCACGGCATGGCTCACCGGCGCCGGGGCCAGCACCCAGTCACAGACCTGTTGATGCTGGTGGGTCTGCACCAGGGGATAGCAGGCCACATTGCCCTCGCCATCCCGGCAGGCCACCAGGGCCAGCTCCTGCTCGAAGGCCACCATCTCCTCCAGGATCCAGTCGGCGGCCGCCACCTCCTGCACCAGGGCCGCCAGGTCGGCCTGGGAGGTCAGGGGCCGGGTGCCCTTGCCGTCGTAGCCGCCGGAGCAGGCCTTCGCCATCACCGGAAACCGGAACCCCTCCGGCAACTGGGGCCCGCTCGGCTGACGCAGCAGCAGCGCCCCAGAATCCAGCGGCGGGCGCGCCTCAGCGCCGGTGCTGCCCGGCAGGGGCCGGAGGCGCTGGCGTTCGGCAGCCGAGGAAACAAGCGCCGCCTCCAGCGGGCACCAGCGGGGGCAGGGCAGATGCAGACGATCAAGCAGCTGCCGCTGGGCCCGCTTGCAGACCAGGGGCTCCAGCGCATGCAACCCCGGCACGAAGTTCACCCCCTCGTCCTGCAGGGTCGAGAGGGCGGCGATCGGAATCCATTCGTTCTCGAAGCTGATGGCGCCACAGCGCTGGGCCAGCTGGCGGGTGGCTGCCACGTCCTGCACGTCCGCCAGCACCACGCTGGTGGCAAGCCGCACGGCCGGATCCTGCGGCGAAGGCGTCTGCACATGCAGCTCCACCCCCAGATCTGCCGCCTCACGAGCCAGCATCCAGGCGAGCTGGCCGCCGCCCACGATTCCAATGGAGGGGGTCTGCGCAGCGTTCTCCACCAGCTCTTGCCATCCAGGACCGATCGACCACAATCGCATCCCCAGGCCTGACGGTGCCGTTCAGGGTTTAGGCAAGGGCCTGATCACCGGCGAAGGCATAACGGATCAGGCTCAACAGCAGCACGATCAGGAACAGGGCGAGCCCCACGGTGCAGGCATAACTGATCTCCAGTTCCGAAAAGGCCTGGTCGTAGACGTAATAAACGATCGTGCGGGTGGCGTCGGCCGGTCCGCCCTGGGTCATCAGGAACACCTCTTCAAACACCTTGGTGGCCCCGATCGCGGAGATCACCGCCACCAGGGTGATGTAGGGGCGCAACAGCGGCAGGGTGATATCGAGGTGGCGACGCCAGCCCTCGCTGCCGTCGAGGGCCGCAGCCTCATAGAGCTCGGGGGAGATCCCCTGCAGACCGGCCAGGAAGATCACCATGTAATAGCCGAGTCCCTTCCAGAGGGTCACGAGCATCACCGCCGGCAGGGCCAGCTGGGGGGAGGTGAGGAAGCCAATCGGGGAAAAGCGCTGCCCCAGCAGGGAAGTGAGCCAGCCATTGATCAGGCCGTTCTCCGCATAGAGCCAGCGGAAGGCGATCGCTGCCACCACCAGGGAAACCAGCACCGGCGTGTAGAAAGCGCCGCGGAACCAGTGGATACCCGGCAGCTTTCGGTTGACGAGCACCGCCAGGGTGAGGGCGCCGAGCACGATCGGGGGCACCACACCCACGAGGTAGAGGAAGGTGGTGCCCACCACCCGCAGCACCATCGGGTCCGCCAGCAGCCGCCGGTAATTGGCCAGGCCCACGAACTGCAGCGGTTCGCCCACGTCGAGGCCGGTGCGGCTGAAGCTCATCACCAGGGCCATGGCCCCCGGTAGCAACACCGAAAGGATCAACAGCAGCAGCGCCGGCAGCAGGAAGGCCCAGGCGGTTGCGGTGCGTTGAGCGGCGGTGCGTTGCGTGGTGGTGCGTTGAGATGCGCGCCCGGCGGGGGCGACGGCGGAAGGGGAAGAAGGGGAGGCCATGGCCGCCATTGTGGGGGAATCCCCCCAGGGGAAGATGGGGCGAATGCCTCTGTTTCGCCCCATGGGTTTCCCGCCTGCCCGAGGCCCAGCCCGCCCGCGGCGTGGTGTCGTGTTCGCGGCGCTGTTGCTGCTGCTGTTTCTGCTGCTACAGCTGCTGCGGCCCGCCCAGCTCCCTTCCCAGCACCGCCAGGTGCCGATCGGGCGCCAGGAGCGGCTGGAGGTGATCGACCCGGAATCAGCTGCCTTGCAGAAGGCCGCGAAGGTGACGGTGGGGATGTACCTGGAGAACGCCTACAACCTCTCGGTGGCGGACCAGACCTTCATGGCCAACGGCTGGTACTGGCTCGACTGGCCGGCGGAGGTGCAGAAGCTGCTGGAGGAGAACGAGGTCGAAGCCGACGAGCTGGTGCAGGTGGTCAACAACATCGTGGGCTACGACTTCGAGGTGGAGCCGGAATCCGAGAAGCCCGATGTGAAGCCGAATGGCTGGCGGCATCAGCGCTTCCACTTCTCCGGCCATTTCTATATCGACGAACTCGACCTGCACGAATCCCCCTTCAGCCTGCTGAGCCTGCCGCTGTTGCTGGAGGTGCGGCCCTCCGAATTCGCGCTCGACGGCGACCAGCCGCTGGTGCTGGTGCCGGAAGCGGACCGTTCCGGACTGGTGGGAGGGTTCGCCTCAATCCGCGGTTTCAATCCGGTGGGGGTGAGCTTCGGGCCACTGCAGCACACCTACGCCACCTCCTTCGGAGAGGACAGCGAACCGCTGCGTCAGGCGCAGGTGGCCCTGCGGGTCTTCTATCAGACACCGGTGTTCAGTGCCTTCCTGCAGTGGATCCTGCCGCTGCTGATCGTGATGGCGGTCGTGTTCCTGGCCCCCAGCCTGGAGGGTTCCCTGGGAGACCTGCGGATCGCGATTCCTTCCACCGCCCTGCTCACCCTGGTGGTGATGCAGCAGACCTACCAGGCGGAACTGCCGCCGCTTTCGTACCTCACGTTTCTCGACAAGCTCTACCTGTACAGCTACCTGGTGTCGATCGGTCTGTTCGTGCTGTTTGTGTGGGGCTCGAATGTCTATGCCACCGCCCGGGAGGATCAGCGGGACCAGGCCGTCGCCAAGGTGGAGCGCGCCGACAGCTGGTTCCAGGTGATTTCGCTGGGGGGCCTGCTGGTGGTGGCCTGGGTGTCCTGGACGCTGGCCCGATGAGCTCCTCAGCGGCGCAGGTGCTGCGGGAGGTGTTCGGCTACGCCGACTTCCGGGGCCCCCAGGCCGCGATCGTGGAGCACGTGATCGGGGGAGGGTCGGCTCTGGTGCTGATGCCCACCGGTGGAGGCAAATCCCTCTGCTATCAGGTGCCGGCGCTCTGCCGGCAGGGCACGGCGGTGGTGGTGTCGCCCCTGATCGCCCTGATGCAGGACCAGGTGGAGGGTCTGCGCCAGTACGGCGTGCGGGCCGCCGCCCTCAACTCGGCCCAGAGCCCGGAGGCCACCCAGGCCACCTGGAAGGCCCTGCGGGACGGCCAGCTCGACCTGCTCTACGTCTCGCCAGAACGGCTGATCAGCGGTGACCTGCTGGAGCGGCTGGCGGAGGGGCCGATCGCCCTGTTCGCCATTGATGAAGCCCATTGCGTCTCGCAGTGGGGCCACGACTTCCGGCCGGAATATCTGCAGCTGGGAAGGCTGGGGGAACAGTTTCCCGAGGTGCCGCGGTTAGCGCTCACCGCCACGGCTGATCCCCGCACCCGCGAGGAAATCCTCGACCGCCTCGACCTGCGCGGCGGTGAGGTGTTCACCGCCAGCTTCGATCGACCCAACATCCGCTACCTGCTGCGGGAAAAGGATGAGGCGAAGCGCCAGCTGCTGGAGTTTCTGGCCGATCATCGCGACGAGGCCGGCATCGTCTACGCCCGCTCCCGCAGCCGGGTGGAGAGCTTCGCGCGCGATCTGATCGCCGCCGGCTTTGAGGCGATGCCGTACCACGCCGGCCTGGAGGCGGAGCAACGCAGCCGCACGCTGGATCGCTTCCGCAAGGAGAGCGGTGTGATCGTCGTGGCCACGATCGCCTTCGGCATGGGGATCGACAAACCCGACGTGCGCTTCGTGGCCCACGTGGATCTGCCCAAGAGCCTGGAGGCCTACTACCAGGAAACAGGCCGCGCCGGCCGCGATGGCCTGCCGGCGGTGGCCTGGATGGTGCATGGACCGGGCGACATCCCACAGCTGCGCCGTTTCATCGACGACTCCGGCGCCGAGGAAGAGCAGAAGCGGATCGAGCACGGCAAGCTCGACGCCCTGATCGGGTTCAGTGAGGCGGCGGGCTGCCGTCGTCAGGTGCTGTTGCGCCACTTCGGCGAGGAGCTGGGCGAACCCTGCGGCAACTGCGATGGCTGCCTGGAGCCGCGCGAGCTGGTGGATCTGAGTGTGCCGGCCCAGAAGCTGCTCTCGGCGGTGTACCGCACCGGCCAACGCTTCGGCGCCGCCCACGTGGTGGATGTGCTGCTGGGGGGCAGCAGCGAGCGCATCCGCCAGCTGGGTCACGACCAGCTGAGCGTGCACGGCATCGGACGCGAATTCGACCGGGGCCAGTGGCACAGCCTGATCCGGCAGCTCACGGCCCTCGGCTACCTGGAGCCGGTGCCGGGCGGCAAGGGAGGTCTGCAGTTCGGCCGGGAGGTCCTGGTGCGACCGCTACTGCGGGGCGAGAGCAGCCTGGAGCTGCCGCTGCCGCCGCCGGCGAAGGAGCGCCGCCGCTCCGGAGGCGGAGCCGCCGCAGCTGGCGGGCGAGGCACGGATCCACGCCAGGCCTTCAGCGACGTCGAGCTCGACGAGACCCTGGTGGCGGCGCTGCGGAACTGGCGGAGGGAGCAGGCGCGCCTGCAGGGGGTGCCGCCCTACGTGGTGTTCCACGACCGAACCCTGCTGGAACTGGCCGCCCGCCGGCCGACCAGCCTCGATGAACTGGCAAGCGTCGGCGGCATCGGCGCCGCCAAGCTGGAGCGCTACGGCGAAGCGCTGCTGGAGGTGCTGGGCGGCGAGGGCCAGGGCGGAGTCAGAAGCGAAACGTGACGCCTGTGCCGATGTGGTGCTGCCAGCCGCGCCCCCAGCCCTCGCCGCCCTGGCTGCTGTAAATCGGCTTCCAGTGGGCGAACAGCACGGTGCGGGGGCTGACCGGCAGTTCCAGTTCCACCTCGCCGCCCCAATCGGTGCGGCCGGGCAGGCCGGCGTAGCTGCCGGGGCTGTAGAAGCGGGGCCCGCCCGAGAGGGTCACGTTGAGCCGGTCGACGTTGAAGCCAAAGCCGAGCCAGGGGTCGGTGTAGTTGCCGATGTAGGTGCCATCCGACTCCCATCCCGTTCGGTTTTCCAGGGAGAGAAACACACCGTCGGCAATCGTCTCCAGACCATCCCCCAGGGCGAAGTTGACATCGCCATCGCCGAAGGCGAAGGCCATGCCGACTCCGATCTCGTTCTTGATGCCCGCGATGTCCTCCTCCTGGCTGCGGGTGACGACATAGGGCAACCACTCGGCGAAGAAGGAGAGGCGCTGATTGGGCGCGTAGCGCACCTGCAGCTGTCCCTTCACGTCGGTGCGGCGGTAGGGAGCGCCGCCATGACCATGGCCGTGCTCTTCGGGGTGTTCCCCGCTGTGCGGCGGGGAGTCTTCGATGTGTACTCGGCCATAGAAATGCTCCGCCTCCCCCCACACCAGGGCGGGGCCGACCATCGCCTCGATCGCGAAGCTGCCCCGGTTGGCCAGACCCCACTCCAGCGCCACGCCGACCAGGCCATCAAGGGCGTAGTGCCGGGGCTGGCCCTCCAGGTTGTTCTCCAGACCGGCATGGCCTTCGAGGGTGAGCACCGGCGTGATCTGGAAGGATCCTGGCGTCAGGTCCTCGCCTCCGGCAGCGCCGTGGGCAAGCAGCGGTGCCGGTGCCGCCAGGGCGAGGGCAAGACCCGCCGGCAGCAGGGCGGCCCGGGGGGGAAGCGATCGGGGAGGAGACCAGGCCATGGGATAGGGGTGGAACGGCGGGGATTGGGCAGAGGGGTCAGCGGATCGCGGCCCAGCGCTGGGCGAGCTTTTCGGCGCCGGCGAGGTCACAGCGGCCGCCTTGACCGTTGACGAAGGTGCAGACGTTGCCGGTGACCGTCTGAACGGTGGAGCGGCCGGGGGCGAGGCCATCGGCCACCAGGGGGGTGGGGTTCACGGGCACGCCGCTGGCGCGGCTGATCCGCCGCAGGGTCTTGGAGATCGGCAGCGACTCAGCGAACAGCTGGCGCGTGCCTGATTCGCGGACCGCCTGCGTCATTGCGGCGAGGCTGGCGGGGCGCAGGACAGCGGCGGTGGTGAAGGAAGCCAGCAGGGGCAGTTCGCGCACCCCGAAGCGCCTGGCCAGGCTTGAGAAGGCGCGATGTTCGGTCACGAGCACGCGGCTGCGGGGCGGAACGGTGTCGATCTGGGTATCTGTCCAACGCCCCAGATCGGCCAGCACGGCTCGGGCCGCCTGGCTGCGTCGGTTCAGGCCCGCCGACGATCCAGCTGGGAGCACCGGAGCCAGGCGGGCTTCCACCACGCGCACCATGGCGGCGGCCTGGCCGGGGTCGTGCCACACATGCGGGTCACGCCCCCGGCTGGCCGGCACGGCCTGCTCGGCCACCGCCACCCGGGGACCCCCGCTGGTGATCCGCGCCAGGGAGGGGCTGAGGCCGTAGCCATTGATCAGCACCAGCCGGGCCTCGGCCAGGGCCTGGCGGTCGCGGGGGCGTAGCACCGCTTGATGGGGATCGCTGCCGGGCGGGATCAGGCAGGTCACCCGGGCCTGATCGGCGGCCAGGGTCCGAGTGAGATCGCAGAGGACGCCATCAGCGGCCACTACCAGAGGCGCCGTGGCGGCCCGGGCGACCGAGCCCGGCAGCAGCGCAGCGCCCGCCAGCAACAGAGCCGGCCAGGCAGGGGATACAGCCATCCATCCGGACTGAAAGGTGCGGGAACAATAATGGTTCTCATTCGTATGTGCCGGTAGTCTGCGGTCCTGTCTGCGAGCCGAGCCCTTGGATCAACCCCTCCTGCAGGCCCGCAACCTCGCCTTCGCCTTTGGTCGCGAGGACGTTCTGGTGGGCATCGATCTCGACGTGGCGTCCGGATCCTGCACCGTGATCCGCGGCGACAACGGCACGGGAAAATCGACCCTGCTGAAGCTGCTGCAAGGTCGTCTGCGGCCCAGCCGGGGCTGGGTGCAGCTGGCCGGACGCCCCCTGCAGGGGCAGCGAAGGCGCGTGGCCCTGGTGCCCCAGGCGCCTTCCCTGAACTGGTGCTACCCGATCTCCCTGGGCGCCCTTGTCGCACTCGGGGCCGATGGCGACCCGCGCACCGCCCAACCTGCTCTGCACCAGGTGGGCCTGGCTGAACTTAGGGAGCGGCCGATCGCCAGCCTCTCCGCCGGACAGCGCCAGCGGGCCTTGGTCGCCAGGGCCCTGACCCAGAGGGCGGCGGTGCTGCTGCTCGATGAACCGCTGGCATCGCTGGATGGCTCCAGCCGCCTGCAGCTCGGCGGCCTGATCCGAAAGCTGGTGGATGCGGGAACCGCAATCGTGCTCAGCGTCCACGGCGACCTTCCCCCGACCCTGCCGCAGGTGCACACCTACGGCCTGCAGGACGGCACCCTGCTCCCCCTATCCCTCTGACCCTCCCTGAAGCCTTGGCAGCCCCGGACAACCACTTCTGGCTGATTCCCCTTCTGCTGGCAGGGGTCTGCGGGCTCACCTGCCCGTTGCTGGGCACCCTGCTGGTGCTGCAGCGAAGGATCCAGGCCACCAACCTGATGGCCTACGCCGTGCTGCCCGGCGTCGTGATCGCGCAGGCCTTCGGGCTGTCTCACCTATTGGGGGGAGTGGCCAGCGCCCTCGGGGCGGTGCTGCTGGCGGAGGCGGTGATCGCCACCCGCTCCGACGGCAGGGATGCGGCGGAAGCGGTGCTCAACACCGTGCTCGCGGGCAGTCTCGGGCTCGGTGTACTGCTGGTTCAGGCCCTGGCGCTGCCGGTGGACCTGGAGGCTCTGCTGTTCGGCGACCTGCTGGTGGCAGGCCCAGAGGACCTGCTGCGAATGGTGCTGGTGCTGGGGCTGCTGATCGTGATGATTCGCTGGCCCTTTCAGCAGTGGCAGTGGCTCGGGCTCGATCCGGAGGGGGCGGAGAGCCTGGAGCTGCCCATGGGCCGCCTGCGCCTGCTGATGGCGGCCCTCACGGCCCTGGTGGTGGTGAGCGCCACGGCCGCGGTGGGGCTGGCGTTGGTGATGGCGCTGATCTGTGCGCCCAGCCTGGCGTCTCTAGCGGGGGCCACCAGTCTGGAGCAGGCGCTCAGGCGGGCGGCCCTGATCGGCCTGGTGGTGAGCCTGGCCGGCTGCGCGATCGGCCTGCGGCTCAACCTGCCCCCAGGGCCGCTGATGGCCTGCGCCTGCCTGCCGTTGGTGCTGTGGCTCGGTCCACCGCCACGTCGAATCGGTTCCACTAGCCGCCCGCCTCGATCAGGGTGAAGCCGGGGTGGCTCCAGCTCACTTCGGCGCCAGGAAGCGGATCGGCGGCGCCGGTTTGAGCTGGTTATTCACGTTGCCCTGCAGGGCATCGTTGCCCTCAATGCGGATAGCGCGGATGCCACTGCCGGGGCGGAAGTCGATCTGATTGAGGTTCACCCACACCATCTGGGGTGAGAG
>JBBASR010000021.1:13341-42317 GCA_040399125.1 Cyanobium sp. | reverse complement strand
CTAGCCCGCTTGCTGCAGCTCCGGCCGCTCCTCCGGCAGGATCGCCCCCTCCACCGGGCAGACCTGCAGGCAGATGCCGCAGTCGATGCAGGTGTCGAAATCGATCACGTAGAAGGCGGTGCCCTTGGTGTTGGCCCCCTTCCCCGGGTGGATGCAGGCCACCGGGCAGGCATCCACGCAATCGGCCACGCCCTCACAGACGTTGGTGACGATCGTGTGTGCCATGGAGAAGCCCTGCTGCTGGACGGATCCTAGGCAGCCAGCCAGAGGGCTCCGCGGCAACCGCGTTCGGCCGCGATCCTTTCGGCCTCCTCCTGGCTGCTGCAGGGCGTTGGGCAGAGCTCGGCGGCTTCGCCGTTGCGGTGCAGTTCGGCGAGCCGGCTCCAGCGGGAGCCGCTGGCTGCGGCGGTGGAGGCCACCAGCCAGGGGCGGGTCTCCGGCTGGCGCGGGGTGTCGGAGCCGAGCAATTCGCGGATGGCCTCCACATCGAAGCCGAAGCCTGTGCCTGCCGCCAGGCTGGCGTCTGGACAGAAGCGGCCCACGAGGGCGTCGTAGCGGCCGCCGCTGGCGATCGCCACCGGGGCTTCGGCCCCCTGGCACACCAGCCGGAACACCAGGCCGTCGTAGAGATCGAAGTGGGGCTGGAAGGTGGGATCGAGCTGCAGGCGCACACCCTGCGGACCTGCCGCCTTCGCCACGCTCTCCAGCGTGGCGGCGAGGCTTTCGAGCAGGGGTACGGGCCCCAGCCATTGCTCGAGCTGGTAGAGCACCCGGGCCGGTTCACCGCGCAGGCCCATCAGGGCCTGGAGCTGGCTGCGGCGCTGCTGGCTGAGGTCGAGGGCACCGAGGGCGAGCGCATCGAAGCCGGTGAGGGCCTGGCGGGCGGCGGCCCGCTGGGCCTCGGGCACCTGGCCGAGCAGGGCATCGAGCAGGCCGTGGTGGCCCACCAGCAGCGTGGGCTGGTGCTGGGGCTGCAGGCCGAGGGTGGCCACCGCCGCCAGCAGCAGGTGCATCAGTTCGGTGTCTGCGGCCGCGGACGCTTCCCCGAGCAGCTCGACGCCGCTCTGCAGTTCCTCACTGATGCGTTGGCCGCCGCTGTCGCCAAGGAAGCTGCGGAAGGTGGGGCCGCAGGCCCAGAGGCGCAGGGGGCGGGGGCGATCCGCCAGCCGGGTGCCGGCGGCCCTGGCGATCGAGGCGGTGAGTTCGGGCCGCAGGCCGAGAGGTTCGTCGGCCGCCAGGCGCACCAGTTCGCGCTCGGCGATGGCACCGCCCGCCTGGAGGGTGTCGAGCCGCTCGATCGTGGGCGGTGCCACCTCCTGATAGCCCCAGAGCCGATAGACACCGGCCAGCAGCTCGCCCAGCCTGCGGTTGCTCTCCACCTCCCCGGGATTGAGGTCTCTCGCGCCGGCGGCGGGTTGCAGGGCCATGGAGCAGGGAGGGGGCGGTGGAAGGGAGCGGTGGGATCCTATGGAGCGCCCGGCTGATCCAGCTCAGGGGCTCCGTAACTGGCGCCGCTGAGGGGGCGGCAACGGGCCAGACCATCGATCAGGCCGGCCTGGAGCCCCGGCGTGCAGGCGATGATCCGGCCACTGGTGATGTCGAGGCGAGAGCCGTCGTAGGCACTCACCACCCCGCCCGCCTCCTCCACCAGCACCACGCCGGCGGTGAGATCCCAGGGCGAGAGGCCCCGTTCCCAGTAGCCATCCACCCTGCCGGCCGCCACCAGGGCCAGATCCACCGCTGCGGCTCCGGCGCGCCGCACCCCATGGCTGCGGTGGGTGAAAAAGGCGAATTCGGCGTAGTTGTTGTCCTGCCGCTCGATCCGGTCGTAGGCAAAGCCGGTGGCGAGCAGGGAGTCCTCGATGCGTTCGCAGCGGCTCACCTGCAGCGCCGTGTCGTTGCACCAGGCCCCGAGCCCGGGGGCGGCCCAGTAGAGCTCGTCCATGGCGGGTACAGCCAGGGCCCCGAGCAGGGGCAGGCCCTGCCAGGTGAGGCCCACGGAGGTGCCGAACACAGTGAAGCCATGGGCGTAGTTGGTGGTGCCGTCGAGGGGATCCACGCACCACTCGAGCGGCCCGCTGCCGCTGCGGCGGCCACTCTCCTCCGCCAGCACCCCGAAGCCCGGGGTTTCGGCTTCGAGCACGGCCAGAACGGCGGCTTCGGCAGCCAGATCGGCCTCGGTGACCAGGTTGCCGGCGCCGCCCTTGGCCCGCACCTGCTGCAGCTGGCCGAACAGGCGCCGCAGCGGTTCGGCACCGGCCTCGGCGGCCCGGCGGGCGACGGCGGCCAGGCGCTCCAGTTCGCCGGTGGGAAGGGCGGCACCGGCCAGGGCCTGGGCCGAGAGGGGGGTGCTGGCAGGGGAGTTCATCGTCTTCATTCCTCGTCGAGGGGGAGGCCGCTGCGCACCCGGCCGCGACCGAAGTAGCGCCCGAACTGCTGCTCGTAGACCTCATCTTCGTCCTGGGTCTCCACCACCAGCGGACCGGTGGCCCTGGCCACACAGAGCAGGCCATAGCCGCGGCTGCGCATCTCGCGGGAGAGGCCGAGGGCCTCGCGCTGGTCGATCTCCCCTTCCAGCACCCGCACGGCGCAGGCGGTGCAGCAGCCGTTGCGACAGCTGAAGGGCAGGGGATCCCCCTGGGCTTCGAAGCTGCGCAGGATGTACTCCCCGGCGGGCACGTCGTGGTGGAGCACCCGGCCGGTCTGGCGCCAGTGAACGGTGATCGGGTAGCTGGCGGTCATGGGAGGGGCAGGCCAGGGGGGGGCACCCTGCTAGATTGGCATCTGCCCCATTTAGCCCCTGGAGAGGTGGCCGAGTGGTCGAAGGCGCAGCACTGGAAATGCTGTATAGGGGCAACTCTATCGAGGGTTCGAATCCCTCCCTCTCCGTTCTTCCCACCGGCCTCTGGCCGGTTTTTTTATGACAACAAGACACCCCGGCCTGCCTCAGCGAGCCGGGGGGTAGATGCCGCCGCAGGGGATCAGCCGAAGCGGCCGCTCACGTAGTCCTGGGTGGCCTGCTGGCGAGGGGCATTGAAGATCCTTTCGGTTTCACTGAACTCCACCAGATAGCCCACTTTGCCGCTGCCACCTTCCACCGCCTCGGCATTGAAGAAGGCGGTCTGGTCGGAGACGCGCACCGCCTGCTGCATGTTGTGGGTCACGATCACGATCGTGTAGTTGCGCTTCAGTTCGTGCATCGTTTCCTCGATCTTGAGGGTGGAGATCGGATCGAGGGCGGAGCAGGGTTCGTCCATCAGGATCACTTCCGGCTCGGTGGCGATTGCCCGGGCGATGCAGAGACGCTGCTGCTGACCGCCGGAGAGGGAGAAGCCGCTCTGCTGCAGCTTGTCCTTGCATTCTTCCCACACCGCTGCCTTGCGCAGGGAGCGTTCCACCAGTTCGTCCATGTCGCCCCGATAGCCATTGATGCGGGCTCCGAAGGCGATGTTTTCGTAGATCGTCTTGGGGAAGGGGTTGGGCTTCTGGAACACCATGCCGATCCGCCGGCGCACCTCCACGGGATCCACATTGGGGTGGTACAGATCCTGGCCATCGAACACCACCCGGCCCCGCAGGGTGCAGCCCCGCACCAGATCATTCATGCGGTTGAGGGCACGCAGCACCGTGGATTTGCCGCAACCTGAAGGGCCGATGAAGGCCGTCACCCGGCCGCGCGGAATCTCCATGAACACGTTGCGCACCGCTTCGAAGCTGCCGTAGGAGATCGAGACGTCCTGCAGAGAGAGGCAGACGTCATTGGCCAGGTCACGGCTGGTGCTGATCGGGCTGCTGAGGGTCATGGCTGGAAGGTAAGGAGGGTTATGGAAAAGAAAAAAGATTTCAGGCGCGGGCCATGCGGCTGATCCAGCGCGCCAGCAGGTTGGCCACGAGGATCATCAGCACGAGGATGAAGGAGGCGGCCCAGGCGAGTTCGTTCTGGGCCTCGTAGGGCATGATCGCGAAATTGAAGATCAGCACCGACATCGTGGCGATCGGGTTGAACACCCCCTCCGGCCAGAACGGAGAGAAGAGGGCGGTGAAGATCAGGGGGGCCGTTTCACCTGCGGCCCGGGCGATGGCCAGCACCACACCGGTGGCGATCGGGGTGAAGGCGGCGGGCAGCACGATGCGGCTGATCGTGATGAACCTTGAGGCCCCCACCCCGTAGGCACCCCAGCGCAGTTCCTGGGGAACGAGCCGCAGGCCCTCGTCGGTGGTCTTGATCACCGTGGGAAGCATCAGCACTGCCAGGGCGATGCCTCCGGCCATGGCGCTGTAGCTCTGGTTGAAGAAGATGCGGGTGGCCACGATCAGGCCGTAGACAAACACGCCGCTGATGATCGAGGGCACGCCCGCCAATACATCGTTGGCGAAGCGGACAAAGCGGGCGAAGCCGCTGTCGCCCGAGTATTCGGAAAGGTAGATGCCGCCGCCCACGCCCACGGGGATCGAGATCATGGCGGCAATCAGGGAGACGAGGATCGTGCCGAGCACGGCGTTGCCGATGCCCCCTCCCTCCAGGCCGGGGGCCGGCGGCAGTTGGGTGAACAGCCGTGGGCTGATCAGGCGGCCTCCCTTGATCAGCACGTGGATCAGCACCAGCACCAGCGGCAGCACAGCCACGGCGGCGAACAGGCCGGCGATGCCGCTGGCGAGGAGATTGAAGCGATTGCGGGGCAGCTTCGGATTGAAGTGAAGGGAGTGGCGGCTCAGGGTCATGGCGGCTTCGCTGCGGGGATTCAGTAGCGGAGGCTGAGGCGGCGCACCACCCACTGGGCCAGCACGTTCACCGCGAAGGTGAGCAGCATCAGGATCAGGGCGGCGTACATCAAGGCGGAAACTTGAATGCCGTCGGCTTCGCCGAACTGGTTGGCGAGCATCGAGGCGATCGTGTTGCCTGGTGCCAGCAGCGAAGGGCTGAAATTGAGGGCGTTGCCGATGATCATCGTCACGGCCATCGTTTCACCCATTGCCCGGCCCAGGGCAAGCATCAC
Source organism: Cyanobium sp. (assembly GCA_040399125.1). Classification (GTDB taxonomy): domain Bacteria; phylum Cyanobacteriota; class Cyanobacteriia; order PCC-6307; family Cyanobiaceae; genus Cyanobium. The sequence goes on along the minus strand of JBBASR010000021.1, from coordinate 37,320 downwards.
CCCACCGGTGATCGCCGAGATCGCCGCCGGCAGGATCACGCTGAAGATCGCTCCCCAGCGGGTGGTGCCCACCCCGTAGGCGCCCTGGCGCAGCTCGAGCGGCACCTGGTTGAGGGCATCCCTGGCGATGGCGGTGATGATCGGCAGCACCATCACCACCAGGATCAGGATCGCTGGGGCCATGCCGGGGCCCTGGGGCACGGTGGAGAAGAAGGGCAACCAGCCCAGCAGGTTGTGGAGGCCTGAGAGCACCGGCCGGATCGCCGGTTCCATCACGAAGATGGCCCAGAGGCCGAGCACCACCGAGGGAATCGCTGCCAGCAGCTCCACCATCAGGCCGATCGCTTCGCGGATCGGGTTGGGGATGAGGTCCTCGGTGATGAAGATCGCCGTTCCCACGCCGAGTGGCACGGCGATCAGCAGCGCCAGCAGGGAGGTCACGAGGGTGCCGTAGATCGCCACGAAGGCCCCGTACTGCTCGTTGACCGGATCCCAGGCGGAGGTGGTGAGGAAGCGGAGCCCGAAGGTGCTGATCGCCTCCCGTGCTCCGGAGAACACTGTTATGAGGATCGCCAGCAGCACCAGGGCCACCAGGGCGGCCAAGCTGAAGCAGAGCTGGCGGAAGCCGAGATCGAGAAGCTTTTCCGAAGCCGGACGGCGGCGCAGGCTGAACGCTTCGGCGGAAAGGGGGCCGGTCTGGCTCGTCATGCGCGCGTCATGCGGTCGTAGGGGTCGGGCCACTCCGTCAATCTAGAAACGTGCCCGCCCGGGCCCGATTAAGCTTCGTTTAACGTCTGATGCCCTTTGGGCTAACGACATTTCGGTCGGTGTATCCATGCGGTCGACCGTCCCGTCTCCCTTTGCGGAGCGGCGGCTTTCCGCACAGACTGCCCTCGGTTCAGACTTTCTTCCACGCAGCTTCCACGCAGAACTTCATGGGGCGGATCGTTGGTATCGACCTGGGTACCACCAACTCGGTGGTGGCCGTGCTCGAGGGCGGTCGTCCCCAGGTGATCGCCAGTGCCGAGGGGGGGCGCACCACCCCTTCGGTGGTGGGGTACAGCCGGGAGAAGGAGCTGCTGGTGGGCCAGCTGGCCCGGCGCCAGCTGGTGCTCAATCCCCGCAACACCTTTGCCAACCTCAAGCGGTTCGTGGGCCGCAACTGGGATGAGCTTGACGAGGGCAGCCTCGGCGTCCCCTACACGGTGCGGGCCAACGACCAGGGCAATGTGCGGGTGGTCTGCCCGGCCACGGAGCGGGAATATGCGCCCGAGGAGCTGGTGGCCAGCATCCTGCGCAAGCTGGTGGACGACGCTTCCACCTACCTGGGCGAGGAGGTAGAGGCGGCGGTTATCACCGTGCCCGCCTATTTCGACGATGCCCAGCGCCAGGCCACCCGCGATGCCGGCCGGTTGGCCGGGATCACGGTGGAGCGCATCCTCAACGAACCCACGGCGGCGGCCCTGGCCTACGGCTTCGATCGCAGTGCCGTCAAGCGGGTGCTGGTGTTCGACCTCGGCGGCGGCACCTTCGATGTGTCGGTGCTGCGGATCGCCAACGGCGTCTTTGATGTGAAGGCCACCAGCGGTGATACCCAGCTGGGCGGCAACGACTGGGACCGGCGCATCGTGGACTGGCTGGCCGATGGCTTCCAGAAGGAGCACGGCATCGATCTGCGCCGGGATCGTCAGGCCCTGCAGCGGCTCACCGAGGCGGCGGAGAAGGCCAAGATCGAGCTCTCGGGGGTGCAGAGCACCCCGATCTCCCTGCCTTTCCTGGCCACCGGTGAGGCGGGCCCCCTCCACATCGAGACCACGCTCGAGCGCGGCACCTTCGAGGGTCTATGCCCCGACCTGCTCGACCGCCTGCTGCGCCCCGTGCAGCGGGCGCTGCGCGATGGGGGCCTCACGGCCGATTCCATCGACGACGTGGTGCTGGTGGGGGGCTCCACCCGCATGCCGATGGTGCAGGAGATGGTGCGCACCTTGATTCCGCGCGAGCCGTGCCAGTCGGTGAATCCCGATGAGGTGGTGGCGATCGGAGCGGCGGTGCAGGCCGGCATCCTCACCGGCGAGCTGCGGGACCTGATGCTCAACGACGTGACCCCCCTCTCCCTGGGCCTGGAGACGATCGGCGGGGTGATGAAGGTGCTGATCCCGCGCAATACCCCGATTCCGGTTCGCAAGTCGGATCTGTTCAGCACCTCCGAGGCCAACCAGGCGTCGGTGGAGATCCATGTGCTGCAGGGGGAACGGCAGATGGGGGCGGACAACAAATCCCTGGGCCGCTTCCGCCTCTCCGGCATCCCGCCGGCTCCGCGCGGTGTACCCCAGGTGCAGGTGTCCTTCGATATCGACGCCAACGGGCTGCTTCAGGTTTCGGCCACCGACCGCACTACTGGGCGGCAGCAGAGCGTTTCGATCCAGGGGGGCTCCAACCTCAGCGAGGAGGAGATCACCCGCCTGCTGGAGGAGGCGGAGCAGAAGTCGGTGGAGGACCGCCGCAAGCGGGCGGATATCGATCGCCGCAACCGGGCCCAGACCCTGGTGGCCCAGGCCGAACGGCGCCTGCGGGACGCGGCCCTCGAGCTGGGCCCCTACGGAGCCGAGCGCCAGCAGCGGGCGGTGGAAATCGCGGTGCGCGATGTGCAGGATCTGCTGGCGGAGGGCGATCCCGCCGAGCTGGAGCTGGCCGTGAGCCAGCTGCAGGAAGCGATCTTCGGCCTCAACCGGCGGCTGCTTAGTGAGCGCCGGACCGAGGCGGGGCCGCTCCAGGGCCTGAAGAACACGCTGGGTTCGCTCAAGGACGAGCTGTTTGCCGATGACGACTGGGATGAGTGGGATCGGGGCGGCCGTTCCGACCCCTGGGCCAGCCCACCGAGCTTCGGCGGCGGTGTTTATGGAGGTGGCGGTTACGGCGGTACTGGCTACGGAGGTGCTGGCTATGGCGGTGCTGGTTACGGAGGTGGTGGCTACGGCAGTCGCGACGATTTGTACGGCGCTGGACGCGAGCCGGGCTATCCCGCTGCGTCCCGTTCCGCCCCGCCCCGCAGTTCCGAACCGCGGGATGCGTTTCTGGAGCGGTTCCGGGAGAACGACGGCCCTGCCGAGCGCAACGAACGCCTGAGTGAGCCCCGCCGCGACCGCTACTCCGGCGATCGCGACCGCACCTCCGCTGATTCCTACGCCTACGACGAGCCCGAGGTCCGGCCCCAGCCCCGTGAGCGGCCGGTCGAACCGGTCAGCCGCGGCGGCCGCCGCCCCGCCGACGACCCGTGGCAGGACGATCCCTGGACCGACGACTGAGTCCCTGACCCGCTTCGCTGTTCCCTCAGCTGCTGCCTCAGCCGTCCCCTCCGCCCATCGTCGTTTCCGCCGTGCTCTCCGATACCACCACCGACTACTGGCAGGTGCTGGGACTGGCCCCCGGCGCCGATGCGGCCTCCCTGAAGCGGGCCTTCCGGGCCCAGGCTCGCCGCTGGCATCCCGACCTCAACGGCAACGATCCGGCGGCGGAGGAGCGGTTCAAGCGCGTCAACGAGGCCTATGCGGTGCTCTCCGATCCGGTGCGGCGCCGGGCCTGGGAGGCCGGCGAGGATCTGAGCGGTGCCAGCCCCCCCGATCCCTTCGCCAGTGGCTTCCCCGCCTTTGACGACTATCTGGAGGCTTTGTTCGGCATCACCAGGGAGCCGCAGCCCTTCGCAGAGGACGAACCGGACCCGCGTGCGGACGAGGATCTCCCGCCGCGGGATCAGCCGGAAGAGAGGGTCCGCCAGAACGCGGGCTGGCAGGTGCGGCGCGGTGAGGTGACGGCCTCGCCGCCGCCGCCACCGCTGGTGCAGCGCCAGGGGGATCAGGAGAGCCTGGTGGAGCTCACCCCGGAACAGGCGCTGGCGGGGGAACGGGTGGAGCTCACCCTGGCCGATGGCACGGTGGTGGAGGTGTGGACTCCCCCGCTGGCGGGAGATGGCTGGCGGCTGCGGCTGGCCGGGGTGGCCCCGGGCGGCGGCGATCATTTTCTGCAGCTGCGGGTGCGCACCGCCGAGGGGCTGCGGGTGGATGGCCTACGGGTGCTGTACTCGCTGGAACTCACCCCGGCCCAGGGTGCACTCGGCTGCCAGGTGGTGGTGCCCACCCTGGAGGGTCCGGTGCGGCTGCGGATCCCGCCGGGTTCCTCCACCGGCAGGATGCTGCGGCTGCGGGGTCGCGGCCTGGTGCTCGGCGAGCAGAGCGGCGATCAGCTGGTGGAGGTGCGGCTGGTGGTGCCTGAAAACCTCGATGAAGCCCAGCAGGCGCTTTACGGCAGGCTGCTGGAGCTGGAACAGCAGGTCGGGTGAGACACTGGCGCCCAGTGATCGCAATCCCCCTGTGACCGCGAGAGGGCCCTCAGCCAGCCAGGTGCATGTATTGCTCTTCGACGCGGGCAGCGACGAGGAGGGCATCCATTCGCTTGAGCTCAACGGCCGCACTGTTGTGTTGCTGTTCGAGGATCCCGACGACGCCGAACGCTACGCGGGCCTGCTGGAGGCCCAGGACTTCCCGGTGCCCAGTGTGGAGGTTCTGGATCGGAAGGAACTCGAGCAGTTCTGCGTGCAGGCCGGCTATGAGGCCCGGTTCGTGCCCTCCGGTTTTCTGCCCAGCAGCGACGAGGACCGGATGCTGATCGCCCCTCCCGAGCGCAACATGGACGTGACCAACTGGCGCGAGCAGAACGAGGCCGAGGCCGACCCCGACCCCGAGCTGGAGGCCTTCCGTCGTCGCCTGGAGGGACTGCTGTGAACGAAACCCCTTCCCCTGCCCCCGGCAGCGACCGGGGCCACCTGCTCACCGAGCAGGCCAATCCGCTCAGCGAAGCGCTCGACAGTCTGCCGACGGCAGACCTGGTGGCCCTGTTCTGCGAGAACGACCTCGAACCGCAGCGGGCCGTGGCCACCGCCGCCCCTGCGCTCACCGCCGCGATCGAGGCGATCGCTGGGCGGGTGCGAGTCGGTGGCCGCCTCTTCTATCTCGGGGCCGGCACCTCGGGCCGGCTCGGTGTGCTCGATGCAGCTGAATGTCCGCCCACGTTCTGCAGCCCGCCGGAGCTGGTGCAGGGGGTGCTGGCCGGCGGAGCGCCGGCGTTGCTGCGCAGTTCGGAGGGGCTGGAGGATCTGTTCGATGCGGGGCGCAGCGATCTGGAGCAGCGGGGGTTCGGGCCGCAGGATGCGCTGGTGGGCATTGCCGCCGGCGGCACCACGCCCTATGTGCTGGGGGGCCTGAGCCATGCCCGCAGCATCGGCGCCCTGGCGATCGCCATGGCCTGCGTGCCCGCCAGCCAGGTGGAGATGCCCTGCGATATCGACATCCGCCTGCTCACCGGCCCCGAACTGCTCACCGGTTCCACCCGCCTCAAGGCAGGCACCGCCACCAAGATGGCCCTCAACATCCTCTCCACCGGCCTGATGGTGCGCCTGGGCAAGGTGCACGGCAACCGGATGGTGGATGTGGCCGTCACCAACACCAAACTCGAAGACCGGGCACTGAGGATCCTGCGCGACCTGGCCGGCCTGCCCCGGGAGCAGGCCCATGCCCTGCTGGGCCGGGCCGGCGGATCGGTGAAGCTGGCGCTGCTGATGGCCGAAAGCGGTATGGAGCCGGAGGCGGCGGCCCAGCACCTGGCCCTTCATGGCCCCTCCCTGCGTTCGGCTCTGGCGGCGCTCTGACGCCACCTTTCGGCCCGCCCTAGCGCTCCAGTCGGTTGAGTTTCACCACCACCCATTGCCGCTGGGCCCTGCCGCCGGAAGTGCTGGGGATGACGCCGCGGTACACCGCCACCTTGCCGTTGACGCCCAGCTTCACCAGGCCGATCGGGTAGCCGGCGCGGCTGCCGAGGTTGGAGAGGCTGGCGGTGGAGCGGTAGCCGAGGGCTTCGGCCGCTTCCCGCCCCGAGAGGGAGGGTTCTGCGGCCAGGGTTTCAAGCGCTTTGGCGTCGAGCACGCTGCCCTCCACTAGGGCGGCGGCAAGGGGGGCGGCAGGCGAGGGGCCAGGCGCTGCCGAAGCGGCGGAGGCGGTGGGCTCGGCGGCGGTGGGTGGCAGCCGCCGTTCCAGGGCCTCCAGCCTTTGCAGCAGTTCCTGCAGGCCTGGTTCCTGCGGCTTCGAGCGGCCCGGTTCGGGCGGCTTTGCAAGGCTCGTCTCCTGTGGAAGCGGCGCAATCCCCGGTTCGCTGCCGCTGCGCCGGCGCATCACCATCATCAGCAGGGGACCCAGCGGAAAGATGCCCACCAGATTCCAGCCCTGGGCGCCATGGCCATTGAGGAAGTTCTGCAGCTGCTTGGCCGGATGCAGGGGCGCCGGTGGCGCCCCGCCCGAGCCTGAGCCTGCGCCCGCCTCAGGCTGGGGGTGGCTGTAGTGCTGGGGAAATTCCTGCTCCAGATAGCTCTGGGTGAAGGGAGGCGGCACGTTCTGGCCCTTGGAGGGCTCCCCCCCCTTTCCCGGATCCACGTTGAGGTGGATCACCTGGTATTCCCATTGGGGCATGGCGGCTTCAGTCAGCGAAATCAGTCGGTGAAATCAGTCGGTGAACGGACCCCAGTAGGGGCTGGTGAACAGGTCGACCCGGCGGCGTGTGGCTGCGGGCACCTTGTCTTTGGGGGTCATCAGGGCATGGCGCAGGGCTTGGTGCGCCTTGCTGGTGGGCCGGAGGTCGGCCACCCGCCGGGCCGCCAGCAGCACGATCTCCTTGGCCAGGCTGGCATTGGCATGGAGGTTTTCAATCACCATTTCCACGGTGACCGCCTCATGCTCCTGATGCCAGCAGTCGTAGTCGGTGACCATCGCCAGGGTGGCGTAGGCGATCTCCGCCTCCCGCGCCAGGCGCGCTTCGCTGTGGTTGGTCATGCCGATCACGTCGCATCCCCACTGGCGGTAGAGCTCGGATTCGGCGCGGGTGGAGAAGGCCGGACCCTCCATGCAGAGGTAGGTGCCGCCGCGGTGCAGGCGGCGGCCTTCGGGCATCAGGCTGTCTCCCACATCGGCGAGCAGGCGGGAGAGGGCCGGGCAGAAGGGATCCGCCACCCCCACGTGGGCCACGGCCCCTTCGCCAAAGAAGGTGAGCGGCCGCTGGTGGGTGCGATCGATGAACTGATCCGGCACCAGCATGTCGAGCGGGCGCACGTCCTGCTGAAGGGAGCCCACGGCCGAAACCGAAAGGATCCAGCGCACGTTGAGGGAGCGCAGTGCCCAGAGGTTGGCCCGGTAGGGCACTTCGGTGGGGGTGTGGGTGTGGTGGCGGCCATGGCGGGCCAGGAACACCACCTCCAGATTGCCAATCCGGCCGAGGCGCAAAGCGTCGGAGGGGGCGCCGTAGGGCGTCTCCAGCTCCAGTTCGCGCACATCTTCAAGGCCATCGATCGCATAGAGACCGCTGCCCCCGAGCACACCGAGGCGGGCCTGGCCCAGATCGGGAGGGACAACGGTGCTCATCGGCGGCGCAGCGGGGCGGAGATGGGCCTCTGTTCTACCCCAGCCTGCTGATGCGGGCGGCAGAACGGTTTGCCGCGAACCTTGCGGTTTCAGAATTCTTTTTTAATCTTGAGCGGCTTGATTGAAGCGCTTGATCCACGTGGATTCTCCCGGGGACTTTTCCACCCTGGAGCCAGACCTGCAGGCCCTAGTGTTTCGCACCCTGGAGCTGGCCTCGTCGACGGTTCCTCCCAGGTCTGGTGTGTTCCCGGAGGCCGTGATCGAGGCCTACGGAGCTGTCCAGCAGCTGCTTCACCAGTCCAGAAACGGCCGGTTTGAACCGGCGGATCTTGCCCTGTTGCAGCAAAGGATTGAGGCGGCGGGAGGCGAGATCGCGCCGGCGCTGCGGGCTAGTGGCCCCGGGTCGCTGGAGGCGCTGCGCACCGGTTGGTTTGGAAGATTGGGTGAAGCGCTGGCGCCGCCGGTGGTGGCGGTGGCCGAGCGGTTGCTGGCGGTTCAGCTGCAGCGTCTGGCGCCCCGCAGCCTGGAGGAGCTGCTGGGGGGAATCGATACGGCGCTGCGGCCGCTGATCCAAGGCCCCTCGCCGTTTCTGCAGCTCACATCCGGCCGCCAGCAGGCGGTGCTCAGCCGTCTTGCAGCGGTTCTGCCCAACCGTGCAGAACCCTCCAGTCCCATGTTCAACGCCCTGGTGGAGGCGGCTCTGGCGGAGCAGAACCTGTTGACCGCCACGGCGGCCGGTGGCTTTGAGCCCGGCCTGCTGCGGGCCTGGGAGCAGGGCCAGGCGTCCGTGGGCGCGGCCGAGGTGCCGCTGCTGTTGTTCGAGCATCTGAATGGGGCCTATGGGCTCGCGTTGCTCGAGGCCTCCCTGGAGCTGGTGCGTAGCCAGTTGCAGCTGCAGCCGCCCGCCACGGTGACAGCCCTGAGGGAGCGGATCGAAGCGTTGCTGGAGCCCCTGCTGCAACCGCTGTCAGTGCCTGCCTTCCAGCAGCTCTCGCCGCCTGATCAGATCGAGGTGGTGCGGTTGCTGCGCCAGTTGCTGCCCCGCTGGCAGGGCACCGAGGCGCAGGGGTTCGGGTTGGCGGTGGGGGCAGTGCATGGCGAACGGCTGTTGCTTGAGGAGGCGGCCTCCGGTGTGCTGCGGCCGGAGCGGGTGCTTGAGTTGCAGGGGTTGTTGGGCCGGATCGGGTCTTCCCATGGCTCGATCACCGGAGCCGGCCAGGCGCTACCGCTGGTGGAGCGGCTGGCGGGGTTGCTGACGCGGTTGCTGGAGCGTTGGCCAGGGGAGGTGGGTGCTGCCGCCCTGGCGGCCCTTGAGGTGAAATTGACGCTGCGCCAGACCGTCCAGCTGGCGGAGCTGGTGGAGGAGGTGGCGGTTTTCTTGCAGCCGCTGGTGGGCGAGTGTCTTGTCAAGCCGCTGGAGCTCCATTACCCGGCGTCCGAGGGGCCCCTGTTTCGCTCCTCAGTGAGTCTGGGCAACGCAAGTTCGCCTGCCATGCAGACGACGCCACCGTTAGCGCCTTCCCCGTCGCCTCCCGTCGCGCCTGAGGCGTTTGCTGAGCCTGAGCCCGTGCCTGAGCCCGTGCCCGAGCCCGAGCCCGAGCCCGAGCCCGAGCCCGAGCCCGTGCCGGAGTCTCTTACCGCTGAGCCAGACCCTCTGGCCGCCGGTTGGATGCCTGGAACCATGGCCTTTCAGCTGGAGCCGGTGCTGGGGCCGCCGATGCAGCTCCCGGTGGAGCTGCTCGATCGGATCACCGGGCTGGCCAACGGCCAGGAGCGGATCAGCCAGCAGCTTGAAGCGCAGACCCTTCAAATCGCTGCCCTGGCAGCGCTTGATCCGCGCCCGGCTCTGGAAAGCATGGAGGAGCGTCTGGAGCGTCAGCAGCAGCAACGCCAGCAGCAGTTGTCGGTGGAACTGCTTGATCGGATCACCGGGCTGGCCAACGGCCAGGAGCGGATCAGCCAGCAGCTTGAAGCGCAGACCCTTCAAATCGCTGCCCTGACTGCCCGTGATCCACGCCCGGATCTGGACAGCATGACGGCGCTGCTGAGCAGCGAGGCGGAACGGTTCGAGACCCAGATTCTGGAGCTGCGGCAGGAACTTCGAGTGGAGCTGCGGCAGGAATTGCGCGAGGACAGGGAGAGCCACAGCCGTGATCTGCAGGTGCACCTTGAGGCCATGGAGGCAAGGATTGTGACGGCTGTTTTGACGGCTTTAGAGCAGAACCCTCCCGTACCTGCCGAACCTTCCGCAGCCAGTCTGCCTGCCCAGTCCTCCTTCGCCCTCGATACCACAGCGCCCGCCCCCGCCCTCTCTCCTGCCCCCATCGCTGTACTTGAAGGGGACGCTCAGGCACCCCTGGCGGCGGTTCTTGGCGACCAGCTGCGGGAGCTGATGGATCCCAAGCATCCGCTCAGCGGGTTCCTGCAGCGCCTGGGCCTGCTGCGCCAGGTGGGGCGCAACCTGCTTTTGCAGCGGCTGGCGGAGGCTGTGGTGCTGGAGCCGGAACAGGAGGACCGCCTGCTGGACGAGCTCTGGCAGGGGCGACCGGAGCCGCAGCCGCTGCAGGCAGATGGTGCGTGGCTCGAGGGAATTCCGCTGGCGGATCAACCGGGCTTGCGGCAGCGCTGGCAGGATCTGCGCTTGCGCCTGTGGCTGGAGAACCATTACGCCCAGGCCCTCGAAGTCCGCTTCGAGCAGCGCCGCGCCGCCCTCGACCGGGTGGTGCTGAGCCTGATCCGGCTGGATTCCCACGAGGTGGCTGAGGAGCTCTACCTGCGACTGCTTGATGATGGGGCCGATTTCGGCCAACTCGCCCGCGAGTATTCGTTAGGGGAAGAACGGCACACCTGTGGGCTGATCGGTCCTGTGCCGATCGGCCAGCTCCACCAGGAGCTGCAGCGCCTGATCACCACCCTGGCCGCCGGAGTTGTGCATCCGCCGCTGCCGGTGGATGGGCTTGTGGTGCTGGTGAAACTGGAGCAGCGCCTGCCGGCCGAACTGGGGGGCAACTTGCGGCAGCAGCTTCTGGAGGAGCTGTTCGAGGCCGACCTTGAGGCCACCCTGGAGGCCTTTCTGCCTTCGGATCAGGCCGCCGATGCCCCCAGGGAGCTGCCGGCAGGGGGTGCTGCCTAGATTGGGCACGACCCCTAAGACAACTCCGTGACCAAGGCCCTGATGGACACTGATGCCGGCAGCATCGTGATCGAGCTGTTCGAGTCGGATGCCCCCGGCACCGTGGCCAACTTCGTGAAGCTGGCCAACGAGGGCTTCTACGACGGTCTCGCCTTCCACCGGGTGATCGATGGCTTCATGGCCCAGGGCGGCTGTCCCAACTCCCGGGAAGGCTCCCGCGGCATGGCCGGCACCGGTGGGCCTGGATACACGATTCCCTGCGAGATCAACAGCCGTAAGCATCAGGCCGGCTCGCTTTCGATGGCCCATGCCGGCCGCAACACCGGCGGCAGTCAGTTCTTCCTGTGCCATGGCGCCCAGCCCCATCTCGATGGGGTGCATACCGTGTTCGGTCAGACCGGCAACATGGACGTGGTGCTGGGCCTGAAAAACGGCAGCCGCATCAACAAGGTGACGATCGAGGCCTGAACCAGCAGTGAAGCGCCACCTCAGCGCCCTTCGTGGGCGTTGAGGTGGTTGAGCAACAGGGTTTCGATCAGATCGGTGAGCGTCTGATCGTTTTCGAGCGCGTGTCTTTTGGCGCGCAGGTGAAGCTCACTGGTGAGAATCACCGAGAGCTTTTTTGTGCTACTCAAAGTTCTCGCGCTGGTTGCTGGCGTCGTCATTGGAGATGACCTTTAGAAGTGAGGTTCAGAGGTGTGGATGAGAGTTGAGAACCAGTGGTTGAGCCAAGACCCTTTTGAATTAGGACTGAAATCCAATCAAAAACTTCCACACCACTTTAGCTGCGGTTCCGCCTCGGATCCGGCTCGCTCCTCGAAGCTAGAGGGTGCATATGCGTAAAAGCGGCAAAACGCCTGACTGCAGGGCTGCCGGTGCGCTGAGCAGGCCGTGCGCATTGTCTCCAATGCGAAGATGCTTGTTTGTGATGCGAACCATCGGCGGGCCTTGCTCCTAAGCTGACCGGAATCTGTGTCAGCTTTCGTTTTGCCGCTTTGTTTGCGCTTATCCCTCCATGGCCGAATCCTCTAGGAAAGTCGACCTGCCGGAGGGGGATCCGATCGATCCTGGGGTCGAGGGCGTGGCGAGGCTCACGGTGAGCGTGCCCCGCGGCTTGTATCGCCAGTTTCGCCTGCACGCGCTCGACAAGGACACCACCCTTTCCGCTCTGCTGGCCGAGATGATCCACCGCGAGCTTTCCTGATTCAGGCCTGATTCAGGAGGCCAGGGCCACCTCCAGGGTGATGCTCACCGCCGATGTCTGGGCAGACTCCAACTGGTTCCATTGCCATTTGAGCTCTTCGAGCTTGCTGATCGCCTCCTGCGGAGAGCGGAACTGATACCGCACTCTTTCGCTGCTGCTCCGGATCTCCGGGCGGCTGAGTGCGAGTGTGCGTTCCACAATCGGTGTACGGCCATACACCGATCGGTACGACTGACTGGTGAGCCCGGAGGAGGGCAGACCGCACTGCTGCATCAGTTGCTGGATCGAAAGGTGCTGATGCACCGGGTTTACCAGCAGTTGGCGCAGCTGGCTGAGTCGGTAGAGCTTGAGCCAACGCATCGGGCTGCATTGCAGGCGGGCCTGGAAGCTGGCCTGCACGGCACGGGTGGTGAGGTTGAGTTCCCGGGCCAGTTCCGCCAGGCTGAGGTTCTGGTGATGGCGGCTGGAGAGAATCTCGAGGCTTCTCGCCACATGGGCGGCAGCTGTGGGTTGCTGGCGAGGGGAGTCGGGAGCCATGGTGGCCAGCTGCTCCACCAGGCTTTCCAGGAACTGTTCACTCACGGCCGCCTGGCCGGGGCTGTCGGCAGCTTGGAGAAGCCTCTGGCTGAGCCCGCTGATCAGCGAAATCATGGACTCCTGGGCCCGGGCTCCCTGCAGCTGCTGCAGCTGGTCGATGCATAGATGGCGGGCTGCCAGGGCGCGCAACAACCGGGAGGCTTCCAGCCGCACATAGGTGACACGGGAATTCCGGTGGTGGCTGTTGGTGATCCCATCCGGGAAATGCCAGTGCAGCGAATGGTGCTTGCAGGCCTGGGCTGGCTCGGGGGGAGGGGAGGTGCTGCTGAACCAGCCGGGGGGATGGCTGAGCATCAACCCGAAGAAAGCATCGCCCCATTCGTAGTGATTGCTTGCCGAGCCCGTGGTCTGCACCTCGCGCACCACCAACTGGGAGGCTTCGGTGGAGGTGATCTGAAACGCGAAATCTGAGGAAGCCTCCAGGAGACTGGCGTTCCAGCCCTTCTGGATGAAGTCCTCGTACTCCTCGAGGCTACCGGCCAGAACCTGTCTCTGGGGCACGGGAAGGATCTTGGCATCTTTAAGGAGACTCTAACGCGTTTGGAGCTGGATTCATTGCCATGGCTTCTGCTTTTGGAGGCTTTGCATGATCAATTCCCTCTGTTGCTTGATCAGATTCCGGCATAGATTTTCGGGGATCCAGATAACCGGGGGCTTCGATGTCAGTTGCTGAGGTCAACCATGGATGATTCGCTGACGCGGCTGAATGTATGTGTGCCGCGTGGTTTGTATCGCCAGTTCCGCCTCCATGCCCTGGAGCAGGGCACCACGGTGGCCGCGCTCGTGACCCGGATGATCCGCCAGGAATTGATGTCCGATCAGGTGAGTACGCCGAGGGCCTGCAGCCGCGGCTGACGCTCCAGAAAAGCGGCCACCGCCGCTCCGGGTTCGCCATTGAGGCTGCGGCCCAGTCTGCGCAGCCCCTCGCTCAGATGCTGCTCGAGCTCCTGGCCGTGAAGCTGCTGGCGCTGGCCATCGGCTAGGAGCGCCTCCACCAGAGAAAAGCCGATGCTGCTACAGGTCGCTGGTGCCAACAGGTGGCTGTAGGGCCGACCGGCCAGCATCAGCTCCTGCAGCAGGCCATTGAGATGACGCAGCTGCTGGAAATCCACACAGGAGCTGCGCTCCAGCCCCAGGCGCCCGTTGTGCAGCAGCAACGCAATGATCTTGGCCAGTTCCGGTAGAGATTGCTGGCTGGCTTCGAGCAACTGGTCAAAGCTGCGGGGCCCATGCAGCAGCTGCTCCTCCACACCGCGATAAATCTCCGCGACCCCGTTCACCTGGCCAAAGGAGATATCGAATCGGTAGGTGTCTGTGGGGGGCGCCTCCTGAAGGCGCAGCTGCATGGCACCAAGACGGCGTTGCAATTCGCTTGGGGTGAGCGGTGCCCCACCCCGCAGGAAGAGATCGCGGCGGAAGGATTGATTGATCGCCAGGTCGATCCGGGTCTGGCGCAGGGAAGGATCGGTTTCGGCGAGCACCGTGGATTGCACATTGGCCGGCAACAGCTCGAGGAAGTTGTCGGGCAGGGTGGCGCTGGCATGGAAACGCAGCTTGTGGGCAGCGCAGCGGCGGTGGAGCTGGGCCACGTAGAGCGGCTGCCAGCCTTCGTTGCCGTATTCCTGCAACAGGTAGGCGGAATCGAGGCGGGGAATCTTCTCCAGCTTGGCGCGCAGGCTGGGCTGGGCCTGGGCCAGGGCGGAGGGAGTTTCCTTTGTTCCGAGCAGATCCGTGATCGTGGCGGCGGCGGCCTGGAGGGTCTTGCCGGAGTTAGCACTGCCGCTGATCAGGCGCTGCTCTTCAAACAGATGCTGCAGGGTGGTGGCGGCGAGCCAGCCGGGCAGGGTGTTGTAAGAGCAATAAAAGATGCCGCCGGGGCGAAGGGCGATGGCGGCCAGCTGCAGCAAGGCCTGCTGAATCGGGGGCGTGACCCAGGTGGCGATGCCGTGGGCGGCCACGTAGTGATGGGCGGCGGCCAGGGGGCCAGGCGCTGCGGCGAGCTGGAGGAAGTCGGCCTCCTCGAAGCGCACGTTGGTAAGCCCGAGCTGGCTGGCCAGTTGGCGACTGTGCACGATGTGATCGGGCTGGAAGTCGATGCCGGTAAACGACCCTTCCGGGTAAGAGGCGGCCAGCAGGCACAGCCCGAACCCCATGCCGCTGCCGAGCTCGAGGTAGTGGAAGGGGTCGCCTTCTTTGAGGCGGGGTGGCAGATGCCCCTTGAGCAGGGCCGCCAGATCGAGCCAGGCAGGAGCGAGCTCGCGGTAGGCGCCACAGGTATAGGGGGAGGAGCTGAAGTAGCCGTGATCCCAGGCCATGGCGCCGCAAGCAAAAACCAAGGGTGGTCGATCCATCGATTTCGATCCATCGATTTCGACAACGCCCCATAGGCGGTGATGCGCAGATGCACATCGGCAAAACCGAGGCAAAGCACGGATGAGCAAAGTTATTAATGAAGATCCGCTATTTGCCGCAGAGCTTTATCGCCGTGATCGTGCAATTTCCTGGCTTAAAGGATGCTGAGAGGTCAATAATTGGTGCACGTCCCCTCGGGGGGCGTGTCCGCTTCGCCCCCCTTCCTTTTCCAACCCATGGCTGATACCACTGTCGATATCGTCGCAGCTGATACGACGACAACAGTCGTTGGCGACAACGGCACAGCGACCATCCAGGCCGGCACCACCACCGCTGCCAACACCAACACCGCCACCGGCACCACCGTTGAGGGCAAGGCTGACGTCACGGCAGACACGGTTCAGCAGGTGGGCTTGCTGGACAGCACCATCGAGATCGGCAATGCCGGCAACCTCTCGGTGAGTGAGGTGTCCACCACCACCGCCACCGGCACCAGCGTGGGTGGCACATCGACAACCACTGCCGAGTACAGCAGCAACACCGGCGGCATCCTCGACACTGTTGCTACCACAACCGCCGACATCGAGATCGGCGCCGGTGGCGTGATTGGCGTCACGGTGGACAACACCGCCACGGCCGCCGCCACCTCCACCGCAGCTGATGCCACCTCCACCGCCGATTTCGGCGTTGGCAGCTACGGCGTGCAGGATTCGGGTGTCTCGGCCGGTGCCAACGGCACGCTGACCGCCAACCTTGATGCCAACGCGGTGGCCACGGCCACCACTGTGGGTCCAGTCGCCGGCTTCGCTGACGCCACCGCCACGGCGTCGTTCACTGACACCACCGCCGCCATCTACGCCAGCGTTGCAGGCGTCGGTGACATCTCGATCGGCGATGCCGGCACGGTGATCGGCACCGCTGGTGTCACCGCTGATCCGCTGTCGCTGAGCGCCACCGCCACCACCACCACCGGCGACGCCACCGCGTCTTCCACAGCCACGGAAATCACCGGTATCGGTGGTGCTGGCACCAATATCGATATCGGTAGTGCCGGTACCGTGACCGCTGCTGCGGTCGTGGGCACTTCCGCCTCGGCTACCACGATCACCGCCGATGGCACCGGTGCGGACGCGGCCAAAGCCACCACCGACATTGACGTGGTGGCGGCCTTGGGCACCGGCGCCGGTTCCGTCACCGTGGGCTCCGATGCAGTGGTCACCGCCGTGGCGGCCTCCACCAGCACGGCCACGGCAGCGTCCACCGATGGCGCCGGCGACGCCACCAGCGCCACGGTGAACAATGATGCCGTTTCCGGTATTGATCTCGCCACCCTGGATGCCGGCAACAACGCCCAGATCACGGCCAGTGCCACCAGCGGCCAGACGGCCACGGCCAGCACGATCGATGGCGCCCTCAGCACCGCTACCGCCACGGTGGCTGCGGCTGACGCCGTTACCGGTATCGATAGCACCATCGTCACCGTCGACAACGACGCCAGCAAGCTGAGCGTTGCAGCCACCCTCACCGGTGCTGCCACCTCCAGCAACGTCAATGGCTCCGATTCGTCTTCGGAGGCGGGCCTCGGCGCTGACGTCATCGGTATTGATGGCGGCAGTGTCACCGTGGGCAACAGCCTCACGGGTACCGGTGGCCTGCGGGTGGACGCGGTATCCAACCTCACCGCCACCGCCACGGGTGTGGACGGCACGGCCGATGCCGATGCCGGTAGTGCGGCGACCTCGGTGATCGGCGTGAATGCCGCTCCGATCGATGTGGGCAACAGCGGCAACATCACCGCTGTGGCTGCCTCCACCGTGACCGCCACGGCCAGCAGCACAGCCGCCGATGCCAACGCTGATGCTTATCAGATCGGTGATGGTGTGCTCAACAGCGCCATCACGGTTGGCAACGATGGCAACCTGATCGGCCAGACCACCCTGGTGGGCAATGCCACGGCCACCACGATCGGCGAGGTTGGCGGCGACGCCGACGCTTTCGCCAACCTCGATCTGGATGGCAATGGCATTTCGCAGGCAACCCAGGCGATCGTCATCGGCGACACCGGCAGTGTGACGGGTGCCTCCTACAACTCCGGTGGTGCCACTGCCCAGACCACGAACGGCAGCGCTACCGCTGACGGCAATGTGATCGCTGAGGGTATTGAACTGACGGCCACCAGCTCCGACATCACCGTTGGCGGTGCTGGCAATGTGACGGGTCTGGCTGTGCTGGGCACCCTGAACGCCACCGGCAACCTGGCGAGTCAGATCCAGGTGACGGCTTCCGCCGTCCTCGATGATGCCGATGCCACCGGCAACTTCGACGGCGCAGGCATCATGGGTGTTGACGCGACTGCAGCCCAGATCACCGCTGGTCCCAAGGATGGTGACATCAGCGGCCAGGTGTTTGCCGGCGGCAATGTGGTGGCTTCCACCACCGGTGACCTCACCGGTGACGACGCCACTGCCACCATCAGTGCCTCCGATCTCTTCGGTATCTCCAATGTCGATCTGATCGGCGGCCTGGTTGGCTCCAACCTGGTCAGAGGTACCGCCATCGGTGACTTCGATGCCACCGCCACCTCCGTGGCAGGCACTGCCACTGGCGATAGCACCGTCAGCGCCTACGGCATCTTCGGTGGTGCCACCCCCAACACCCTTGAGGTGAGTGGTGGCGTCAACGCCATCGCCCAGCTGAGCAACACCGTCACCGCCACCACGGTGGCTGGTAATGCTGTGGCCACCGCCACCAGCAATGCGATCGGCCTGTCCAACTACAGCGTCACCATCATCGGTGGCGGCTCGCTCACGGCGTCGGCTTCCTCCAACGCCAGCAGCATCGCCACCTCCGTGGGCGGCGACGTCTGATTCACCCGGTCAATCGGGGGGGGGGGGCGATCCACCCCCCCCCTTTTTTCTCCATTCGATTCTTACTACCGCTTTTCTCAGACCCCGCGGGGCCTGCCTGAATGCTCGATCTCCAGCCCACCACAGCCACGGCCCGCTCAGTTGCACTGCAGCTTGAGCCGGATTCCCAGCTGCTGGCCGGCGATCGGCTGCGCCTTACCACCAGCCCCGACGCCAGCGCCACGGCGCGCACAATCGAGGGGGCCAAGCCCACCGGGGCCCTGGCTACCGCCCGCGGCATTGGCGCAGGCTACTCCCGCTATTACGCGGGCCTGCTGGATGGCTCCTTCCTCAACAGTCTTAATCTTTCGATCCAGTCCGGCGGCGGACTGATCGATGGCACCGCCTCCGCCTCGGCCTATGCCAGTGGCCGCGGAGACACTGATGCCGCGGCTCTGGCCACCAATGTGGGCCTTGCCAATCTCAGCTACCTCGATCGCTATGGCGGTCCGCTGCTGATCGGCACCACCGCTTCACCCCTGGCCGCCCGGGCCACCGTCGGCACCGGTTCGGTGCTCGGTCCGTTCCCCGGCACCACCCCCGCCAGCACCCTTCAGGCGGTCGCCACGGTGCGCGGCCTCGAAGGCGCGTCCGATCCCGCCCGTGTACGCGGCGGCAGCCTTCCGTTTTACGGCCAACCCAACGCCGCGGTTCGTGCCACCTCCGAGCTTCAGCTCGCCAACGACGGCACCAACCTGCGGGCCACCGGCCAGGCAGATGCCACCGGCATCGAGAGCTACACCATCCGTGCCGTTCCCCTCGGCAATGGCGATGGCACGGCCAGTTTCGGCGGTGATGCCCGTGCCGATCTGCTGGCCCGCGGTGGCCCGATCGAGGCTGGCGACACGGTTTCGCTCAACGGCAGCGCCATCGGCATCGACCGCTCGATGCTCTTCGGTGCGCCCACCCTTGCCACCACGATCAGCGGTCGCGGCATCGCCACGTTTGAGGCCTCGGACGCCGAGGCGTTGACCCTCAACCAGCTTCAAGGCATCGGCATCACCGGCAGCCAGTTGTTCGCCAATCAAGGGGCGGATGTGATCCGCGGTTTCGGCGCCTTCGCCGCCCCTCAGCTTTCAGCGGTGGCTGCCGGCAGGGCCGATGCCGCTGGTATCGACACCACCGGTATGTACACCGGCATTGGCGATGACGTCATCTTCGGCAAGATCCTCAACGAAGTGGAAGCCGGTCTGGATGGCGATGGCGATGGCGAGATGGAAGAGGCGGTCTTTCTGGATCGCTCCGCCCTCGATGGCAGCGTCGGCGGCTTCGACGGGATCCGCAACAGCACCGCGAACACCGGTCTTGGCAATGATCTGATCGCCGGCTCCAGCAACGGCAGCCACCTCTACACCTCGATCGGCAACGATTCGATTGATCTGGACCGCGCCAAGGACAGTTCCCTCTGGGGCGGCATCGGCAATGATCTGCTGCGCGTCGGCGGGGCGGAAGGCAAGGGCGGCCCTTCGGAGCGCAACGTGCTCTGGGGCGGCATCGGCAACGACAACTTGCAGGTTGGTTCCGGTAACGGCTCCGTACTGGATGGCGGCTACGGCCAGGACATCACCACCGGCGGCAGCGGTGTGGATCGTTTCGTGCTCTCCGAAGGCGGCGCGGCCATTCAGGCGGCCAGCAGTTCCTACTTCGGCGAAGATCTCGCCGATACGCCCCTCTGGGCCAAGCTTTCTGAGACCCAGAAAGAGAACCTTTGGGAGACGGGCCGCTTGCTCAGCAGCGATGGCAATCAGCTGCTCGGCAGTGTGGACACCATCCGGGAGTTCCAGGCCGGCAGCGGCGGCGACATTCTGGAGGTCAGCAATTCCCTCGCCGGCATCACCCAGGAACTCTGGGCCACCAAGGGCGCGATCTTCGGGGTGTCCAGCACCGGTGGGCTCACTGTGGAGGAAGCCAGTGCCGATGGCACCAACAAGGTGGGCGTTGTAATGGGCACCTTGGCCGATATCCAGCGCCTCGGGATCGGCTCTCCTTCGCTCGCCTACGCCACCGATACCCGCCAACTGATGTTCGATGCCGACGGCAACTGGGGCCAGGGCGCCATCAGCCTCGGCACCGTGAATGTGAGCGGCGGCACCCTCACCAAGAGCAACTTCGCCTTCGGCTCCACCACCGGCAACGGCATTGGTGAAGCGCCGACGGCGCAGGGTGGCGTGGGCTGATGGCTATTTACTTTTTTGGCTCACCGACATCTGGGGATGGCGATGGTTCTTCTGGTAATCCCTGGAATCAGGCGGGTTTTGATGCGGCGACATTCACAGCAAGCACTGATTCACTGAATGTTGCTTTAGGCTTTACGGCCACAGTCACTGCCGCCAGAGCTAACGGAACATCGATCACTGGCGCCGGCAATGTAGCTGTCACGGCGATCTCGTCCACCCTTGCTGCCGATCTGAGCAAGATTACGGCAACGGGAACCAAAACTGGTGCTTTTGACAGTTCTGGCGTATTTACTGGCAATCTTGGCTCGCTTAGTATCACAATATCAAGCGGAGCCGTATTGACTGCGGACGCAAATATCCTTACCAATTACGGTAGCTCAACAGTATTTCCCCGTTTCACTGGAAATCTGGCTATTACAAATACTATAAATGTGCAGGCTTCTTTTTTTGTTGCAATTGACTCAAGACTCACTGGATCTCTTGATGTTTCAACGCTCACCGCAATGCAGGGAAGAGCGGATAGACTCGTTACAACTTATCAAAATTCTAAGTTTACTGGTTTAGGTAATGAGCAAGTAACTATCAATGAAACTGTGACCGATGCTGGTCATCTTAATACTCTCGATGGTCTGACGAGCGGTACGATATATGCCAATGCACAAGTCCAGACAATTCAAGGTACTGCAGCGCAGATTGCCACGGCGATCACCTCCAGCACCATCGACACCAACACCAATGTCGGCGTGACCGTGTCATCTGGTAGCGCGGATGCGAGGGATCTGAACACGATCGACACCAACACCACAGCAGTGGTGAATGCGACAGCCGTGAGCACCATCACGGGCCCGGTGGCGGCTGTCAAAACAGCAATCGCCTCGGCCGGGATCAGCACGGCCACCAACTACGCCGCCATCCTGATTGACGAAGAAGTCTCGGTCAGCGATGCCAATGCCGTTGACGCTGATACCTCTGGCGTGGTCACCGCGACGATCACTTCGGGCACCGTCTCCACCCTCAATGGCCTGACGGGCACTGGCAATGCTTATACCCTCACGGTATACGACGCCTCCGTTGATGCAGCCGCCCTGAATGCGCTCGATGTCAAAACGACGGTGACGGTGAGAGCCTATGACGTAGAAACCCTCACCGGCACGGCAGCGGAGATTGCCACGGCGATCAGCGCCAACACGATCGTCACCGCCACCAATGTCGGCGTGTCTGTGTCATCTGGTAGCGCGGCGGCGAGTGATCTGAACACGATCGACACCAACACCACAGCAGTGGTGAATGCGACAGCCGTGAGCACCATCACGGGCCCGGTGGCGGCTGTCAAAACAGCAATCGCCTCGGCCGGGATCAGCACGGCCACCAACTACGCCGCCACCCTCGCCGACAGCTCCGTGTCGGTCAGCGATGCCAACACCGTTGCTGCTGATACCACTGGCGTGGTCACCGCGACGATCACTGCAGGCACCGTCTCCACGCTCAATGGCCTGACGGGCACTGGCAATGCCTATACCCTCACGGTGACGGATACGACAGCATCCGCATCGGACCTGAGCTCGCTGGATGACAAGACGACGGTGAATGTCAACGCCAATGGCGTGACGACGCTGACGGGTACAGCAGCGGAGATCGACACGGCAATCAACGCCACAACAATTGATACCGGTGCCTCTGTTGCCATCAACGTGAATAGCGGCAGCGCCACGGTTACGCAGGCCAACAGCATTGCCGCCCAGACCAGCGGTGTGGTGACGGCCACGATCAGTGACACCGACATGGCTACCCTGGCTGGCCTGACAGAAACTGACAACGCTTACAGCATCACGGTGACTGATGCCTCTGTTGATGCAGCGGCTCTCAACACGCTCGATGGCAAAACGACGGTGACAGTGAACGCTGCTGCCGTAGGAACCCTCACCGGTACGGCTGCGGAGATCGACACAGCGATCAACGCCAGCACGATTGATACCGGCGCGGCTGTCGTCGTGAACGTGAACAGCGGCAGCGCCACGGTGGCGCAAGCCAACAACATTGCCGCCCAGACCACTGGTGTGGTGACGGCCACGATCAGTGAGACCGACATGCCCACCCTGGCTGGCCTGACAGAAACTGACAACGCGTACAGCATCACGGTGACTGATGCCTCTGTTGATGCAGCGGCTCTCAACACGCTCGATGGCAAAACGACGGTGACAGTGAACGCTGCTGCCGTAGGAACCCTCACCGGTACGGCTGCGGAGATCGACACAGCGATCAACGCCAGCACGATTGATACCGGCGCGGCTGTCGTCGTGAACGTGAACAGCGGCAGCGCCACGGTGGCGCAAGCCAACAACATTGCCGCCCAGACCACTGGTGTGGTGACGGCCACGATCAGTGAGACCGACATGCCCACCCTGGCTGGCCTGACAGAAACTGACAACGCGTACAGCATCACGGTGATTGATGCCTCTGTTGATGCAGCGGCTCTCAACACGCTCGATGGCAAGACCAGCGTGGCGGTGAATGCCGGCTCCGTGACGACCCTTACCGGTACGGCGGAGGAGGTGAACGCCGCCTATAGCGCCAACACCGCCGGCAGCATCAGCGGTTTGGGTGATGAAGCGGTCACCCTGATCGACACCACCCTGGCGGCAACGGCGCTCAACACGGTGAACAGCAACACCACCGGAGTGGTGAATGCCACCTCGGTGACCACGCTGACTGGTCTGTTGGCTGATGTGAATACGGCCTACGCCGCCAATGCTGCTAACACAATCATTGGGCTCGGCGATGAAGCGGTGACGATCACCAACGGCTCCGGCACCCTGCTGGCGACCGATCTCTCAACGGCAGGCAGCGCCACCACCGGAACGGTGACCGTGTCCAACACGCAGACGGTTTCGGGCACCGTGGCCGAGGTCACGGCAGCGTTGGTGACGGCGAGCACCAAGGTGGAGATGGGTACCGCTTCGACGGCCTCGATCAGCGATGTGGCCACCGCAGCCCAGGGCGCACCGATTGCCACCACCTCCAACGTCACGGCTAATTTCAACCTCGGCATTGTTGATTCCCTCTCGAATCTCGCCAGTGGCGGCACCATCAATTCGAATCTGGCCAGTATCACGGCCGATCAGCCGAATGTGGTGATCACCATCTCGAATACGGCCGGTGGAACGGTTGAGGCGGCTGATCTCAGTGCCGTTGGCAATGCCTCAACCGGTACCGTCACCGTCACCAACGCCCAGACGGTCAATGGAACAGCGGATGATGTGATTGCCGCTGTTGTCACTACGGCCTCCAAGGTGAATCTGAATACAGGTTCCACCATTAATGCTTCGACGTACAACACCCAGGATCTTTCGGGTGTCGATGCGGCCTTCACCCTCAACGTCACCACCATCAACGGCGCCGTTCTCGATGCAACCAAGCTGGCAACGGCTGATTCCGTCACCCTGGTGGGCACCAACACATCCACCGGAGCCGATGCCGACACCCTTGGCTCCCGCCTCGGTGGCACGGCCACGCTCAACATCACCACCGATCCGATCACGGCCAACACCGATCTGAGTGATCTCGGTTCAGGGCTGAGCCTGCAATTCGGCGGTGACACCACGGCCGTGGTGACCGGCGCCACGCTCACCGTTCGCCAGGACCAGGTGAGTGGCTACGCCATCAGCGGCACCGGCACCGTGGCAGCGGCAGGCACCGCGAACATTGACACCTTTGATGCCTCCAGCATCACCGCCACCACCAATTTCACCAGCCTGGGTGGCAATGACAGCGTTTCGATGGCCCCTTCGGCACTGGGCAGTGTCGATTCCATCGATGGCGGCAGCGGATCCGACACCCTGTCCTTCTCAGCGGCTGGCACGGTGGTGGATGGGGCCTTCACCACCGTCTCCAGCGTTGAGCTTCTGCAATTGGCCGCCGGCACCAACTCCATCACCCTGGGCGTTGAAGCCGAACAGGCCGGCATCAGCACCGTGATGGGCGACACCGGAGCCGATAGCCTCAACCTTATCTACGGCAATACCGCCCTCACCTTTAATGCCGGCTCGGGCTCCGACACCCTGAGCTACAGCGCCGATAGCGCCGCCCAGTCGATCACGCTCAGCGGCATCACCTCTGGCACAGCCGCCGGCTCGGTCTCGAATGGCGGCAC
>JBBASR010000021.1:0-13241 GCA_040399125.1 Cyanobium sp. | reverse complement strand
AGCGACAGCCTCTCCTTTGATGGGGCCAACAACATCATCTCGGTGACAGGCAGCGGTAACGGCACCGACGGCAGCAGCAGCTTCACCAGCTTCGAAACCCTCAATCTGGGCGGAGGCGACGACACCGCCACCGTGAATGCGGTGGCCAGCACCACGATCACGATCGACGGCGGCGCCGGCACCGACACCTTGCAGGTGGCCAGCACCGACGCGGCCAACAACAGCCTCACCCTCTCGGGCGTGGGCGGTGGTGTGCTCGGCAATGTCACCTTCCTGAATCAGGAAGCGGTGAGCCTGGGCAGTGGCGGCGACACCGTGCTGCTGGCCAACGGCAGCTCTCTGGCCGGCAGCCTCAACCTCGGCGGCGGCAGCAATACGCTCCAGATCGGCCAGGTGGGCACCGGCCTCACCAGCGACCAGGCCACCTTCTGGACCACCACCGATAACTATTCGGAGACCTATCTCAATGGCACCCTGGTTGGCAGCACCAACAACTGGACGGCACCGTTCTCCTTCAACTTAACCGGAAAGTTACTCACGGGTAACAACGTGATTGCTGTTGCCAGCCACGATGCCGGCGCCATCGCCGGCATGCAGGCCCAGCTGGTGGGTGCCAATAACTCGGTGTTGTTTGGCAGCTCCAATCCGGGCTGGAAATTCAGCCTCACCGCTCCCTCCGGCTGGCAGGACGCCAGCTTCGATGATTCCGCCTGGTCGTCGCCGACCGTTGCCAGCCAGACGGCCGGCCCCTGGGGCAACAAGATGCCCGTCAACGATGGCTCGGCTGGCTGGATCTGGTCTGCCGATCCCAACGGGGACGACAACGTCTATTTCCGCTACAGCTTTAATTACATTCCCCCCGGCACAGTTCAAGATGGTGCCGTCAGCCTCGGCAGCCTCAGCGGAGGTGCCGGCGCCGACACCGTCTCCTTGATCAACGGCATCGTCAGCGGCGACTACAACGCCGGCGATGGCGCCAATACCCTCACGATTTCCGGCACCGCCTCCGCAATCGGCAGTTATCAAGGCGGCAGTGGAGGCGACACGATCAACCTCACCGGCGGCGACATCAATGGCGCCGTGACCACAGGCGCCGGCGATGACCGGCTGGTGCTGGCCGCTTCCGGCTCAAGCGTGATCGGGCCGGTGGATCTCGGCAGCGGCAGCGGAGACACCCTCAGTTACGCCGGCAATAGCGCCGCCGCCACGGTCAGCCTCTCCGGCGCCAACAGCATCGGTGCCGCCGGCGCCACCGGCATCGGCGGCACCGTCTCCGGCTTCGAGGTGCTGGTGGGCGGCAACGGCAGTGACAGCCTCACCGCCCAGGCCGGCAGCAACAGCTTCACCGTCTCCAGCGGCGGTGTGGTGAACCTCGATTCCAGCCTTACGGTGAGCGGCTTTGAAACCATCAACCTCGGTGGCTCAGCCGATACCGCCACCCTGCAGGGCGGTTTCAGCGGCAGCCTCGACCTGGGGGCCGGCAGCGACAGCGTCACCCTCGAGAGCGGCGGTTCCGCCGGCACCATCGCTGGCGGTAGTGAGGCCGACACCCTCAGCTTCAACGCCTCGGCCAACAGCGTGAGTTTTGGCGTCAGTGGATCCGGCAGTGGCCAATCCACCAGTTTCAGTGGCTTTGAAACGGTGAATCTGCTCGCTGGCGACGACAGCGCCAGCTTCAGTGGTGCCTTCGCCGGCTCGGTGAATCTGGGCGACGGCAACGACACGGCCACTCTCAACTACGGCGGCAGCACCACCAGCCTCGCCGGCGGGGCCGGCACCGACACCCTCACCACCAGCAGCTCCGCCAACAGCCTCATCCTCAGCGGCGCTGATGGCGGCAGCGTGGATGGCACCGCCTTCAGCAGCTTCGAAACCCTCAACCTGGGCAGCGGCAACGACAGCTTGACCGTGGCCTCCGGTGGCTCCCTCTCCGGCAACCTCAACCTCGGTGACGACAACAACAACCTCACCTTCCAGGACGGTGCTGGCTCCCTGGCCTCCGTGACCGGTGGGACGGGCAGCGACACCGTGATGCTCCAGGGCGGCTCGATCACCGAGTCGTTGAACGCCGGTGAGGGCACCAACAGCCTCACGGTGAGCGGCAGCAACGCCAGCGTGGGCTCCTACCAGGGCGGCAGCGGCAACGATGCTATCACCCTCAGTGGCGGCACCATCTTCGGCAATGTGGACCTGGGCAGCGGCTCCAACAGCCTGCTGATCAGCAGCACCAACTCCAGCATCGGTGGCAGCGTGAGCTTCGGCGCTGGCAGCGCCGATGCCCTCAGCTATGCCGGCTATGGCACGGCTCTCACCCTCACCCTCTACACCGCCACCTCCCTGGATGCCACCCAAGCGCCTGGGGTCATGGGCGCCGTGAGCGGTTTCGAGAATCTCACCGGCACCAGCGGCAGCGACAGCCTCAACGCCGCTACCGGTAGCAACAGCCTGGTGGTGGCGGCCGGCGGCACCACCACCCTCGATACCAGCCTCACCCTCAACAGCTTCGAATCGATCAACCTCGGCGCCAACGGCGATGCCAGCGCCGACACAGTCACCCTCAGCGGCAACTTCAGCGGCTCGATCGACCTCGGTGCCGCCAACGACACCGCCACGATCAACGGTGGTGGGGCCAACTCCCTCGATGGCGGCACGGGCAGCGACACCCTGAACTTCAACGGGTCTGCCAACAGCGTGCGCATTGATGCCAGCGGCGGCGGCAGCACTGGTTCCACCGGTTTCAGTGGTTTTGAAACCATCAACACCATGGCGGGCGATGACACCATCACCCTCGGCAGCGCCGCCACCACCACCCAGAACGTGGATGGTGGGGACGACGCCGATCAACTGCAGGTCGCCAGCAGCGACACCAGCAACAACACCCTCAACCTCTCCTCCGCCGGGGGCGGAACCCTGGGAGGGGTGAGTTTTACCAATATCGAAAACATCATCCTGGCTTCAGGATCCGATTCGGTGACCCTGGCCAGTGGTGGCGGCCTGGCTAGTCGTCAGCCTGGCTTGCTGGCTGATTTCTATAATAAATCTGGTGCAGGAGTTGCGGGTAGCCTGCTGCGCTCTGGAGTGGTACTCGGGCCGGTAAATGTGCAGGATGAAACCCTGCAGAGCCTTGTTGGCAAGAGCGATCAGGTCTATCTCTTTGCCCAGGGATTCCTGACCGTACCCGGATTAGGTAGCTACAACGATTTCATCCTCTCTACCACCTCGGACGATGGGGTGCGGGTGAAGATTGATCTCGCTGGCACTGGTGTATTTAGCAATGTAATCGATAACTATACTGATCATGCGGATACGGTAAATAATAGTTCGCCCCAATCGGTCACCGCTGGTCAGCGCATCCCCATCCAGATCGAATGGTTTGAATCTGGCGGCGGTGCCACCCTTGAGCTCTATTACCAATCCAGTAGCCAGGGCATCGGCCGCACCTTGGTGCCCATCTCCAACCTTTCCTCCTCGGCTTCGAGCAGCCTCAGCGGCTCCCTGGATCTCGGGGCTGGCGATGACACCATCACCTTTCAATCCGGTTCCATTGGTGTGGCCTCGTTAACCGGTGGCGGAGGCACCGATGTGCTCAACTTCGCCAGTTATGGCAGTGGCGTGAGTGTGGATCTGGCCTCCGGCACGTCCACCGGCACCAGCGGCATCAGCGGCTTCGAGCGGGTGATCGGCAGCAGTGCCAACGACACCCTGATCGCCAGCACCAGTGACGCCAACCTGCTGGTGGGCAACGCCGGCGACGACAGCTTCGGCTTCACGATCAGCGGCCTCACCAGTGCCGACACCGTTCAGGGGGGAACGGGCCGCGACACACTGGTGTTCAGCACCGCGGGCACCGTCGACGAATCCCAGTTCAGCAACGTGTCCAGTGTGGAGCAGGTGGTCCTCAATGGCGCCAGCAGCTTCAACCTCGGCACCACCTCCCAGACCGTTGGGGTGGACAAGGTCTTCACCGGCAGCGGCACCAGCGCGGTGAGCACCACCATCGACGGCTACGACCTGGCGGTGGAGGCCAACAGCCTGGCCAACAACACCAGCCTCAGCCTCAGTGGCAGCAGCGCCAGCAACGACTTCGTGGTCAGCAACCTCAAGGGCGATCTGGTGGCCTCGGGCACCAGCGGCAGCCTCTCGGTAACCACCGGTGACAACACCGCTGACAACACCATCAGCATCACCATCGGCAGTGGTGCCACCACGATCACCGGCGGCGCCGGCGGCGACACCCTCTCCATCGATGCCGCCCTGGCCCTCGAGAACAGCAGCCTCACCCTGGCTGGCAGCTCGAACGAGGTGGTGACGAACTTGGTGGGCGACATCAGCGCCACCAATCTGAGCGGCAGCCTCACGGTGACCACCGGTGACGCCGGTGATGACGGTATCAGCGTTACCACCGGTAGCGCCAACACCACCATCAATGCCAGCGGCACGAATGACGCGGTGACGGTGACCGCCAACGCCATGGCCGACAACACCACGCTCACCCTCAGCGGCAGCGCTGCGCAGTCGGTCAGCAACCTCCAGGCCAACACCAACGCCTCCGCCACCAGCGGGACGGTGAACCTCAACTACAAGGATGTTGCGGACAACGCCGCCGGCATCACCACCGGCAGCGGCGCGACCAGTGTGAGCGGTTCCGGCTCCACCGACACGCTCATCATCAATGCCAGCTCCCTGGGTGAGAACACCACTCTCACGGAAAGTGGCACCGCCAACCAGACGGTGACGAACCTGGTGGGTGACATCAGCGCCACCAACCTCAGCGGCACGCTCACCGTGACCAGCGGCAATGCCGACGATGACACCATCACCATCACCACCGGTAGCCATAACACCACCATTAATGCCAGCGGCTCGGGCGACACCATCATGGTGAACGCCGATGCCATGGCCGACAACACCAGCCTCACTATCAGCGGCAGCGCGACCCAGACGGTCAGCAACCTCCAGGCCAACACCAACGCTTCCGGTACGGGCGGCACTGTGTACCTCAGCTACAAGGATGTCGCGGACAACGCTGCCAGCATCACCACCGGCAACGGCGCCACCAGCGTGGGCGGGAGCAGCGACACCGACACCCTCACCGTGAATGCTGGCAACCTGCCCCAGAACAGGCTGCTCAGCCTCTTCGGTCAGGCCAAACAGGTGGTGAACAATCTGGTGGGCAACCTCACCGGCTCCAGCTCCAGCGATACCACGCTCAGCGGCAGCCTCACGGTGAATGCTGGCGATGCCGGCGACGACGCCATCGGCATCACCACCGGCTCGGGCGACACCACCATCAATGCCAGCGGCGGTGGCGACACGGTGACGGTGAACGCCGATGCCATGGCCGACAACACCAGCCTCACCCTCACCGGCAGTGCCACCGAAACGGTGAACAACCTTCAAGCCAACGTCACCGCTAGTGGCACGAGCGGCGCGGTGACCCTCACCTATAAGGATGTGGCCGACAACGCCGCCACCATCAGCACCGGCAGCGGCTCCACCAGCGTGGGCGGCAGCAGCAACTCCGACACCCTCAGCATCAACGCCAGTGGGCTGGCCCAGAACACCACCCTCACGCAAAGCGGCTCCGCTAACCAGTTGGTGACGAACCTGGTGGGTGACATCAGCGCCACCAACCTCAGTGGCACCCTCAACGTGACCACTGGCGATGCCGCCGACAACGGCATCAGCATCGCTACCGGCAGCGGCGCCGCCACGATCACCGCCAGCGGTACGGGCGACACGGTGACCACAAACGCCGCCGCCCTAGCCCAGGACACCACCCTCACCCTTGCAGGCACCGCCAACCAAACGGTGACCAACTTGGTGGGTGATGTGGCCGCCGCCAACTCCAGCGGCACGCTGCGGATCACCACGAGCGATGCGGGCGACAACGGCATCAACATCGCCACCGGTTCGAACA
Source organism: Cyanobium sp. (assembly GCA_040399125.1). Classification (GTDB taxonomy): domain Bacteria; phylum Cyanobacteriota; class Cyanobacteriia; order PCC-6307; family Cyanobiaceae; genus Cyanobium. The sequence goes on along the minus strand of JBBASR010000021.1, from coordinate 7,321 downwards.
ACGCCTTCTTCAACGGCACGGCCAGCAGCGACACCCTCTCGATCGATGCGGGCGCCCTGGCTCAAAGCAGCAGCCTCAACCTTCAGGGCAGTTCCACGGCAGTGGTTACCAACCTGGTGGGCGATCTCTATGGCTACCAAGCCATATCCTCACAGAACACTGAGACATTCGATACAGCAGCGGGCTGGACCAACGGCAGGGTCTATTCCAATAGCAGCCATTACGGAAACGTTCTGGGCCTCTATGCAAGCGGCCCCAAAACGAATGGTCAGGACACCTCTAAAACCTTCGACCTCGGTGGTCAGGCAACCACACTGAGCTTCGATTTTGCCCGAATTGATAGCTGGGATGGCGAGATGTTCAGGGTTTATATCGATGATAGCGTCGCTTTCGAGAAATCATTCCAATACGGAGTTTCTATTGGCAACAGCACAGGAACAACAGGCGCCTACTCGTGGTCGATTGCAGCAAAAGACAATCTAGGCTCCTATGCCGGTGTATCTAGCTGGACTGACCAGACGGCCAGGATATCGATTGAGATTCCGGCTGGCAAATACAACACAAAGATCGGCTTTGGATCCACCCTGAATCAGGTGGTTGATGATGAGTCCTACGCGATCGATAATCTCACGGTTCCCACAAGCTCGATCAGCAATCTATCTGGCCCCCTAACCGTCAGCACCGGCGACGCTTTGGATAACGCCATCAACATCGTCACCGGCAGCGGCGCCACCACCATCAATGCCAGTGGAACGGACGACACCGTCACGGTGAATGCCGATGCCATGGCTGATAACACCAGCCTCACCATCACCGGCACCGCCTCCGAAACCGTCAACAACCTCCAGGCCAACACCAACGCTTCCGGCAGCACCGGCGTGGTGACCCTGAACTACAAGGATGTGGCCGACAACAGCGCCAGCATCAGCACCGGCAGCAATGACACCACGATCAATGCCAGCGGTGCGGGCGACACGATGACGGTGAATGCCGATGTGATGCTCGACAACAAGACACTCGACATCAACGGCAGTGCCAGCTATGCGCTGACCAATCTGGAGGGCGACCTCGATGGGCTGGGCAGCAGCGGATCCCTGACCATCAGCTACTCCAATGTGGCCGATAGTGCTGCAACGCTCAAGGCGGGCAGTGGCAATGTGGTGGTGACCGGTGGTGATGCGACAGACACGATCACCGTCACTGGACTGAGCACCAATAATCAGATCTTCACGTCCCAGGCTGCAACATCCAACTTCAGCATCACCGCCGGCGCCGGATCCCAGACGATCACCGGTTCCAACAGCGGCAATGACAGCATCGATGGCGGTGCCGGCAGCGACACCCTCAGCTTCGCCGGGGGCAGCAATGTGGTGCTCTCGATCACCGACTACGGCACTCGGTCTGGTGGGGTGACAGGCCAGGGCAGCGACCAGTTCAGCCGCATCGAGTCCTTGCTGGGGGCCACGGGCACCGATGTGCTGCGGGGCATCCAGAACAGCAGCTCCAACGAGGTGCTCACGATCACCGGCAGCAACAGCGGCACCATGGCCGATGCCGCCGGCAGCGGCAGCTTCGCCTTCAGCTCCTTTGAGCAGAGCGACCTCGCCGCCGGCGACGACGTGTTGCGCATCACCGGCAGCGGTTCCCTCTCGGGCACGGCCGATGGGGGCGCGGGCATCGATCTGCTCGATTACAGCGCCTATACCGCCTCCGGTGTGGAGGTTGATCTGGCCAGTGGCAAAGCTACCGCCATCGATGGCAATGCAGCGGCCGGTCTTGTCGCCAGCAGCCCGGACGCTAACAGCTTTGAGAATGTCACCGGCAGCAGTGGTGACGACAAGATCGTGGGCGATAGCGGCGCCAACCTGCTGCTCGGCGGCGGCGGTAATGACAGCCTTGATGGTGGTTCCGGCTCCGACACCCTCAACGGCGGCAGTGGCGACGACTTGATTGAGGGGGGAAGTGGTAATGACTTGATCATTGCCTCCTTGGGCGACGACACCATCCGCGGCAGTGGCGGCGCTACCGGCTCCCTCACACCCAGCGGCGAGGTGGACCGGGTCAGCTATGCCGAACTGGGCGTGGGGTTCGATGTGAGCCTCAGTGGCATCGACGGCGCAAGCCTGAAGCTCGACAACAACGCCAGCCTCACGGTCGCCCAGATCATCGCCAGCTATAACCCGCTGACGGAAACCCTCTCCGCGCCCAGCAACCAGCTCAGCACCGACTACACCCAGACGCTCAGCGGCATCCAGCAGATTGTTCTGGGTGATTTTAATGATGTGGTGCGCATCGACGCCAATGGCTACCTCACTGGTGCCTCTCAGGTTGCCGGCCCAAGCCTGACCCTCGATGGTGGGGCAGGCTTGTTGGACAGCCTTGACTACTCCAGTTTCGGAGCTGATAGTCCAGTCTACGTCAATCTAAGCTCTAGTCTCTATCGGTTTGATGTTAATTCAAATCTCGAAGTAGAGGCCGAAATGGGTGATATCACCCTAGTTAATGGCAATGCTGCCAGCCATATCAATGCCACCTCCGGCTCCAGCGGCGAGGGCGGCGTCAACGGCCTCTCCGGTTTTGAAGTGGTGATCGGTGGTGCCGGCAACGATGCCATCGTCGGCAACGATGCTGCCAACATCCTGGTGGGCAATGGTGGCAACAACCGCCTGGCTGGTGGCGCCGGAGACGACACCATCTTCGGCGGCAGCGCCAACGACTTCATCATCCCCGGATCCGGCAATGATCTGGTTTTGCCGGGCGCTGGCATGAACACGATCTCGGTGACCTCAAGTGACCTGAGCAATGACCAGTTCATTCTCGATAACACAGCCCTGAATTTCTTCCAGCTGGAAGGAGATGGGGCGGCCAATTTCTCAGACAACAACATCAGCAAGAATACTTTTGATCCCGGATCCATGGGGATTCACATCCTGACAGGAGGTAATCCGGTGGACAAGGCTGGTGTCACTACTTACGATTCGATGGAGGGTACAGCCATCGACGACACCTTCAATTTCACCTCCACGGTGTTAAAGAACATTCAATCCATCAGCTTGGGCACCGGAGATGACGTGATCTTCACCGCCCCAACCGCCAAGGGCGTGACCGTGTTGTACGACGGCGGCGGCAATACGGTCGTGGGCGATTCGCTGACCCTGAATTTAACCTTTGCTGACTTCCGCAAACTCAACCAGAGCGGTCGCTACACCTTTGACCTACAACCTTATCTGGACGATCCCAACAGTAAAACTCTGACCAGCACCAGTCTGGACATGGCGGCCAGTGGCTGGGAAAAGGCCTCGGTGTCGGCCGTCGCCCCGGGCGTCTACAACAGCCTGCCCGGTGACCCCGCGGCCTTCACATACAACACGGTGTTCGGTCTCAGCGACTCCACGCTCCGCAGTGGTGAGTCGCTCAATCTCAGTGGCCGTGCCGTGGCCAGCTCCGTTGCCGAGGCCTCCTCCGCCAACGACATCTCTTCCGCTCTGGTCCAGGCCAACCAGGTGATGGGTGCTCAGGCGGTCACCCTTGACGCCGGCACCGACCTCAGTGGCAGCAGCACGGCCAGCCACCAGGCCAGTGCCTCGGCCGTCACCGGCAACAACCGCAGCGATACCGTGCTCTCCGCCTATGGCGTCGGCGCCGACCTCAGTGATTTCAGTGCTGGTCGCAACCTCAGCCTCAACCTCAGCGGCTCCACCGACGGGCTCGCCAAGGCCAGTTCGATCGGCTACATCGCCAATGCCGCCGGCACCGTCGATGTGGTGGGCAGCAGTGACAGCAGTGTCAGCGCCGGCCAGAACCTCACCCTCTCCGTCTTGGGCGTGGCCAGCCAGGACGTCCAGGCCAGCAACGTCCAGGGCGTCTCCCTGGCCACCCTGGCCAGCCGCAGCGCCGGCATCAGCGACCCCAACCTGGCCGTTTCCGGCGACAGCGCCGACGGCTTCACGGCCGGCCAGGCCCTGACCCTCACGGCCCGGGCCGCCGCCACCAACAGCGTGCGCAGTCAGGGCACCACGGTCGATCAGATCGCCACCCTCAACCTGGTGGATGCAGGTCCCGCCGCTGACGACTTCCTGCAGAGTGCCCTGGTTGGCGACCAGTTCCCCCTGATCAACGGAGACCGGATCCGCTTCAGCACAGCCGGCGGGGGCGTGCTGGCCGACCGGGATTACTGGGTGTTCAACCGCAACGCCGTCACCGGCACCTTCCAGATCTCCGACCAACCGGGCGGCGAACCCGTCGCGATCAGTGCCAATGCGGCCCTGGGGGCCTACCGGCCCGCCGATGCCCTGGCGGACGCCTTGGCCAGCAGTACAGCCGTGCAGCTCTCCCGCAGCGGTGTTGGCAATGAGGCCCTGCAGGCGGGTTCGGGCCTCGGGCTCAATGCCAATGCCAGCCAGGTGCTCACCATCTCAGCCAGCAGTGTTGATGGCGCCGCCGCGGCAGGTCTCAACCGGGTTGGCGGCTTTGAGGGCATGGATATGGCCACCCGCAGCCTGGTGGTGGCCCAGCAGGCCACCTCGGCCGCTGCCGCCGGCCCGGCCACCCTCGATCTCACCGCCTCCCTGCATGCGGACCTGGAGGCCCGAACTGTGGCGGATCGGGCCGACAGCGAAGCCAATGCTGCTGTGGTGGCCAGCGATAGCTCCAGCACCATCTCCAGCCAGACCCTGACGATCAAGGCCGCCACCACCAATAGCCTTAGCAGCACCGCTACCAGCACCGATGGCTCGGCCCAGGCCCGCAGTGGGGCGGGTGCCGGTGCCGGCACCGATTTGGCTGTGGACCTTGTTCCGGATGCCACCAGTGCTCAAGGCGGGAGCTATGGCGCTAGCAAGGGTCTGGTGAATGCCAGCCAGCAGGCGGGCGGCAACCTGGCGATCACTGCCACCGCCAGCAGCGAGCAGAGGGCCGTAGCCACCACCGTGGGCGGCAGCCGCATTCTTGCAGCGGCCTCTGCTTCCAGCGCCGGCTACTTGCTGATCCCCAACAACGAGCTTGCCGATGGCGATCCGATCCGGCTGAGCGCCGCCGGCGGCACCGGCCTCAGCACCACCACCACTTACCGGGCCGGCAGCCTTGGCTTCTCGGTGGAGCTGGATCCAACTACAGGCATTCCCACCAACAAGCTCAAATCGAACAGCGACATCAGCTACAGCGCCGGTGATGTCATCCACTTCCGGCTCAACAGCAACACCGCGCACAACGACGGCAACGTTGCCAGCGGCCGCTCCGGCATCACCTTTGGCACCACCTACTACGTGCTCGGCGGGGGCACCAGCTTCGAGGTCTCCACATCTGCTGGCGGCTCGCCGGTTACCCTCACGGCGGATACCGTCGGCTCCCCCGATACCCTGCTAGATGCCGATCGGATCCGCGTGCTGGAGCCCGTGGGCAGCGGTCAGGCTTATCGCCAAGCTGCCGTCAGCAACAGCGCTGCCACTAGCCTCGCCCCCATCACCCTCCTGCAGCCGAGCACCGCCATTGCCCTCGCCGGGGGTCGCGATGCCGACACCGTGCTCAGCCTGGCCGATGCGAGCAACAGTGCAGTGGTGAGCGGCATCGATGGCCAGGCTGACCAGGCCGGCACGATCCGTTCCCTCATCGCCGGTGATGATGCCAGCCTTTCTGGCCTTGCGAATGGCGTGGTCACGGCGACCGCCACCAACACGGCCGGCGCTGCGATTGCCAGTGGTTCCCAGATCGCCGAAGGCCTCAAGGACATGGCGATCACATCGGGTAGCGATGGCACCATCACGGGCCGTGGCAGCCTCAGCAGCAGGGTGGATGCCACCACGGTGGGCATGCCTGCGCAGTTCGCAGACGCCTTGGCCAATCTCAATCTTTCCGCCACCGGTGTTGCCCAGACGCTCGCTTCCGAAGCCATTCGCATCGGCGGCAATGGCGACGTAGAGGCCACCGCCAGCCTCGCCGGCCGCAGCACAGCGAGCACTGTGACCGGCAACAGCGATGCCCTGGCCACGCTCCAGGCCGATGCTCTTCGCCTGGATAAGGCCAACACCATCAATATCGGTGATCAGGGCAGCGTGAATGCCACCTCCAGTGCTGGTAGCGACGTGGCTCCCTTGCTGGTGAGTGCACTCTCCTCTGGCGTGGGCGACGCCACCAGTCAGATGGGCCTGGAGGTGAGCGGCATCCTCGGCAATTCAACTGCTGGCACCTTCTCCTCCATCACCTTGGGTGGCGGAACCCTCGGCACCGTTGGGGCTACGGGTCAGGGTTCGGTGGATGTCCGCGCCAATGCCACCAAAGGCGCCAGCAGCAGCAGCCTCGGCAGCACGAGCGGCGTCGGTATCGCAACCATCACCGGTATCCGCAACACCGACGTGATCATTGCTGCCGATCTGGCCAAGATCAACGCCACGGCAACAGGCCTGTCCAACCTCAGCTCTCAGTCGGTTGCGGGTAATGCCACGGCCACTGTTGCGAGCGGCAGCTTTGGCATCCTCAGCGACACCGGAACGCAGGTCGGCATCACCGTGGCCGACCAGGGGCAGATCGCCGCGCTGGCCAATCAGAAATCCGTGGCATCCGCCATCTCCGTTTCTGGTCAGGCCACCAGTAGCCTCAGCAACCGAAGTGTGGCGCTCGATACGCTGCTTATCAACCTTGGTGCCAATGGTCAGCTGCAAGCTGAAGCGGTGGCGGATGTGCTCAGCAGGGCCGCGAGTGTTTCTGGTGATGTCTGAATTCTGATTGCTCGGCGTTCGAAACCAAACTGCTTGCCGGAATCACGCGCTTTTGCGCTTTTGCGCTTCTGCGGCGAACCATCTTGCCGTATCTAATCATCGCCGAGATAGTGGTTTTCTTGTGACGCCGGTGTGGTTTAAAGGTGAAAATGAGTTCAGGTCTTTAAGTCCATTTTCACCATGTCCAATTCCACCGAAGGATTTGGTCTGGTGTGCCTGAGGCGCGAAGGGGTTTTGCGCATCGAGGACAAGCCGCCCAACCACGAGGTTAGGAGTGGGGACGTTGGCCAGACGCTGTTGCTGATTGACGGCTCACTGCCGGAACTCGGCCTCTTGCTGGCAGGTCTAAGCCCTGGCGTTCTGCCGATCGTGGTTCAGCCTGATGAGGATGCCCTGGCCAGGCTCTTCGCGGCGCAATACCTGAACAGCGCCAATCGACGCCTGGCTGTCGTAGCGCATGGGCGCCCGGGTGAGGTGCTGATCGGGTCGGAACCGTTCACGCGAACCACGCTGTTGGCACGTGCAGATGTCTGGGATTCGCTGGCCGGCTCCAGCATCGAGGCGATCGATCTGTACGCCTGCCATGCGGGAGCTGATCAGGGGTTTGT
>JBBASR010000020.1:0-43376 GCA_040399125.1 Cyanobium sp. | reverse complement strand
TTCTTGTGCTTCTCCACGGTGTTCCACACCTTGGAGACCCAGGGGCAGGTGGTGTCCACGATGTGGCAGCCCCTTTCGCTCAGCAGCTGCATTTCCTGCACCGTGGCGCCGAAGGCGGGCAGGATCACCACATCGCCGCCGGCGACCTCGGAGAAGTCCTTCACGCCGCCTTCTACCGGGATGAACAGCACATTCATCTCGCGCAGGTGGTCGTTCACCGAGGGGTTGTGGATGATCTCGTTGGTGATCCAGATCCGCTCGGTGGGGTAGTGGCGACGGGTTTCGTACGCCATGGCTACCGCCCTCTCCACACCCCAGCAGAAACCGAAGGCCTCGGCCAGCCGCACATGCAGCCGCCCCTGCTCGAGCGCATGGCCGTTTTCGCGCAGGCTGGCGATCAGGTCGCTCTGGTAAGCCGTCTGCAGGCTGCCTGCCACCTCCTCGCCCAGGCCGAAACCGCGGCGGTTGTAGCGCTCCGAGTGGTGCAGGGAGCGCTTGAAGGCACGGGTATCCACGGCGGCACGGTCGATCTCCGCCGACTCTATGGGGCCTGATCCTCGGGTTGGCGCTCCAGCACTTCGGCCAGGCCCAGCCATTCCACGCCGGTGGCCGAGAATCGATAGCGGCAGGGCAGCACCTCCACGCCGGCGGCAAGAGCCGCGCGGAACAGCTCGCCGTAGCGGGGATCGGCGCTGTCGCCCGGGGCGAAACGGGTCACATCGCCGCGGCTCAGGCACGGCACCAGCACGGCCCTGGCCTCGGGCAGCAGGGCCGTGAGTTCGAGCAGGTGTTTCTGGCCCCGTTCGGTCACCGTGTCGGGGAACAGGGCCAGGTCACCGTCGGTCCAGGTGGTGTTCTTCACCTCCAGATAGATCGGCCGCGGATCGGCCGCTCCGGCAGCGGGCGTGAGCAGCAGGTCGATGCGGCTGCGCCGGCCCTCGCCGTAGGGCACCTCGGCCCGGATCGAGCCGATCGGGCCGAGCGCTGACTCCAGGCAGCCGGCTTCGATCGTGCGTCGCACCAGCCGGTTCGGCAGCGCCGTGTTGATGCCCACCCACAGCGGCCGGCCATCGGCGCCGCTCACCTCCGCCTGCTCCCAGGTCCAGGCGAGCTTGCGGCTGGGGGAGGGATCGTGGCGCAGCAGCACCCGGCCTCCCGGATGGAGCACGCCGGTCATCGGCCCGGTGTTGGGGCAGTGGGCCGTCACCACCTCGCCGTCGGCCAGCTCCACATCGGCCAGAAAGCGCTTGTAACGCCTGAGCAGCACCCCTTCCCGCAGGGGGCCCAGTTGCAGCAATGGCGCAGCGGGGGCGGAGCCGGGCATCGAAGGGGGGCGGGAGGGGAGGCGGCCATACTGCCGTGCGTTCTGCACGGGCCTTGGCCCCGGCCCGGATGTCCCCATCGTTGCGTCGGATCGCCCTGATCGTGGCCGTGGCCACGGCGCTCAGCAAGGTGGCCGGTCTGTTCCGCCAGCAGGTGATCGCCGCCGCCTTCGGGGTGGGTGCTGCCTACGACGCCTACAACTACGCCTACGTGCTGCCGGGCTTCCTGCTGATTCTCCTGGGGGGGATCAACGGCCCTTTCCACAGCGCCATGGTGAGCGTGCTGGCGCGGCGCCCCAAGGAGGAGGGCGCCCATGTGCTGGCAGCCATCAACACGATCGTGGGCGTTGCCCTGCTGGGGGTAACCCTGCTGCTGGTCGTGGCCGCCGATCCGCTGATCGACCTGGTCGGTCCCCAGCTGGATGCCACCCGCCACCAGCTGGCGGTGGAACAGCTGCGCTGGATGGCTCCGATGGCCCTGCTGGCCGGTCTGATCGGCCTCGGCTTCGGCGCCCTCAATGCCGCCGATGAATTCTGGCTGCCGGCCGTCAGCCCGCTGCTCTCCAGCGTGGCCGTGATCGCGGGCATCGGTCTGCTGTGGTGGCAGCTGGGCGCGGCGATCACCCTGCCGGAGAACGTGAGGATCGGCGGTGCGGTGCTGGCCGGCACCACCACCCTCGGGGCTTTGCTGCAGTGGCTGATCCAGCTGCCGGCCCTGGCCCGCCAGGGATTGCACAAACCGCAGCTGGTCTGGGATCTGCGTCATCCAGGGGTTCAGGAGGTGCTGAGGGTGATGGCACCCGCCACCCTCTCCTCGGGCATGCTCCAGATCAATGTGTTCGTGGATCTGTTCTTCGCTTCCGGCATCGTCGGGGCAGCGGCCGGACTGGGCTACGCCAACCTGCTGGTGCAGACCCCGCTGGGTCTGATCTCCAATGCCCTGCTGGTGCCGCTGCTGCCCACCTTCGCCCGGCTCACGGCCCCCGCCGACCGGCCCGAACTGGTGGGAAGGATCCGCCAGGGCCTGATGCTCTCCAGCGCCAGCATGCTGCCGCTGGGGGCCCTGATGGTGGCCCTGGCCGGGCCGATCGTGGCCCTCGTCTACCAACGGGGTGCCTTCGACCAAAGCGCCGCCTCCCTGGTGGGTGGCCTGCTGATGGCCTATGGCCTCGGCATGCCGGTGTATCTCGCCCGCGATGTGCTCGTGAGGGTGTTCTATGCCCTGGGGGATGGCAACACCCCGTTTCGCTGGTCGATGGCAGGCATCGGCCTCAATGCCTTCTTCGACTGGTTTCTGGTGGGCGGACCCACCCCCTGGGGCCAGCAGCTGCCCGCCCTCAATTTCGGGGCGCCCGGGCTGGTGCTGGCCACCGTCGCGGTGAACGTGATCACCTGCCTGGGCCTGCTGTTGATCCTTTCGCGTCGGATGGGGGGATTGCCCCTGCGGGCCTGGGGGCGCGACACCCTGATGCTCACCCTGGCGGCGGTGCTCGCCGGAGTGGTGGCGTGGGTTCTGGCTGAAGGCGTGGAGTGGCCGAGCGGCTTGATCGGGCTGCTGCTGCAGGCCGGGCTCAGTTCCGCCTTTGGTCTGGGTCTCTATGGCCTGCTGGCGTCCCTGGCGGGGGTGCCGGAGGCCCGGCAGATGGTCGGTTCGCTGGCCCGGAGACTGCCGGGCCGGAGCTGAGGGCCGCGCGGCCGGTCAGGTGGCCCCTCAGGAGAGGCGCACCTCCCGTTCCTCACGCACCTGCACCGGAATCTCCAGATGGGAGCGACCGAGCATCTGGGGCCCATCCACTGAAAAGATGCGGGCTTCGATGCCGAATTCCCGGAAGGCGGTTTCCAGTTCCTGGATGATCGCTTTCTCCACCTGGGCCTCAGCATCCACCACCTTGCCGATCAGGCGTCCGCCGAGCGGGCCGATGCGTTGCCTCACCACATCGCGGGCGTTGGTGACCTCAATGATCAGCACGACCGGGATGCGCGGTGAGCGCCACCCTATCCGCAGGCAGTCTCAGCAGAAGGGTTCCAGCAGTTCCTCCAGGTCGCGCAGCTGGCCGGCGGGCACCAGCCGGGCCAGCGGCAATCGGGTGCCCCCCCCTCCGATCGGCACCTGTACCGCCTCCAGGGCCTGGCGGGCACACACCGCTGCTCCCTGGTCCAGCCGGCCGGCGCATTCGATCGCCAGCGTTTCAGCCAGGCCCGCATCGCCCAGATAAAGATTCCAGTTGGCCACCTGCACGTAGAGGCGGTCGGCGATGGCGCCGGTGAGTTCCTCCAGGGCCTGGGCGGAAAGGGTCATGGCTGGTTGGGGGCGTCGGAAGGGGTGGGGGCCTCCGCGGCAGCGGCGGTGCGGGGGCGCAGCAGGACCACCACGCTGGCATGGATCAGCAGCAGGGCGGCCCACGCCAGGGTGAGGCGACCCAGCTGGGGCCAGGGATGGCGCATCCCCTGCACGAACCAGAGGCCGCTGTTCAGCGCCGCGAACACCGCTCCGTGCAGCGTCAGATTCACGATGCGCTCGAAATGCCGATAGGTGGGGTCTTCGGGATTGGCGGGGCCGTACCAGCGGATCGGCATGGGCGGGAGCGCGGGGGAGGGGCGGCGGGCGCCTTGCTGGACCCTAGATCGCTCCGCCCTTGCCTGGCTGAAGGGGGCGGCCCCGGGCGGGCAGGTTGACGGAAGGGCCCCCTGTGCGGTGAGAATGTGAGGGCGCACGCGCTTGTAGCTCAGCGGATTAGAGCATCTGACTACGGATCAGAGGGTCGGGAGTTCGAATCTCTCCAGGCGCGCTCCTTCAAGACTCCGCAAGGAGTTTCTCCACGCTCCCGAAAGGGGGCGTTTTTTGTGGATTCTCGGTCGGAGTCCGGGGTAGGCGGGCTCCGGCAGGCTCATTTCCTACGATCGACCCATCTGCTCAGCGGCTTTCCATGGTGGACCTCATCGACGCTCCTCTGGCCAGCGGCGATCCCGCCATCGCTGCCCTGATCGCCAAGGAGCTGGAGCGTCAGCAGACCCACCTGGAGCTGATCGCCAGTGAGAATTTCGCCTCCCGGGCGGTGATGGAAGCCCAGGGCTCCGTTCTCACCAATAAATACGCCGAAGGTCTGCCCCACAAGCGCTACTACGGCGGCTGTGAGCACGTGGATGCGATCGAGGAGCTGGCGATCGAGCGGGTCAAGCAGCTGTTCGGGGCCGCCTGGGCCAACGTGCAGCCCCACAGCGGCGCCCAGGCCAATTTCGCCGTGTTTCTGGCGCTGCTGCAGCCGGGCGACACGATCCTGGGCATGGATCTCTCCCATGGCGGGCACCTCACCCACGGCTCCCCTGTGAACGTGAGCGGCAAGTGGTTCAAGGCCGTGCATTACGGCGTCGACCCCGAGACCCAGCAGCTCAACTACGCCACCATCCGCGAGCTGGCCCTAGAGCACCGCCCGAAGCTGATCATCTGCGGCTATTCGGCCTATCCCCGCACCATCGACTTCGCGGCCTTCCGCTCCATCGCCGATGAGGTGGGCGCTTACCTGCTGGCGGACATGGCCCACATCGCCGGCCTGGTGGCAGCCGGGGTCCATCCCAGCCCCGTGCCCCACTGCCATGTGGTCACCACCACCACCCACAAGACCCTGCGGGGCCCCCGCGGCGGCCTGATCCTCTGCAACGACGCTGAATTCGGCAAGCAGTTCGACAAGGCCGTGTTCCCCGGCACCCAGGGAGGCCCCCTGGAGCATGTGATCGCCGCCAAGGCCGTGGCCTTCGGCGAGGCCCTGCAGCCCTCCTTCCGCACCTACATCGAGCAGGTGGTGGCCAACGCCCGCGCCCTTGCCGCCCGGATTCAGGAGCGCGGCATCGCCGTGGTGAGCGGCGGCACCGACAACCATCTGGTGCTGCTCGACCTGCGCTCGATCGGGATGACCGGCAAGGTGGCCGACCTGCTGGTGAGTGATGTGTGCATCACCGCCAACAAGAACACCGTTCCCTTCGATCCGCAGTCGCCCTTCGTGACCAGCGGCCTGCGCCTGGGCACGGCGGCCTGCACCACCCGGGGCTTCGACGAGGCGGCCTTCCGCGAGGTGGCCGATGTGATCGCCGATCGTCTGCTCAACCCCGAGGACAGCGCCATCGAGCAGGCGTGTCGGGAGCGGGTCGCGGCGCTCTGTCGGCGATATCCCTTGTATGCGCAGCAACGTGAACTGCAGCACGTTTGATCTGCGTGTCAGCCCGTAAGGTGACGCCCATCGGTCAGCTGCTTTCCGGTCCGCCCCCGTGACCCTTGCTCAAAGCCCGAACGCAGCGGCCCTGCTTACGTGCGTGAGCGCGGCGTTGCTCACCGCCCTGATCGTGCCGCTGGTGCGACGTCTGGGTCTGCGCTGGGGGTTGGTGGACCCCCCGGATGCCCGCAAGCAGCACAGCCTGCCGATGGTGCGTCTCGGGGGGATCGGCATCGTGGCGGGCTTCAGCCTTGCCCTTGCCCTCACCTGGTCGTTCGGGGGATTTGCCCAACTGCCGCCCGACAAGGACCAGCTGATCTGGACCACATTGGCCGGCGCCCTCTGCTTCTTCGTGATCGGCCTGGCCGACGATCTGTTCGCCCTGCCGCCGCTGCCGCGGCTGGCCGGGCAGGTGGCCGTGGCGATGGCGGTCTGGCAGCAGGGGGTGCGCATCGGCAGCATCGACCTGCCCTTTCCGCTGCTGGGCACGGAACGGCTGCTGGATCTGCCGGGCCCCTTGAGTGCGCTTGCCACCGTGATCTGGCTGGTGGGCATCACCAATGCCATCAACTGGCTAGATGGGCTCGACGGGCTGGCGGCCGGGGTGAGCGGCATCGCCGCGATCGGGCTGCTTTCGGTGAGCTTCAGCCTCGATCAACCCGCCGCCGGCCTGCTGGCGGCGGCCCTGGCCGGGGCCTGTCTCGGGTTTCTGCGCCACAACTTCAACCCCGCCCGCATCTTCATGGGCGATGGCGGTTCCTATTTCCTCGGCTTCGCCCTGGCCTCGATCAGCATCGTGGGGCCGGCCAAAGGGCTCACCAGTGTCAGTCTGTTGCTGCCGTTGCTGATCCTTTCGCTTCCCCTGGCGGATATGTCGGCCGTGATCATGGGCCGTCTCAGTGAGGGCCGCTCCCCCTTCTATCCGGACCGCCGCCATCTCCACCACCGCCTGTTGCGGGCCGGTTTCAGCCATCGCCGCACCGTGGTGCTGATCTATGCCTTCACCCAGTGGCTGGCTGCCCTGGCGCTGGTGGTGGCCGATGCCGAAAATCGCTTTCTCTGGCTCGCCCTGGCCACGGCCGTGCTGATCGCCGTCGTGGTGGTCAGCCGCAGGCGGATGCAACAGCAGGGCGGGGCGCAACGGTGACCGGGGCTCGGCGGGGGGTGGAGGTTCTGTGCATCGGCACCGAACTGCTGCTCGGCAACATCCTCAATGGCAATGCCCGCTGGCTCGCCGAACAGCTCGCGCTGCTGGGTCTTCCCCACTTCCGCCAGGAGGTGGTGGGCGACAACAGGCAGCGGGTGATCGAGGCGGTGCGGGCCGCGGCGGAGCGCTGCCAGGTGCTGATCACCACCGGCGGCCTCGGCCCCACCCCCGACGATCTCACCACCGAGGCGATCGCCGCCGCCTTCGGGGTTCCGCTGGTGGAACATGCCGCCATCTGGGAGGGGATCCAGGCCAGGCTCGAGGCCCGCGGTCGCCCCTGTTCCTCCAGCAATCGAAAGCAGGCGCTGCTGCCCCAGGGGGCGGAGGTGCTGCCCAACCCCACCGGCACGGCGCCCGGGATGATCTGGACCCCGCAGCCGGGCTTCACGGTGCTCACCTTCCCGGGGGTCCCCAGTGAACTGCACGCGATGTGGGCGGCCACAGCGGTGCCCAGGCTGCGGCAGTCCGGGTTGGCGGATGGGGTGTTCGCCAGCCGCATGCTGCGTTTCTGGGGGGTTTCGGAATCCCTGCTGGCCGATCAGGTGGCCGATCTTCTGGCCCTGGAGAACCCCACGGTGGCTCCTTATGCCGGCACCGGTGAGGTGAAGCTGCGGATCACGGCGCGGGCCCCCAGCTCCCCTCTCGCCGAGCAGTTGCTGGCCCCGGTGGAGCAGCAACTCCGCTCCCGCACCGGTTCGGCCTGTTACGGGCAGGAGGGCGACAGCCTGGCCTCGGTGGTGCTGGATCTGCTCCGCCGCCGCGGCGCCACCCTGGCGGTGGCCGAGAGCTGCACCGGGGGAGCGCTTGGGGCGGCCCTGGCCGGCGTGCCCGGAGCCTCCGATGTCTTCCTGGGCGGGGTGATCGCCTATGCCAACGACGTGAAGCGTGCGGTGCTGGGGGTTCCTGCCTCCCAGCTTGAGCAGTTCGGAGCGGTGAGTGATCCTGTGGCGATCGCGATGGCAGACGGAGTGCGGGCCCTCACCCATGCCGACTGGACCATCGCTGTGACCGGCATCGCCGGGCCTGGAGGCGGCTCCCCCGAGAAACCCGTGGGTCTGGTTCATCTCGCCATCGCTGGGCCGGGCGGGACCCACAGCGAGGGGGTGCGCTTCGGATCCAGCCGACCCCGCGACTGGATTCAGGCGGTCACGGTGGGCGAGGCACTGAACCGCCTGAGGCTGCGATTGGTCGCGTTGGCCTGAGCTTCAGAGTTGCCGGCCGCATCCATTCCCTGGCTGGCAGCATCGATTTTCTGGCTGGTAAATGTCGGCCCGATGCTGATCGCTCCTGGAGAAGATTGGTGGGTTCAATTCACTTGCCCAAATCGGATCAAGCGTTAGGCTGAATTCATCCAACTTTCCCAGTCTCGTCATGCTTGGTGGTCCTGATCTCCTGGCCAAGGTCAAGGAACTTGGCGATGTGTCCAAGTCGGATCTGGTGCGTGGTTGTGGCTATGTGAGCTCCAAGAAGGATGGATCCGAGCGGCTCAACTTCACCGCCTTCTATGAGGCTCTGCTCGAGGCCAAGGGGCTGAGCCTCGGCGATGGCGGTGGCAAGGGCTCGGGCAAGGGGGGGCGCAAGCTCAGCTATGTGGCCACCGTGCAGGGCAACGGCAACCTGCTGGTGGGCAAGGCCTACACCGCGCTTCTGGATCTGCAGCCGGGCGATGAGTTTGAGATCAAGCTCGGCCGCAAGCAGATCCGGCTGGTGCCTGCCGGCAGCGACGAAGAGGAGTGAGGTCGTTGCTGTCAAGGGGCAGAGGAGCGTGATCGGCATCGCTGCATCCGCCAGTCCGAACGATCACGAATCCTGTGGGATGGGGTTTTCCCCGGTTCACCACACTTTTCCACAGTTCTGACCCCTTTTTTCCCCAGCCAGGGTTCGCCTGGGCCCTCGGCTGGGCTCCCTCAGGGGTTCTGTCTGCGGGAAACAGCCTCTCCCCTTGACCTCGGGAGCAGTTCGGCTGCGGTCCCCGGTCGGCACCACCGACCGGCCGCCAGCCCCCAGTGAAATCAAGAAGTCCCGAAACGGGTCCCATGCGACGGGCGGTGAGAGGCCCTTCCGCCCCCTCTTTGACGGCCGGCGCTGTCTCGTGGCCTGATGGGGAGACCCCAGCGAGTCGCCGCATGAGTCAGGTCCCCGACCACGCCCCAGCCACCGTGAGCATCGAGAACCAGATGCCCGAGGACCTCTTCGACGCGATGCGGGAATTCATTCGTCAGCATCCCCAGTGGGATCAGTACCGGCTGATGCAGGCGGCGCTGGCAGGCTTCCTGTTTCAGCACGGCAGCCAGGATCGGGCCGTCGCCCGCCATTACCTCAACGGCCTGTTCCGAAGGGATCCCGCCACCGTCCAGCCTGGTTGACCCATGACCGACCCCGCCGCTGAGCCGCGCCGTCCCCGGCTGGTGGTGCTCGATGGTCGCACCACCAACCCGGGCGATCTTGCCTGGGAGGCTCTGGAGCGGCTGGGGGATCTGGTGGTCCATCCCCACACTCCCCCGGATCGGGTGGTGGAGCGCCTGCACGGGGCCGACGTGGCGGTCACCAACAAGACCCCGATCACGGCCACCGATCTGGAGGCCCTGCCCGCCCTGCGCGGCATCGCCATGCTGTCCACCGGCCACGACGTGGTCGACGGCGCCGCGGCCCAGCGGCGCGGGGTGCCGGTGTGCAACGTGCCCGAATACGGCACCGCTTCCGTGGCCCAGGCGGTGTTCGCCCTGCTGCTGGAGCTCACCAACCGCACCGGCCACCATGCCGCCACGGTCCGTGAGGGCCGCTGGTCGGCCAGCACCGATTTCTGCTACTGGGATGGTCCGCTGATCGAATTGGCCGGACTGACTCTCGGCGTGGTGGGCATGGGGCGGATCGGAGCGGCTGTGGCGCGCCTCGGTGTCGCCTTTGGAATGGAGGTGCTCAGCCATCGCCGCACCCCTGGCCCCGAGAGCGTTCCCCTCGATCTGCTGCTTTCCTCCAGCGATGTGGTGAGTCTCCACTGCCCGCTGACGCCCGACACCCGCGGTCTGATCGATGCCACCCGGATCGCCCGGATGAAGCCTGGGGCGCTGCTGATCAATACCGGGCGGGGCGCCCTGGTGAACGAAGCCGATCTCGCCGCCGCCCTCACCAGCGGCCACCTCGGTGGTGCCGGACTCGATGTGCTGAGCGTCGAGCCGCCACCGGCGAGTCAGCCGCTGCTCGCCGCCCCCAACTGCGTGATCACGCCCCACATCGCCTGGGCCACGGTTCAGGCCCGCCAGCGACTGATCCAGGCCACCGCCGCCAATGTGGAGGCCCTGTTGGCTGGTGCCCCCCGCCATGTGGTCAACGGTAGGCTCGATTCTCCCTTCCCCCACCCTTCCGCGTGAGCGCCGGCACCCTCTACGACAAGGTCTGGGAGCTGCATCGGGTGGCGGACCTGCCGGGCGGCTCCACCCAGCTGTTCATCGGTCTGCACCTCATCCATGAGGTCACCAGCCCCCAGGCCTTCGCGGCCCTGCGCGACCTCGGCCTGTCGATGCGCCACCCCGAGCGCACCGTGGCCACCGTGGATCACATCGTGCCCACTACCTCCCAGGCCCGGCCCTTCGCCGACCCCCTGGCCGAGGAGATGCTGGCCACCCTGGAGGCCAACTGCGCCGAGCACGGCATCACCCTGCATGGCCTGGGCAGCGGCCGCCAGGGGATCGTGCATGTGATCGCCCCCGAACTGGGCCTCACCCAGCCCGGCATGACCGTGGCCTGCGGTGACTCCCACACCTCCACCCACGGTGCTTTCGGCGCGATCGCCTTCGGGATCGGCACCAGCCAGGTGCGTGACGTTCTGGCCAGCCAGAGCCTGGCGATGAACAAGCTGAAGGTGCGTCGCATCCGGGTCGAAGGCACCCTGCAGTCGGGCGTCTTCGCCAAGGATCTGGTGCTGCATGTGATTCGCACCCTCGGCGTCAAGGGTGGCGTGGGCTATGCCTACGAATTCGCTGGTCCTGCGATCGAGGCCCTCTCGATGGAGGAGCGCATGACCCTCTGCAACATGGCGATCGAGGGCGGCGCCCGGGTGGGCTATTGCAATCCCGACGCCACTACCTTCGCGTACCTCAGGGATCGGCCCCACGCTCCGGCCGGGGAGGCCTGGGATCGGGCGGTGTCCTGGTGGAGTGGCCTTGCCAGTGGGCCCGATGCCGTCTTCGACGATGAGGTGGTGTTCGACGCTGCCCGGATCGCCCCCACCATCACCTGGGGGATCACCCCCGGCCAGGGCATCGGCGTGGACGAGGCCGTGCCCACCCCCGACCAGCTCGATCCGGAGGAGCGCCCCTTGGCGGAGGAGGCCTATCGCTATATGGATCTGGCACCGGGCATGCCGATCGCCGGCCTGCCAATCGATGTCTGTTTCATCGGCAGTTGCACCAACGGTCGGCTCAGCGACCTGCAGGCCGCGGCCGCCGTGGCCCGGGGCCGCCACGTGGCACCGGGTATCAAGGCCTTCGTGGTGCCAGGAAGTGAGCAGGTGGCCGCCGCCGCCGAGGCCGAGGGGTTGGATGTGGTGTTTCGCGAGGCGGGCTTCGAGTGGCGTGAGCCCGGCTGCTCGATGTGCCTGGCCATGAACCCCGATCGGCTGGAGGGTCGGCAGATCAGTGCCAGCTCCAGCAACCGCAACTTCAAGGGGCGTCAGGGTTCAGCCAGTGGTCGCACCCTGCTGATGAGTCCAGCCATGGTGGCGGCCGCCGCCGTTTCCGGTCACGTCGCCGATGTGCGCCAGCTGCTGCCCTCCCGCTGATTCCCTCTCCTTCTGTTTCGCTCCTTCTGATTCCTCGTTGATTCCCATGGGCAGTACCAGCGACCTTGCCTTTCCCTGCGGTCCGGTTCGCCAGCTCGAGGGCGGTGGCGTTGCCGTGGTGGGCAGCGACATCGACACCGATCGGATCATCCCGGCCCGCTATCTCAAGTGCGTCACCTTCGAGGGGCTGGCGGCCGGTGCCTTCGCCGATGACCGCACCGAACTCGAGGGTGGCCACCCCTTTGATCGGCCCGAGCATGCCGGGGCCTCGATCCTGGTGGTGAACCGCAACTTCGGTTGCGGCTCCAGCCGGGAGCATGCTCCCCAGGCGTTGATGCGCTGGGGGATCCGGGCCGTGATCGGCGAGAGTTTCGCCGAGATTTTCTTCGGCAACTGTCTGGCCCTCGGCATCCCCTGCCTCACGGCCGATGCGGCGACAGTGGGCCAGATCCAGGCGGCGGTGGTGGCGGATCCCTCCGCCAGCCTGCGCCTCGATCTCGAAGCCCTGGAGCTGCTGCTTCACCCCCAGGCGGGGGACCCATGCTCCTGGTCTGTGGAGCTGGCTGAAGGCCCCCATCGCATGCTTGTGTCGGGGCAGTGGGATGGCACCTCCCAGCTGGTCTCCCACGACGCCGAACTGCGCGCCACCGCAGAGCGCCTCCCCTATCTCACGGGATTCGCCGCAACCTGAGTCCCCCTGAGTCTGCCGCTCCCTCCTCGTGCCTCAGAAGGGTCGCTTGAGGGGGGCCTGGCTCGGGTGATAAGGCACGAAGGGGAGACCGGGCCCCTTGAAGTTGAAGTCATTCAGGCGCACCCGCACGCCCCCGAGTCCGTCGTAGGGGCTGTAGTACACCCCGATTTCGTACGACCGCCGCTGCCAGCGCAGTTCCACATACGAGGCGGTCACGTCACCGTAAAACTCTGAGTTGGGGTCGACGTTGTAGCCGATGCCGCCACTAAACAGCAGGGGTCCGGCGATCTGCTGGGTGAGGCCGATGCCGATCGTGCCCAGATCCACCGCCCGATCGAAGCTGAGGGGGCTGAGGCCCTGGCGCAGGGTGCCTCCGCCCGTGATCGTGATCTGGGTGTAATCGAGGAAGGGACGGATGAAGTGCCCCAGCGTCAGGGTGGGACCCCCCGAGAGACTGAGGGTGTTCTGGTTGGTGCCGTCTCCGTAGTAGGCCAGGCTCCCCAGCAGATTGGCATTGAGGCTCAGGCCGGGAACGATCGGCACCGGCGTGTTCTCCAGCACGAGGGCCGGCGCCAGGGTGGAGGCCTTGCCTGTCCAGAGCGGCAGGCTCAGATTCAGCGAACCGATGGCGTTGCCCCGCCATAGATCGCTGAGGTTGGTGCTCTCGAAGTCGTTCCCCTGGTAGTTGCCTACCCCCAGGCGCCAGAAGTAGGTGCTGCGCAGCCTTCCCCAGTCCGCCAGGTCGCCGGTGTCCTCAAGCGAGACCCCGTAGGCGGAGTACACGTCTTCCTCGCCCAGGGAGCCGTTCCAGGTGCGGAAGCGGTAGGCGCCGAACAGACGGAACAGCGAATCGCCCAGCAGCGGCAGCGGCACGGCACGACTGAGGTCGCCCCAGCTGCGGGTGCCATCCGCCAGGTTGTGGGAGTCGAGGGTGGAGAGGCTCAGCGTGGCATCGGCGCGGAAGCCCGCCACCGGGGCCAGCAGTTTGGCCTCCAGGCCGAACAGATCGCCGGTGGTGGCGGGCTGTTCCACCGGCGGGTCCTGCACCGGCTGGTCCGGCAGCGGGTAGGCATCGGTGGTGCCGTTGATGGCCCGTTGCAGCATGAACTGCGGCTGCAGAGTGAAGCTCCCCTGCTCGCCCAGCTTGATCGGGATGTTGTATCCCAGGAACACCCCGTCCCGATCCTCCCGGTCGTTGCCCAGCACCCAGCGGTTGTCGATCTCCTCCTGCTTCTTGATCCGGGTGGAGCGGGTGACGGGGATGGGCAGCCGCTCCTCCAGCAGCAGGTGGTTGCGGCCCGCCTTGATCACCGTGTCGCCGTTGGGTTGCAGCGTGGCCACCACGTTTTCGGAATCCAGCCACGACTGGGCCGGGGTGTAGGGATCGTTGGTGAAGCCCACCCGGTCGCCCGAGAGGGTGGTGGGGGTGAACCGCAGGCTGCCTGCCTGGATGCGCCAGCGGCTCAGGGAACCGCGCACCAGCTGGCGGTTGCTCTTGGTGGTGAGGTCCTGGAGCTGGCTGGGGCGCACCTGGCCGAACTGGTTGGCGGCATCGGGGGTGACCAGCTGGTTGGGGAAGCCCAGGCGCCGTTCCGCGGTGAGACTCTGCTGGAACTGCACGTCGTCCACCCGCTGATCGATGCGGGCGATCGCCTCCTGTCGGGCCTTTTCCTGGGCCCTGGCGATCTCCCAGTGGTTCTGCCGGCGCGGGCGGCTGGCCGGGGAGGGGGCCGGCTCCCCTGACCGGCTTGCCTTTGCACCACTGCTGCCGGGACCGAGGGTCACCTGTTCCAGCTGCTGGGCCAGGTCGGGCTGCCCCGGTTCCTCCCCGGGGGCGGGGGCACCGGGGCAGCCCTGGGCCGGGGCCAGCACCACCGGCTGGCGGGAGGGGCCCGATTCGCCGTAGCGGTAGCGCAGCCCAAGCAGATAGGCATTGCTGCCTTCGCTGACGCCGCTGTAGGTGCCGTAGGCGCCGGAGCGGTGGTGGATCCTGCCCACGGCGGACCACTGGGGGGAGACCAGGGCTTCCACCTCAAAGGCCAGGTAGTTGAGAAACTGGGTGTAGTTCTCCCGGAAGGTGCGCTCGTAGTTGCTGTTTTCGCTCAGCAGGCTCACCCCTTCCACGAAGTAGAGGCTCAGCCAGGGCTGCACCCAGAGCCGTATCCCCAGGCCCACGGTCATGTCGCTGAAGGTCTGGGCGGGGGTGTCGGCAAAGGGGATCGTCTGGTTGAATTCACCCCCCGCCTGGCGGGTGGCGCGATGGCCGAGCAGGTTGGTGTCGATCTCCAGGGCAAAAGGACCGCCATCCAGCAGGCGGCGTTGCAGCCCCAGGCCCCCCAGGTATTCCGGCCGCAGCCTGCCCTTGAACAGAAAGGTGTCGCCGAAGTTGGCGGCGAACATCTGGCCGGCCCAGCCGGTCACTGCCCAGGGATAGGGGTGCCACTGGGGCGGGGGCGGCACGTCGGCTGGACAGCTGATCGGTTCCGGCGGCGGCAGCGGCGTCGAAGGAGGGCTGGTCAGGTCCAGATCCTCAGCCGTGCCGTCGAGGTCGAGCACGCCGTACACATCACGCATCTCGCCCACCCCCTCATAGAGGCTGTAGCGGAGGCTGCTGGCCTGCAGATACTGCTGTCCGCGCTGGAAGCGCACGCTGCCGTAGGCGTAGAGGGTGCGGCTCTCGGGATCGAACTCGAGGCGATCGGCCAGCAGGCGTCCTCCGGCCAGGCTCGCCATCACATTGCCGGTGCTGACGTAGCGACGACGCTGCTGGTCGTAGCTCTGGCGGTTGGCACTCAGCTGCAGCTCCAGCGGCGGCTGGCCCTCCGGCGGCGGCAGGGCGTTTTCCGGGACCGGCACCGGCACCTGGGAAGGCTGCGCCGGGGGGGCAGGATTCGCTGCCGCGGGGCGTGCCGTCACCAGCAGAAGCCCAAGGCCGAACAACGGCACGATCCCGCCCAGACGCCTGGGCGAAAGGACCTCGATCCTCTGGGCCGTGCTTCGGCCTGTGGGGCGTTGATTGGGCACCACGTACGGCCGGGGGATCGGCGAATCGAAGCCCGATCCTGCCACGTGAATCATGCAGGATTCAGGGCATCACAGCCGGTTGTGGGATGGGCGGGCAGGCCGTGGGGGGCCTGGGTCGATCACTCCTCCAGGTCCTTGCGGCTGGGGGTGCGGCTCGGGTCGCTGGCAAGGAAGCCGAACACGAAGATCCCGATGAAGAAGAAAACGACCGAGTAAACCGAGATCTTGAGGGCGAGCATGGGCTGTCCGGCGGGTGACAGGGAGTGACTGGGACCGGTAGGGGCCGTTTCGACCCTGCGGCAGACGCATCATCCTATGGGGCCTGGCTTGCTATCCAGGGAAGAGGGGCCCCGCAGCGGGCGGATCGTGCCCGGATTGAAACGTTTCAGTCACGTACGCAGGGGGAAAGCGGTGCAGGCACAGGAGCAAGCGGGGGGGGATCGGGCGGCCCTGGATCTGCAGCCGCTCTGGCAGGCCCGCCAGCCGGGGGGAGAGCTGGGTTCCGCTCTGGCTCACCCCTGGGGGCCTGTCCATCGCCCGGATTGGGTGGCCCGGGGGCTGATCGTCTGGCCGCGCGGCGGGCAGTGGCGCCACCTCACGCTGCGGCTCGTCTGTCCCGAGGCCTGGCGATGCCTCGGACCGCAGCAGGCCACTGCCCGTCTGGCCTTGCGCTGGTGGGCCGATCAGGTGGAACTGCGCTCTGATGGAGCGGCCGTGCATGCCGGCGATCTCTTCGACACCGCCTGTCGGTGGCCGCTGCCGCCAGGCTGGTGGCAGGGGGAGGCGCTTTCGCTCGAGCTGCGCCTGCGTTCGCCCCTCCATGACGACGGCGCCCTGATCACCAGTCGCCTGGAGCTGGAGCCCCGGGATCCTGCCGATCCCCATGGCTTGCTGGCTGCTCCCCGCGCCCAGCTGCTGCAGCTCCGCCAGGATTTCGGCCGGCCGGAGATCCCGGGCGAGGGGCTGATCCACGTGCTCGGCCATGCCCATCTCGATCTGGCCTGGCTGTGGCCGGTGGCGGATACCTGGCAGGCCGCCGAACGCACCTTCCGCTCGGCCCTCTCCCTGCTGGAACGGTTTCCTGCCCTCCATTTCGGCCACTCCACCCCGGCGCTCTACGCCTGGCTCGAACAGCACCGGCCGTCCCTGTTCGCCAGGATCCGGGCCGCCATGCGTGAGGGGCGCTGGGAGCCGCTCAATGGTTCGTGGGTGGAGACCGACTGCGTGCTGATCTCCACCGCCTCCCTGCTGCGGCAGTTCCAGGAAGGTCAGCACTACAGCCGTCGCACCTTTCCGGAGTGGTCACACCAGGTGAGCTGGCTGCCGGACACTTTCGGTTTCGGGGCGGGCCTGCCCGCCGTGGCCGCGGCCACGGGGGTGCGCTGGTTCTGCACCCACAAGCTCGCCTGGAACGCCACCAATCGCTTTCCCCATCGCCTGTTCCGCTGGCGCAGCCGCTGCGGTGCCGAGCTGCTCTCGCTGATGACGGCGCCGATCGGCACCGATGGCGACCCCGTCGCGATCGAGCGGTATCGCCTGGAGTGGCAGCGCGCCACGGGGGTGGAGGACGCCCTCTGGTTGCCGGGGGTGGGGGATCACGGCGGCGGACCCACCGTCGAGATGCTGGAGCAGCTGGCCCTCTGGCAACAGCAGCCGGTCGCCGCCGGCCAGCGGTACGGCACCCTGCGCCAGTACCTGGAGCGGTTGGAGCCGCTCGTGCCAGGCCTGCCGGTGTGGCGCGACGAGCTCTACCTCGAACTGCATCGCGGTTGCGCCACCAGCCGGCCGGATCAGAAGCGCCACAACCGCAGCCTCGAACGGTTGCTGCGCGAGGCCGATCTGGCCCTGGCCCTGCGGGGGGCGGAGCCGGCGGCCGAAGCCCCCGATTGGCGCCCCCTGCTGTTCCAGCAGTTTCACGACATCCTGCCCGGCACGTCGATTCCGGAGGTGTTCGAGCAGGCGGAGCCCCAGTGGCGGCAGGCCCGCCGCCGGGCTCGATGCCAGCGGGACCAGGCTCTGGCCCAGGGCCTGGGGGGCAGCATCGGCGTCGATGGGCCCGTTCAGGTCTGGAAAGTCGTGCAGCTTCAGGCGATGGCAAGCCCGCCCCGCACCGTGCGGCTGCCCGCCGGCTGCTGGAGTCTGTTGGAAGGGGAGGGTGGTGATCAGCCGCTCACGGCCGTTCCCCTCCAGGGCC
Organism: Cyanobium sp.; assembly: GCA_040399125.1. Lineage (GTDB taxonomy): Bacteria > Cyanobacteriota > Cyanobacteriia > PCC-6307 > Cyanobiaceae > Cyanobium. Next base: position 25,950 of record JBBASR010000020.1, on the reverse strand, counting down.
AGCCGGCCCCCGGGGGGGGGCAGTGGCTGCAGCTGCCGGGGCTGGAGGGAGTGGGCGCCCTCAGCCTGCGCCGTGATCCGGTTGCATCGCCGGCGGCGGATGGTTCCGGGCACGGGCGGCCCCTGGAGCATCCGGTGCGGGTCGAACCGGTGGAGGGCCCGGATCCCGATCGCTGGTGCCTGGCCAATGGTCTGATCGCTGCCCGGATCGGTCCCGAGGGCGTGGAGCAGTTGTTCGATGCCGCCGGCACGAGCCTGCTGGCCGCGCCTCTCTCCTGGTGTCGCTGGGCGGATCGGGGCGAGTTCTGGGACGCCTGGGACATCGCCGCCGACTACCGCGACCATCCCCTGTCCTGGCGCTGGCAGGGGGCGCCCCAATGGCTCGAACGGGGGCCGCTCTGCGCCCGTTTCGTCTGGCGCGGCCAGCTGGGGGGCAGCCGGATTCGTCTCGACGGGTGCCTGCTCGCCGGCAGCCCCTGGCTCGAGCTGGTGCTGGGGGTGCAGTGGCACCAGCGCCACGAGCTGTTGCGGCTTGAGATTCCCCTGGCCCAGCCGGCGGTGCGCTGGGCGGCCGATACCTCCGGTGGGGTGATCGAGCGGCCCGCCGAGGCACGCACCGCCCGGGAGCAGGCCCGCTGGGAGGTGGCGGCAATCCGCTGGCTGGCCTCGCAGTCAGGCGAGCGGGCCGAGGCCCCTTCCCTGGCGGTGCTGCTCGATGGCCCCCAGGGGGTTTCGGCCAACGCCCAGCAGTTGGGGGTCTCCCTGCTGCGGGGCCCCACCTGGCCCGACCCAGGGGCCGACAACGGTTGGCAGCGGCAGCGTCTGGCCCTGATGCCCTGTGCCGGCGGCTGGCGGCAGGCCGGGGTGCCGGAGGCGGCGCGGTCGCTGGGTCAACCCCTGTGGTGTCGCCCCTGGCGGCCGGCGGTTGCCGCTTCCGCCTGGCCGGGATTTCCAGCGCAGCATGGCGATCTGGAGCTGCTGGCCCTGCGACAGGCCGAGGGGTGCAGGCGCGACGTACTGGTCACCCTGCAGAATCTGGGCCCCTGCCGCCGCAGGCTCGAGCTCAACCACTGCTGGCAGTTCGTGGAGCGCCTCGATGGGCTCGATCAACCGCTGCCCCAGCCTCCTGACGGCACCGATCCCCTGGTGCTGGGGCCCTGGGGGATCGGTTTCTGGCGGCTGCGCCGTTCAGACTGAGGCGGGAGCGCTCAGTCTTCGTGGTCGTCGAAGGGATCGGTGAGCTCCTTGGAAGGCGGGCCGAAGGCGGTGTACACCCCGAAACCGGTGAGCGCCAGAAGCACTGCCAGAACAGCGATGGCGATCGACAGGGCCGGGGAGCTCGTGGTGGGTTCCATGGGCAGGGGAGGGGGGGCTCCGTCACAAGTCTCGACAGCCCGGCTCGGCGGGCCCTCGAAGACCCTTACAGTAACCAGAGCCACTGTTTGCCGAGAGCCCCGAGCTGCCATGGCCCAACGCACCCGCCTGGGAGACATCCTGCGCCCGCTGAATTCCGAATACGGCAAGGTCGTCCCCGGTTGGGGCACCACTCCTGTGATGGGAGTGTTCATGCTGCTTTTCCTGGTGTTCCTGCTGGTGATCCTTCAGCTGTACAACAAGTCGCTGCTGCTGGAAGGCATCAACGTCAACTGGAACGGCATCGGCTGATTCGCCGTTCCCGGAGCTCCTTCATGAATATCTTCGGCATCGGCCTGCCCGAGATGGCCGTCATCGCGGCCATCGGGTTGCTTGTTTTCGGTCCGAAACGGTTGCCGGAACTCGGCAAGACCCTGGGGCGCACCCTGCGTGGCTTCCAGTCCGCCTCTCAGGAATTCGAGAAGGAGTTCCGCACCGCCGTCGGCACCGAAGGCACCCCCGCCGGCGAGTCTGATCTCTCCGGGGCCAGCCCTTCGGCCACTGGTCTTCCGGCGGCTGCCACCAGCGCTGCACCGGCCGCCACCCCGGTGGAGACAGGCGGCCCGGATGCCACGGAAGCAGATCCTCGCTGACCTCCATTTCTGCCGTGGATCTGCAGTTGCTCGTGGGGCTGGGCAACCCAGGTCCTCGCTACACCGACACCCGCCACAACGTGGGCTTCATGGCGCTGGAGCGGCTGGCGGCAGAAGCCTCCATTTCCTTCCGTCAACAGCCTCGTCTGCATGGGCTGCTGGCCGAGGTCGGCAGCGGCGAACGCCGACTGCGCCTGTTGATGCCGCAGACCTACATGAACGAGAGCGGGCGGTCGATCCGGGCGGCCCTCGACTGGTTCCGGCTTGAACCCAGCCAGATCCTGGTGCTGGTCGATGACATGGACCTGCCCCTTGGACGCCTGCGGCTGAGGGTCTCCGGCAGTGCCGGTGGCCACAACGGTCTGCGCAGCACCATTCAGCATCTCGGCAGTGAGGCTTTCGCCAGGCTGCGGATCGGCATCGGGGCCCCCGCCGACAATCCGGTGGAACGCCGGGAGCGCACCGTTTCCCACGTGCTGGGGCGGTTTTCGGCGGAGGAGAAGCCGATGGTGGAGGAGGTGCTCACGGAGGTGCTTGCCGGCGTGGATCTGATCCGGAGACTGGGGCCGGAGCGGGCCGGCAATCGTCTGAACAGTTTTCGTGCCGGCGTGGCGGCATCCTGATCTCATGGCTCGCCTCCCCGCCACCACGGCCCAGTTGCGGATCCTGCGCCGCAGCTTCACCCCCTGCCTGATGGAGGGGGAGGTGAGTGCCGGCGGCTTCCAGTGGAGTTTCCGGTGGGCCTTCGACCGTGGCGAGCTCACGGTGGAGCCCTCCCTGGGCCGGGCCCTGATTCAGGACGCCCTGCTGCGTTATCTACTCAAGGCCGATTACCAGCTGGAGCCAGGGGGGGACTATGCCTTCACGGTGCGGGCGGCGTTCTAGGCGGGTCGGGCCAGCGGACGGCCGAGCCAGCGTTCCAGCAGCAGCTGGGCCACCACGTCGTCGTAGTCCCGGGGCGGCTGGCGCAGGCCTTCGGGCAGCATCCGGCGCCAGCCCCTCGGGGGAAACAGCTGCCAGTAGCGCTGCCGGGCCGCCAGGGTGCTGCCCCGCTCCTCCACCAGATGGATCTCCGTGCCGAGCCCTTCCAGCCGCTGTCGCCATGCCTGGGAGCCGGTGCCGTTGCCGAGGATGACCCCCGCCAGCGGCCCGCTGGCCTGCCACAGGCGCAGCTGATCCCAGGTCGCTGCCGGTGGCAGCACCAGGGCCTGCTGGATGCCTTCGCCTGAGGCATCGCTCAGGACCAGCCCGCATTTGCTGCGGCCCGGATCCAGGGCGGCCAGAGGGGCGCCGCTCATCGCGTTCGGGGGCTGCCGGCCCGGATGCCTTGGTTCCAGCGCAGTTCCACCACGATCGGGTCGGGGGTGTCGGCATTGCGCAGGGCGATCGCCTCGATCGTGGCCACCTGGCCGGCCGGCCGCTCGCTCAGCTGGCGGCCGAGTTCGTTGAAGGCAGCGCCGTCGAACTGGAGGCCATCCACCAGGGTCCCTTGGCGCTGGGCCTTGGTGAAGGCGGCGGCCAGCAGCAGGTTGATGCGGCTGCGCACTTCCTCGGGGCTGCGTTCGTCTCCATCGAGCGCGGTACGGGCCAGCAGTTCTCCCTGTTTCACCACCTGCCGGTTGGGCCGCAGGTCCGGGAAGGCCAGCACCCGTGCCTCCCCCCGCAGCACGTTGGCGGCGGAGCGGATGCTCACCACCCAGGTGCCGGATTGGCGCAGCAGTTGCTCCAGCCGCTCGATCTCCTTGCGCGGCACCAGCAGGATCTGCCGATCCACGGCCTTGCCCGGCAACAGCTGCTGAAACGCCGCCATGTTGGCTTGCTGCAGCAGGGCATCGATCACGTCCTTCGCCTGCGCGGGTTGTTGCAGCTTCACCTTGGCCGTGGCCAGGGGCTGGCCGCTGGCGATCACCACGTCGCCTCGCCGCAGCGCGATCACGTTGGTCTCGAGTTCCTTGAGCTCCTTGGCGCCGGCCGCGATCCGCTGCCGCACCTGGGCGAGTTCGGCCTCGGTCCGACGGATCTCCACGTCCTTGCCCTTGACGTCACGGCTCAGCCGATCCCGTTCTGCCTCCAGTCGGCCCCTTTCGGTCTGGAGGGGCTGCAGTTCACGGCGAAGGGTGGTCACCCGCTGCTGGGCCGCCTGCAGTTGCCCCCGGGCCCGCTGCTGACTTTCGATCGCCAGGCGACGGCCCTGCAGCGCCTGCTCGCGGCTGGCGAGGGCCTGCTGCCGGCTGCGCAGGGCCTGGCTGCGGCCGGCTTCGGCGCGAAGCACCTCGGCGCGACTCTCCTTGAGGGCGAGCTGGTTGCGGCTGAGGTCGGATCGGCTCTGCTCCAGTTCGCTGCGGCTTTCCCGCAGTCGGGCCTGAATCTGATCCAGCTGGAACAGACCGACCCGCAGCCGTTCACTCACCAGCAGCATCAAGCCGAGCGAAATGGCGCTGATCAGGCTGCCGGTGAGGGCCGTGATCAGCACCGCCGTTTTGCGGGGGCGCAGCCGGAACAGGCTCAGACGGGCCTTGCCCACCTTGCTGCCGAGACGATCTCCCAGGGTCGAAAGCACCCCGCCGAGAACCAGCAGCGCCAGGATCAGCAGCCAGCCCGACACGCCCCGCTCCAGGAACGACTCAGTATCCCTGGCAAAGGGCTAGCTGAATCGTTTCGCCAGGGCAATCGGATCGAACACCGTGATTTTCTTGCGGTCGATCTGCACCAGACCGTCGTTGCGCAGATCCCCCAGCAGGCGGGTGATCGTGACGCGGGTGGAGCCGATCGCCTCGGCGATCGCCTGGTGGGAAAGGCGAAGATCGATCGTGATCCCCTCGTTGCTGGGTACGCCGAAGTCGCGGCAGAGAACGAGCAGGAAGCTCACCAGACGCGAGCTCATGTCTCGGTGGGTGAGGGTTTCAATCATCGTTTCCGTTTGCAGGATGCGGGAGGAGAGCCCCTGCAGCAGCAGCAGTCCCACGCTGGCGTCCTGCTCAATGGCGCGTCGCACCGATGCGGCTGGTGCCGTCACCATCTCCACCCGGGTGAAGGCGATGGCGTGATAGAAGCGGTCGGAGCGCTGGCCCGTGAGCAGGGAGAGAACGCCGAACAGGCTGTTTTCCCGCAGCAGGGCCACCGTGATCTCTTCCCCGGATTCGTAGACACGGGAGAGGCGCACCGCCCCGCGGCGCAGCAGGTAGACCCGCTCCGCTGGATCACCGGGAAAGAAGATCGTCTTGCCCCGTTCGATCGTTTCGACGCTGCTGCCGGAGAGGCTGCGGATCACCTCCAGCAGGGTAGCGGTGGGCTGGCCGCCGCTTCCGACCGACGCCACGCTGACTGGCGCCCCGCTGGAAGGGGTGTTGGCAAATCGGCTGAATCCGCGGGTGGCGCCGACCATGGCGGGGTGACTAGTGGCTCGGAAGCTACGGATCGCTCCGTGCCAGGCATGTAGCGAAACGTACTCTTTTTCTCCCAGGCTCCTTTCTTCACGTTTCTCCTTCGTGAAGAAACGGACGATCTGGCCGGCTCAGCCGGGCTGCGGTTGGCTGGCCAGCGCCTGGTTCTGGGCCTGCTGCAACTGACGGATGCCTGTTTCGGCCAGATCGAGCAGGGAGTTCAGCTCCGTGCGGGAAAACGGGGCCCCCTCCGCGGTGCCCTGGATCTCCAGCAGCCGCTGCTGGGCGTCGATCACCACGTTCAGGTCCACGTCGGCGCGGCTGTCTTCGCCGTAGTTCAGATCGAGCAGGGCCCGACCCTCCACCAGGCCCACCGACACAGCCGCCACCTGCTGGCGCAACGGTGAGGCCTGCAGTACCCCCTGGCGCTGCAGGCGCTCGAGGGCGGCGCTCAGGGCCACCCAGCTGCCGGTCACGGCGGCGGTGCGGGTGCCCGCATCGGCCTGGAGCACGTCGCAATCCACCAGCAGGGTGCGTTCCCCCAGGGCCTCGAGATCGATCGCCGCCCGCAGGCTGCGACCGATCAGCCGCTGGATCTCCTGGGTGCGGCCCGAAAGCTTCATCAGCTCCCTGGGCTGGCGGCTGGGGGTGGAGGCGGGCAGCAGGCGGTATTCGGCGCTCAGCCAGCCCTTGCCCGATCCGCGGCGCCAGCGGGGCACCTCTTCGTCGAGACAGACGCTGCAGAGCACGCGTGTGCTGCCGGCTTCGATCGTGACCGAGCTCAGGGCGAAACCCATGGGATCCCACTGGAAACGCACCGGACGCAGCATGTCGGCGGCGCGGCCGTCGGCTCGGGGACTGGTCACGCTGGGCGAGGCAAGGGAGGGCAGCGTAGGGCGGCCCATTGGTACGCCTGTTTGCGCCAGGCGCCGTTCCCACCAGGGGTGGTGTGCGCCGTGGCCGGCTCCCGCTACATTCAGCAGGCGAGGTGCCGGGGATCCTTCCCCCAAGACCCGCCCGATGGGGCTTCCAGTCCTGTTGATTTTCTGTCTGCAGGGGTGTTCATGACTGCCAGCCTCGTCAACCATCGCCAGCCGCAGCGCAGCCCCGGCGGTGGCCGAAACGAAGCGGCCGTTCGTTCCGTTTCCCCGCCAAGCCATGGCGCTGCCAAGGATTCCCTGCGGGTGGTGCTTCCCCCGGCACCGTTGCGGCTGGTGCCCCAGCCGGAAGGGCTGCTGCAGATCCATACGGCCCCATTCCGCGGCAGCTTCGCGGCGGTGTTCAGCCAGGCGTTGCGCACCGCCGGCCTCGGCAGCAGCGTGCTGGTGAGCCAGTTTCTCAAGGGTGGGGTGGACCAGGGCGTGGAAGGCTGCCTCTGGCTCTGCGGCAGGTTGCAGTGGCTGAGGCCTGCCACCCTGCTCTGTCTGGATGGGGCGGTCGATCCCCAGGGTGCGATCGATGGGGAGGCCCGGGTTGCCGTGGAGGCGGTCTGGGCCTACTGCCGCGACCAGCTTCTTTCAGGCAGTGTCGACCTGCTGGTTCTCGACGAGCTCGGGCTGGCGATCCAGCTCGGCTACCTCCCGGCCGAGGAGATCATCGCCACCCTGGAACGGCGTCCGGCCCATCTGGATGTGATCCTCACCGGTCCGGCGATGCCCCCGGCTCTGATGGACATGGCCGACCAGGTCACCGAGCTGCGCCGGGGCTACTGAACGATGCTCAAGAACGACCGCTGGATCAACGAGCAGGCCGCCGCCGGCATGATCGAGCCCTTTCAGGGCACCCTGGTGCGCCATCTCGATCCGGAGGCGCGCAGTTCGCCGGTGCTGAGCTTCGGCTGTTCCTCCTACGGCTACGACCTGCGTCTTTCGGCCAAGGAATTCCTGATCTTCCGCCATGTGCCGGGCACGGTCATGAACCCGAAGCGGTTCAACCCGGCCAACCTCGAGCCGGCGCCCCTCCATCAGGATGAAGACGGCGAATATTTCATCCTTCCCGCCCATTCCTATGGCCTGGGGGTGGCGCTCGAGAAGCTGAAAGTGCCGGCCAACATCACCGTGATCTGCCTCGGCAAGAGCACTTACGCCCGGCTGGGGATCATCGTCAACACCACGCCTGCCGAAGCCAGCTGGGAGGGGCATCTCACCCTGGAATTCAGCAATTCCTCCGGCGCCGATTGCCGCATCTACGCCAACGAAGGCATCTGTCAGTTGCTCTTCTTCGAAGGCGATCCCTGCGACACCACCTACCAGGATCGTGCCGGCAAATATCAGCACCAGCCCGAGCGGGTCACCCTGGCGAAGGTCTGAACGGGCTTCGCTGGAGCAGCACATGAATACCAAGCTCCTCCCTCCAGTCGGCGAGCGGGCGTTCCCAGTTTTCCTCCCAACGCTGGGCCAGCAGGGGCGGGGCCAGGCAGCCCAGCTCCAGACCGAAGGCCACGGCCAGCCCCACATCCACCCCATCCGCCGTCTCTGCCGCCGGTTCATCGACGCGATGAATCAGGTCAGCGGCCAGCAGCAGGGCTGAACCTGGCCAGCGCAGTTGTTCGGCGGTGAGGCCATTGAGGGCCGCTTCGCCGGCGAGGGTGGTGGGGCAGCCGCTGATCGCATGCCACACGTCATGACTGGCCCGGATGCGGCGCTGCAGATAGATGTCGTCGCCATCGGCCCCGGCCGGAATCTCCGGCGGAGGCAGCGGCTGCAGGCCCTGGTCGGCCAGCAGATGGCCGTAGGCATGCCCCAGGCTGCCCAGGGGAAGCCCCGTGAGGCTGGAGGCCTCCGGCCAGGTGCCCCAGTAGCGCTCGTGCACCAGCGGCGCGATCGCCGGATCGGCCTTCAGGCGGGCCCGGGCCGCGGCGGCTGCGGGTGAGGCATAGCTGGCGTCGAGCAGATCCAGGGCGTGGGGAACGTCGCCGGGATCGGAGCAGAGCAGCACCATGTCCGCGGCCAGGCGGCGAATCTGGGTGGTGAGTGGCGGGTGGTGGGGCAGCATCACCGCTTCATGGCGCCAGCCGCGCCCTGTGCAGGCGACTCTTCTCGTACCAGGCGGCGAATTCGGGCGCCCAGGCTTCGAGATGGGGCCACATCAGGTCGCAGAGTTCGCGGATCTCCTGCTGGGCATCGAGCTTGGCCCTCAGGTCGAGGAAGTGGAGGAACGCCCGCAGGCTGAAGCTCACCACGAAATGCTGCCTGTAGTCGAAGGGCAGGATGCCTCGGGCGTGTTCCTCGGCGTAGCCGGCCGCCAGCAGGTCGCGGTAGCGCTCGGCGGCGGCGCGGCAGAGCTCCAGGTCGATACCCCGCTGCTCGGCCGTGTAGGTGTATTTCTTGCCCTGGCGGTCGCTGTAGTCCCCCTCGGGCCGCAGGTAGAACACCTCTTCGAGCTCGATCTCGCCATTGGCCGCCTTGCAGATGCGGTCGCCCGTGTACCGCATGGAGTTGTGCACCACCAGACCGTTGGCCACAAAGTTGTGCCAGGGATCAGCTACCGCAAGGTCGTAGGTCATCTGAGTGCCCAGAAATTCCACCTGGACCACGGTGAGCGGATGGGCCATCAGCCTCCGACTCCGGGGACGGGGCTTGTCGGGCCAGGTATTGATTGGCTTCAGCGGTCGGAACGCCGCGGCAAAGTCGGCTTCCTGGTGGTGTTTGTGAATGAAGGCGTGACAGGGTTGACAAAGTGTGACGAGATTCTCGATCTGGTAGCCAAGGCTTGGATCCGCATAGACGGGCACCAAGTGGTGGGCATGCAGTTGATGCTCGCTTCCACGCAGTCCACAACGCTGGCAAGTGTGATCGAAGCGTTGATGGACCTGGGGAGCGATTTGCCGTGTCCAGGCAGCGATCAACACTCGCTCAGATGATGTGCCCCCTTTCCAGAAGTGTGATGCTGAGCCTCGACGGGTGATCTGTCGTCCATGGGCACGCCTCGCTTCGCGTGACGCTTCTGACAGCTGCAGGCGATAACCACCTCGTCCTTTGTTCCAGGGCCGCATGCCTTTCTGGAAAAATGGGCGTTTATTGAGGGTCAGTCCGAAGTGATAGACCCACTTTTTGATGGCTTCAACGGAGCAGCCAGCGAGTTCAGCCATCTCCTTGGCACAAAGCCCGTCCTCCAGTCTTTGCTGCAGCCATTGTTGCTGGCGATAGAGAGCTGAAGGGTTGTGGTTCCAGGGCTTGAATCCCGGATGGAAGCGCGTGTCGCTCTTCACCAAGTGGATCTGAAGCCGACGGGCCCAGTCCCGGATCGTGGTGGTCGAACAGCCAGCCCGCTCTGCCATCTCGTCTTGGGTCGCCCCGGATTGGACCTGTTGCTGGAGCCAGCTTCTGTCCCGGTAGGACCCGTTGCCCACCGCCACGTTCCCGTTCGCCAGCACCTGCGCTGTGCGTCGGAAGCTGCACACGGTGCCATCCTTCCGCACCTTTAGGGACAGGGCTTCTCCCATGGTCTGCCAGCCATCCGGTGTAAGCAAGCGATGGTTGGCGGTGCAGTCGAGAGTACGGCCATCCTCCATAGTCAGCCGATAGACCGGTTGCAGCCCACTGCAAATCACATCCGTGAGATGGCTCGTTTCAAAGACGTTTGTGTCTTCGTTCAGCACCCGTAACTGCATTTTCCGCAGCCGCTTGCGGCAATCGCGGCGGTATGTTCCTGGTGCTTCGCCTTGACGGCCACGAGTCTGCCGGTGTCGAATCGCCCGCTCTCCGTTAGTCCAGAGATCGTGTAATTCAGCGATCTTGATCTTCCGCAGGCTCCCCCCGGCATGCAGGAAGGTGATCTCGGTGTCACCGGCGAGACATTGCACATCGAAGCTCACCCCCACCCGGTGGGTGCGGGCCTGCTGCATCACCGAATGGGGAAACCAGCCCACATTGAGCACGATCTGGGCGTGCTCCAGCGGTCCGTAATGGCCGCGTTCGCCGGCCAGCAGTCGCTTCACGCAGATCTCACCGGCGCGGGTTTCGTCGGGCCAGTCGGCGCGATCGGCGGCCACGAAGCCCTCGCTGTAGTCCTGGTGCATTCCCGCATAGACGCACTGCTGCGGGTTGGGCGTGGCGGCGATCAGGTCGACCCGGAAGCGGGGATCCATCGGTAGGGGGGCTGGGGGAAGGGGCAACGGCAGCGGGGCGCCGCCGGATCAGCCGTGGCTGCGGGGGGCCACCGCCACGGGGGCAGCGGCGGCGGAGGTTTCGGGGTCCTGCTCAAGGGGGCTGGTGGGGCCGACGCCCACCAGCTGGGGCAGGGGCTCCTCCTTCACCAGAGCATGGGCCAGGGCCTCGAGTTCGGCCGGGCTGCGAGCCCCGATCGAGCGGCCCACCGATTGCCCCCTGGCATTGAACAGTTCGAGCTGGGGGATGCCGTTCACCTGATAGCGATCCAGTTCCGGTTGCCAACGGGGGTTGTCCACGTTGAGCAGCACCACGTCGAGGGCTCCGCGGTGGCGTTGTTCGATCTGCTCCATCGCCGGTGCCATCGAGCGGCAGGCCTCGCACCAGTCGGCGTAGAACTCCACCAGGGTGGGTCTGCCGTTGCTCAGGGCCACCGTCAGATCGAGCGACTGGCGGGCCAGCCGTTCCAGGGGGGCCGCCGGATGCACGCCGCCCCGCAGCCAGAACAGCAGCACCGCCAGCAGGGCGGCGAGGGCTGCCAGCACCATCCGCTCCCGGCGCCCCAGGCCCGCGCCAGGTTCGGGGGAGGAGGGGGGACTGCCCTGGCTGCTGGTCATCGGGGAAGGGGGCTGGATGGAGAGCACTCTGGCAGTCGGCTCAGGGAAAGTGTGCTAGCAAGCGGTTCTGTTTCAGCGCCAGCCTTGAAACGACGGCTCACCCTCCATTTCCCCCGGGAGGCGGTGCACCAGCCGATCACCTACCGGCTGGCGGTCGACTTCGACATCGCCGCCAAGATCCTGCGGGCCCAGATCGCCCCGAACCAGAGCGGCACCATGGTGGTCGAGCTCTCCGGTGATATCGACGAGCTCGATGCCGCCGAGTTGTGGCTGGAGCGCCAGGGGCTGGGCCTCAACCGTGCCCCTGGAGAGATCAGCATCGATCCGGAGCGCTGCGTCGACTGCGGCATCTGCTCGAGTGTCTGTCCCAGCGGCGCCCTTCGTTTCGATCCTCTCGAGCGCCGACTGCGTTTTGAAGCCCAGCACTGCCTGGTCTGCGAACAGTGCATCCCCAGCTGTCCGCTCGAGGCGATCGAGCTGGTGCTGGAGCCGCGCTGAAATGGGGGCATGAACACCGTCTTCCGCCTGCTGCTGCTGCCCATCAGGGCCCCGATGGTGCTGCTGCTGGTGGCGGTGAGTGCCTACCTCGGCCTCCACTGGACCCAGCCGATGGGGGAGGTGGAAAGCCATCTCCGTCCGATCGGTGATCTGGTCTGGTCGGCCGAGTGTCTGCAGGCCGTGGCGGTGGTTCTGGTCTGCACCATGCCGTTGCAGTTGCTTCAGCAGGTGTCTTCGATGATGTCCGCCAGCAGGGTGATCAGCCTTGTTCTGACCCTGCTGATGGTCACGATGGCGGGCCTCTATCTCCTGCACATGGATGTGCTGGCCAATGTGCTGATTCTCGGCTGCGCTGTTCTGCTCGCTCGCCTGGATCTGGTGCGGGCCCGCCTGGTCACGCCCCTGTGGCTCACGGCCCTGGCCCTCAGCCTGCTGGTGCTGGGCGGGGTGAGCCTCGGGCGCCTGTTTGCCTTCCAGGTGGGGGTGGGCCATGGCTGAAGCCGCGGCCACCGCCCCAGCGCTTCAGCACTGCGGAGGGCGGGGCTGGAGATAGCTCCAGGCATTGCCCAGCACCTTCTTCACATACAGGCGGGTTTCGGGGAAGGGGATCGCTTCCACCCACAGTTCGGGTGCACTCCTGACCAGGGGACTGATCCAGCCCTGTACGGCCCCTGGTCCGGCGTTGTAGCTGGCCACCGCCAGCAAGGGATCGTCCTGCCACTGATTCAGCAGGCTCTTCAGATAGCGGCTGCCCAGCTCGGCATTGCGCTTCGGATCGATCAGCTCGCTTTCGGCCACCGGTCCTCCCGCCAGTTCCGCCGCCGTGGCGGGCATCAGCTGCAGCAGGCCCACGGCCCCCGCACCGGAGTGCACCCCGGGGGTGAACCGGGATTCCTGCTTGGCCACCGCCAGCAGCAGGGCCACGGGCACCCCTTGGTTCTGGGCCGCCTTCTCGAAGGTTTCGCTGTAGCGGGGCGGGTGGAGACTCTGTTCCAGCTGGGCCTGGAGCGGGCATTCTTCGGGTTTCAGCCGCAGGTTCGCCTGCTCCAGTTGGCTGAAGCCGGTCCAGTCGTCCCCAACCCCCTGGCGCAGGCGACCCTCCAGCAGCAGCTCCCGGCTGTCGCGCGGGGGCTGGTTACCGCGCTGATGGCGCCAGGCTTCCCAGGCTTCGGTGCGCTGGTCCAGCCGCCAGAGGCGGTCGAGGGCGGAGTCGCCGCTGCTCAGGGGGGTCCAGGCGGCGCTGGGCAGGCTGCCTCCCGGCTTCAGCGAGAGGTCGCCTTCGCCCAGCTGCACGGCGGCGCGCCAGCCGTAGTAGCCACCGGGATGATGGAGCCGGAGTTCCCGCCAGGTGGCGGTGGCGGCTTCGTCCTGACCGAGCTGCCGCTGGCTGTAGCCCAGCCAGAAGCGCTGGCGGGCCGCGAGCGCCGGCGGCAGCTGCGCCGGATCGATCGCGCTGAGCAGCGTCTGGACATCGCTCCAGCTGCCTTCCAGCATCCTCTTGCGGGCCAGTTCCCATTGGAGATCCCAGCTGGCCGGATCTCCTGGCCAGCGCCTGAGCAGTTCGATCGCTCCCTGGCCGCCGCTGGCCAGGGAGCGGTGGGCCAGCACGGGTGCACTGTCCTGCCAGTGGGCCGGCAGTTGTTTCAGGGCCGCATCGGCCTCCGGGCCTTCCTGCTGGGCGAGCAGTCGCACCGCCTCTTCGGCCGTGGGGTCGCTGCTGGGGCCCTGTGCTGCGGAGACCAGCAGGGGCAGGGCCTGGCGCTTCTCGGCGTCATCGCCGCGCAGCAGGGCCCGGGCCAGGCCCAGGAAGCCGGCGGCCGGGAGATTGTCCCCCTTCTTCAGGCAGCCGATTCCGGCGGTGGCGTCGCCCAGTTCGGCCAGGCCTGCGGCCAGCTGGGCCCTTTGATCGGCCTGGAGCCCGGGGTTCCCACAGCTCTCCTTGAGCCGGGCGGCGGCGCCGGGCCAGCGGGGGCCCCAGCGGGCTAGGTGTAGGGCCCCCGCCAGCCGCTCGCCGGGCGCCGGACCCTGCTCCAGCGCGGCAGCGAGGGCGGCGGGATGGGCAGGGAAGCGGTTCAGCAGGTCCTGGCGCAGCGCGGGGGTCCGGCGGCCCAGCGAATAGAGCGCATCCGCCACCGGCGGCTCGGAGGGGAAGCGTCTCTGCAGTTGCTGCCACAGGGCCACGGCCTGCTGGGGACGGTCCAGGGCTTCAGCGTTCAGCGCCTGTTGCTTGAGCACCACGGCGGCCAGCCCATCGCTTCCCCAGGCCTGCCCCCGCAGCAGCCTGGCCTGGCGGGTCAGATCCCCCTCCGCCCGCTGATGCAGCAGCAGACTGGCCTCCCGGCGGCGCCAGGGATCGGGCGACCAGCGGCGTTCCCGCTCCAGCGAGGCGGAGCTGGAGGCGGCACTCAGGGAGGGCCTCAGCTCGAGCAGGGCACGGCCGCCCAGCAGGGCCGCCCCTGTTCCCAGGCAGGAAACAGCCAGCAGCAGCGGAAGACGGACCAAGGGTCTTGGAGCGAGACTGGCGGCATTCTGGCTATCCCAGGGTCCCAGTCTTTCGATCACGCCAGTGCCTCCCTTCTCGCTGCCTCCCTTCTCGCTTCCGTTGTCGCTTCCGCCTCTGTTGGGCCGCCTTCCCGGTGCGGCCCAGCGCCGCCGGACCCTGGCCGTGGTGGTGGTGGCGATGCTGGTGTTTCTGCTGCGGCCCCTGCCACCCCTGGCGGCTCTGCCGGGCTGGGTGGTGGGGGGGCTGCTGTTCTGGGCCACGCTCGAACTGCTGGGCTGGCTCTGGCGCCCCCGCCGCTGGAGCTGAGCCAGCGGAGTCAACCGGGCAGGGTCGGCTTAGCCTTGCCCACCATCCCTCCCCTGGCCCTGACGGCATGGTCCAATCGGTGTCCGTTGCTTCGGTTCCGCGTCCTGCTCATCCGATCGGGGAGCCCCTCGGAGACAGCGTTGCCGGGTTCGGCACCGATGGCATTCGCGGTCGGGTAGGCACGGCGGTCACCCCTGCCCTCGCCCTGCAGGTGGGCTACTGGTGCGGGCAGGTGCTGCCCGCGGATGGACCTGTGGTGATCGGCACCGATTCGCGAAGCAGTGGACCGATGCTGGTGGCGGCCCTGACGGCGGGGCTGACGGCGGCCGGCCGGGAGGTCTGGCAGCTCGGACTGTGCCCCACTCCGGCGGTTCCCGGCGCGATCCGGGGCTTCGGCGCCGCCGGTGGGCTGATGGTTTCGGCCAGTCACAACCCCCCTCACGACAACGGCATCAAGGTGTTCGGTGCCTGTGGGGCCAAGTTGCGTCGCGAGCAGCAGCAGGCCATCGAGGCCGGGCTGCGCGGCGATCTGCCGCAGGAATCGCCTGGCAGCTTCCATGGCGGTGGCACCGCCCAGCTGCGTCCCGACCTGCTGGCTTCCTACCGCGATTCGCTGATCCGCAGCGTCGATGGCTGTCGTCTGGACGGCTGCCCGATCGTGCTCGATCTCTGCTGGGGCTCCGCCACGGCCTGCGGGGAGGCGGTGTTTGAGTCGCTCGGGGCTGAACTGACCGTGCTCCATGGCCAGCCCGACGGACACCGCATCAATCAGGGCTGTGGCAGCACCCACCTGGAGCCCCTGCGCCGGGCTGTGCTGGAGAGCGGCGCCGCCATGGGCTTCGGATTCGATGGCGATGCCGATCGGATGCTGGCGGTGGATGGCCGCGGTCGCGTCGTCGATGGCGACCAGATCCTGTTCCTCTGGGGGACGGCCCTGCAGGATGCCGGTCAGCTGCCCGACGATCGGATCGTGGCCACCGTGATGTCGAATCTCGGGTTTGAGCGGGCCTGGCAGGCCCGTGGGGGCAAGCTGGAGCGCACGGCGGTCGGAGACCAGTACGTCCATGCGGCGATGGAGGACCTCGGTGCCGGCCTGGGCGGCGAGCAGTCGGGCCATATCCTTTCGGCTCGCCATGGCATGAGTGGCGATGGCCTGCTGACGGCCCTGCAGGTGGCCACCCTGCTCCATGGCCGCGGCCTCAGCCTGGCCGACTGGATGGACCAGAGCTTCCAGCCTTATCCGCAGAAACTGGTGAACGTGACCGTGGCTGATCGAAACCGGCGAACCCAGTGGCAGCAATGCGAGCCCCTGCGTCTGGAGGTGGAACGGGCTGAGGCGGCGATGGAGGGAAGCGGCCGGGTTCTGGTCCGGGCCAGCGGTACCGAGCCGCTGCTGCGGGTGATGGTGGAGGCCGCCGACCAGCAGCAGGTGGACCACTGGGCCAGCCATCTGGCGGCCCAGGCGGAACATCACCTGGCCTCGCGCTAGGGAAGGTCAGGCGTCAGGGACGCTCAGGCGTGCCCAGGGCCTCCTTGATCCTGCGGAGTCGCCGGGGCAGCGGCTGATTGGGCGTGATCACCCGCTCCTGGGTGATCCCGAAGCTCCGCAGCAGTCGCAGCAGGTCTCCGTCACGGGATCGAGCGAACAGCAGGGGTTTCTCCTTCCATTCCGGTGGCAGGCCCAGCACCAGATCACGGCCCTGCCGCAGCAGGGTCAGCACGATCGGGGTGCTGCCGTCAGCGGCTCCATCCTCCTCCCTTGGTCTGGTCTCCACAATCGGTGTGGTCTTCAATCGCAGCCATGCTCCCTGCGGGGATTCCCTGAGCAGGGCCGCGCTGGCTGCCCACCGAAAGGGGCTGAGCGGGTCATCGTGAAGGTGCTGTTTCACCCATTGCGGATAGGAGGGGTACAGAGCACAGAGCTTGTGCCAGGATTCTTGTTTGGGTTTGGACTGGTTTCCAAAACTGACGCTGCCGGTGTGCTCCACAAAGATGTCGCAGGCGGCGATATTGATCCAGTTGAGCTCTTTTGCGCGTAAGCAGAAATCAACTTCTTCGCCATAGCCCATCTCAAATTTATCGGCATCTAATAGCCCGACCTGCTGCAGACAGGTTCGCCTGATATAAAGGCAGAAGCCCACCCCGGTGAAGATGGGTGCCCGGCGGCCCCGGTTGGCTCCCTGGCACGCCAGGTCAAAAGCCGAAGCTTGGAATGCCGACGGCAGTCCCCCTCCTAGGCGAGTCGGCCAGCTGCACAGGGTGGCGTCGTTGGAAAAGGGGGTGATCGTGCCGATCCGCCCATCACTATGGGCATGGGCCGCCAACCGTTCGGTCCAGTGTTCGGGGACCACGGTGTCGCTGTTGAGCAGGATCAGATCTCGCCCCCTGGCTTGGGTAAGATGGATTCCTTTGTTGGCCGTCCGCACGAATCCCTCGTTCTGAGGATTGCGGATGAGTTCAATCAAGCCCTGATTCGCATAATCTTGCAGCAAGGCACTTAATTCCGGCTCAGGACCTGCATCGTCGATCACCAGAATGGTGCCCGTGCAGCGATCACGATGCTGCAGAACAGATTCCACACAAGCCTTCGTTTCGGCGACTCCCTTGTAGGAGGGAATGATCACATCAATGCAATATCCTTCTGGAGCGGCAAGCTGCTCGCCAGTGGCTTCCAGATAGTTGGGGAAGTCCCTGCGGCTGGGCCGTTGTGGATGGCGCTCCTCCGGAAGCAATCGGTGGAGGAGGGGAAGGTTGCGTCCGTGCCGAATCAGTCTGGAGCGGAGGGCCATAAGCCAGGGAAAAAGGGCAGAACGATCAGGTTGTTGCGCTCGCGGCCAGAGCACGGGCCAGGCAGATAGCACCGGCGCAGGCGTCTCCCTCGGGGGCTCTCAGCTGGCTCTTCGGCAGGGCGGTGGCAAGGTCGGTAGCGAAGTATTGCAGGAATCGGGGCAGGTGTTGCAGGGCGCCCCCCATCGGGCTCACCGCCGGGGCCTCCAGGGCCAGAGCATCGGCGATGGCCACCACCATCGCCACCAGCGCTGCGGCATTGGCCTGCAGGATGGCCTCCGCTTCACCATCGCCACCGCCGGCACGCTGTTCCACCACTGGCGCCAGTGCCGCGAAGCCTGCCGGGCCGAAGTCGGGGTTCACCACCAGGGCCTTGATCCGCTGCGGCGCCTGCGGATCCACGGGGTCCATTCCCAGCGCCTGCCACAGCTCCTGCCGCAAGGGGGTCTCAACGCGGCGGCGGTCCGCCATCTGCAGGCTGAGGGCGAGGGCGTCACGGCCGATGTCCATGGCGGAGCCGGCACCATCGAGCAACCAGCCCCAGCCGCCACAGCGGTGTTCCCGGCCGTCGGCACTGCGCCCTACCGCGATCGTGCCGGTGCCGCTGATCACCACGATGCCGGCCTGATCCGGGAAAGCCCCTCTCAGGGCAGTGCGTTCGTCTCCGGTCACGGTCAGCCGGCTGGTGGGCAGCGCCAGGCTGCTGGCGGCCAGTTCCAGGCCCTGTTGCTGCACGGCCGTGCCCTGCTCGATGCCACTGGCGCCGACGGCCGCCGCCAGCAGGGGCGCGTTTGCGTGTTCCACGGCCATCTGGCTGCGGGCGGCGTTGAGGCTGCTCTGCAGCGCCGCCACAAAGCGGGAGCTGCCACCTGGGGCCGCCAGGTGGCAGACGCCAGGTCCCTGGCCTTCCGCCAGCAGGGCACCGCTCTGGGCCGCCACCAGCCGGCAGGTGGTGTGGGTCTGGCCGGCATCGAAGCCCGCGATCAGGCCGTTCATGGCGGGCCGCATCGCCTGGCCGGCAGCGCACGCGGTTCAGCCATGGCTGCCCTCACGGGACGCCGATCGAGTGGCCCCTGCGCCGCTCACCGAGGCGGTCAGGGTGGCGAGGCAGAAGAAGGCCAGCAGTTGCACTTCCGGACGGAAGAAGATCGTGTCAGTGAGGCCCTGCACTCCGAGTCCCACGAACACGGCCACGGCCGCCAGGCTGGGCAGCACCAGCGGACCATCGGCCCGCCACTGGCGCACGCCGATTCGCAAGCTGCTCAGGAACAGGCCGAGGCCGGCCAGAAGGCCGGGGATCCCGGCTTCCACCAGGAGTTCCAGCGGGATCGAATAGGCGCTCAGGGCATTGAACTTCGGCTGCTGGTACAGGGGGTAGATCAGGTTGAACACGGTGTTGCCGGGCCCGATCCCCAGCCATGGCCGCTCCTGGATCATCTTCAGCACCGCCGTCCACACGTTCATGCGGAAGTTGTTGGAGCTGTCTTCCCGGCCGGCCAGCAGGCTCATCACCCTCACCCGCAGGGGCTCCACCTGGGTGACGAGCAGCGCCAGCAGCAGCCCGCCACCCACCAGCAGCAGCACCGGCAGCAGACGACGCCAGAAGGGGGGCCAATGGCGCGTCAGCCTCAGGGCCAGCAGCAGCCCGAGCACGCCCAGGGAGCTCACCATCCCCATCCAGGCCCCCCGGCTGTAGGTGAGCACCAGGGCCACGATGCCGAGCACCAGGGCGGCCAGGGCGAAGGCCCTGCGGGCCAGGCCCTGCCAGCGCAGCAGGGCCACCAGGGCCAGGGGCAGGATCGGCAGCAGGAACCCCCCCAGCAGGTTGGGGTTTTCCAGAGTGCTGTAGATCCGCACCGTGCCCTTCGCCACGGAATTGGCATCCGACCAGCGGGCCAGGGCGCTGGTTTCGTCGTACAGCTGGCGGATGCCGATCACACTGGTGATCAGTTCCCCGGCCAGGGCTGCCGCCACCAGGCGATCCCACCATTGGGGTGCCGCGCTCAGCAACTGGCGCATCAGGGCATAGACCCCCAGGTAGCTCACCAGTTTCACCAGGCCCTTGAGGGCGGCGAGGGGGGCGGGGGAGAAGCCGGTGGCCATCACGGTGATGCCGAGCACCAGCAACAGCCAGCCATTGATCGTGCCGATCCTGCCGGGGGGCGTCCGCAACGCCCACACCACCCACAGCAGCGAGCAGGCGGCGATCAGCAGGCTCAGACCGGAGCGGGTGACCAGGGGCAGGCCTGCCATCAGGGCGCACAGCACCCAGCCGGCCAGCAGGGGCAGATTCCGCCCGATGCTGCCGGTCGGCAGACCGGCCAGCAGGCCCTGCCACCGCAGGATCAGGGGCGAAGGCGCGGGGGCAGGGGGCGGGGGCACCATGGGGGCTCGGGGGCGCCCTCAGCTGGATGCCGGGGCGTTCGTCCGGGGATTATCGGTGTCTGCTGCCGCTTTCTCCAGATCCCCCAGCTCCGGCACGGCGGAATGGTTGCGTGCATAGAGCACCCGGTAGACAGGCAGCCTCTGGCTCAGCACCAGCTGTTCCCGCTCCGTGGGGACTGCAAGCGGGTTGTCGGTCCGCCAGGGGCGGGCATCCCCAGGCGGCCGATCGAAGCAGCCGCTGGCCTCCACCAAGGCCACCATCGGTTCGATCAGCTCCGGCACATCGCTCTGCAGGAACAGCTGCCTACCGGGGACCAGGGCGGCGGCGAGAGCGTGCAGCAGGCAGGGTTGCAGCACCCGCCGCTTGTGGTGTTTCTTCTTGAACCAGGGATCGGGAAACTGGATTGTCACCAGGTCGAGCAGGCCTGCGGGTAGCTCCTGCAACCAGGCTTCCAGGCTGATGTTGGCGTTGCAGAACAGGTAGTGGAGGTTTGTGAGTCCGGCCGCGATCCGATCGGCTTCGGCGGCGGCCACCAGCGGCCGGCGGATCTCCACCCCCAGATGGTTGCGGCCGGGGGTGGCCTCGGCCGTGGCCCGCAGGAATCGGCCCCTGGCCGAGCCGATGTCGAGATGGAGGGGGAGGCCTCCAGCGGCGAAGAGCTGCTCGGGCTGCGGCAACGCCAGCGGCAGCTGGTAAAACCGGCTGAGGGGATTGACGTGCTGGCGCACCATCAGCTGGCGGGCACCGTGCCGGGGGCGGCAGTGGAGGCGGGCACCAGAAAGGCCCAGCAGGCGGTGTAGCCATGCAGGTGGGTGCTGCCTCCCACCGGTCCGATCTCGCCATTGCAGAAGACCCCTGCCACCGGCACGGTGGCGAAGGTCTCGCGGCAGAGCCCCACATCGCCATCGGCCTGGCCGTAGAGGCCCTGACCCCGCCCCAGGCAGGCGAACAGCAGGGCGGCCAGGGGCTCGGGGCTGCGGCGGGCCTGCAGGCTCAGCAGCTGGCGCGACTCGCCGCGGGAGGCGGCAGCGTCACGCAGCTGGAACTGCACTTTCTGGCCCACCCGCATGCGGTCCCCCACGGCCACGGCGCCGTTGCGGGGGTCCACGCCGATCAGATTGCGCACCAGGAAGGCGCCGGCCTGGGGGTCGTTGCCGAGGCTGAAATCGCTGCGGCCCACCCCCAGGAACAGCGAATGCTTCACCTGCTCCCGTTCGGCGGGGGTGAGGTCGGTGAGGATGCCTTGGAGGGCGGCCACAGGGCTGTTGCGCTGTTCCCCGAGGCTGACCTCGATCACCACGTTGCGCTGGGCCTGTTCCACTTCAAAGACCGGACCGATCGGCCGGCAGCCCTGGGCCACCATCGGATCGAGGCGCCAGGCCCCGCTGATCACACAGCCCACGGCGCCGCTGCGCACCTGGTTGGCGAGCAGCAGGGACCCGTGGGCAGCCGAATGCTGGCCGGCGATCCCGCCCAGCTTCACGGCCTCGGGATAGGCGTAATCCAGACCGTTGATCAGGTCGTTGATTACCCCGCAGCCCGGATCCACGAACAGCAGCAGCGACTGCCCCTCTTCCAGCTCGGCCCCCACTTTTTCGCGCCAGGGTTCGGCCGGTCCGTCCAGATCCGGCAGTTCGGCGGCGTCGAGGGCAAAAGTCTGGAGGCTGGTTCCGGGCAGGTGCATCAGGGTCACGCTCAGGGCGGGCTCCTGTTCCAGTTCGCGGGGGGCACCGGAGCTTTCGGTGCCGATCACGCCGCCGCCCACACAGCCCAGCCAGTGGCGTGCCTGCAGCTTCTGCTGGAGCAGGGGCAGCAGCCGCGGCAGATCACTGGCATAGCTGGTGGAGGCAAATACCAGGGCCAGATCGGCGCTGCCGGCGGTGGCCAGCTGCTGGGTCACGTTGTCCACGGCCCCCTGCAGGGAAACATCCCGTGCCAGTGCCGTGCGGCACCAGGGGCCACGGGGCCGGGGCGTCAGCCAGGGAAGGGAGGGGAAGGCTGCCATGGCCGGACCCTATCGCCTGACGGGACTGCGGATAATGGCGCCTTACCGAACCGATCCGTGGACTCCGTGCCGGAACCGCTACTTCGCTCCCTGGTCTGGCTGGACATCCGCCTGGGAATGGTCTTTGCCGTGGGCCTGCCGCTCGTGCTGCTGGTCTGGGCGGCGCTGCGTCGGGAAGGCGCGATGCTGCGCCTGCTGGGCATCTACTGGAAGGTGGCCAGCCTGCTGCTGATCGCCGTTCTGCTGCTCACCAACAGCCGTCCCAGTGGCTATCTGCTGCTCGTGCTGGCCCCCTTGCTGGTGGTGGCTTCCCTGTGGTTCTGGGTGGACCTCAACGAGGAACTGGCCGACCTGCCGCCCTGGCGGCCCCTGCCGCTGACGCTGCGGCTCTGGCGCTGGAGTCTGACCCTGCTTTCGCTGGCGGGGGCTGCCCTGGCGACCACGGCCCTTCCCTGCTTGGCGGGGGGGCTGGATCGTCCGTTCTGCCGGGTGTGGCTGGAGGCACCGTCGGGCCTCCATGGCGTTGTGGCGAAGGTGTTCGCCTTCGTCTTCGGCGGCGCCTGGACCCCAGGGGTGGCCGGATTCGTGGGCTATGCCGCCCTGTTGGCGTACGTGGTGGGCCTGCTGCAGTGGCTGGTGGTGCGGCTGCCGCGGCTGGGCCGGGTGGCCGGGGAATTCTGAGCATGGGCCCTTCTTCCTCCCTGGCTGCTCTGCTGGGGGAACTGGAAGCCATCAGTCGCAGCCGGCCCGATCGGGTGCTGCGCCTGCGGGGCCGGTTGCCGGTGGCGCTTGGAGTGGCGCCGGGAGTGGCGCCGGGAAGCGAGGAGCCGTTCGAGCTCCTGATCTTCCGTGGTTTTTCCAGCAGTGTCACCCATCCCACCGCCTTCGATCCCGATTGCCCTGCCCTGGCGGAGGATGCCGTGATCGAGGCGGCTGAACTGCTGCTCGCGCCCCTGGATCCCGCCCGGGAAACCCGATTGCGGGGACCCGATCCGGTGCGGAGCTTTCTGGATCCCTCCTGCTGGTGTTGAACCGCGATGAAGCTCAGGCATCTCATCAATCTGCACAAGGGCCTCACGCCCTTCCTGGTGCTTGGCCTGATGGCCCTCTATGGCAACTGGACCATCGGTCCCTGGGTGTATCTCGCCCTGCACGGCACCTACGGGCTGCTCTGGTTGCTCAAGGACCGCTGGTTCCCAGATCGCCAGTGGGAGCAGCCGATCACCGGGGCGGTGGCCCTCAGTGGCTTCGTGGCTCTCGGCCTTTACTGGCTGGCGCCTTGGCTGCTGATCCGCTCCGGCGCCGTGCCGCCACCGGCCCTGGTGGCGGCGGCGGTCGCCCTCTGCCTGCTGGGGGTGTTCCTGCATTTCGGCAGCGATGCCCAGAAACACTTCAGCCTGCAGTTTCGCCCTGGCCTGATTCAGGAGGGTTTCTTCGCCCGCAGCCGCAATCCCAACTATCTCGGCGAGATCCTGATCTATCTCTCCTTCGCGGTGCTGGCCATGCACTGGCTTCCCTTCCTGGTACTGAGCGGCTTCGTGGTCGGCGTGTTTGTGCCCAACATGCGTCGCAAGGATGCATCGTTGGCTCGCTACCCCGAATTCGAGGCTTACCGCAGCCGCTCGGGGCTGCTGCTGCCCAGGTTGTTCTAGGCCTCCAGCACCCCCACGCAGCGACCACAGAGGGTGGGATGCTCGGCATGGCTGCCGATATCGCTCTCGTAGTGCCAGCAGCGTTCGCATTTGGCGCCGGCGGCCCTGGCAATCCTTACCTTCAGGCCCTCTTCGCCGGCTTCGGCCAGGACATCCGGCAGTGGTTCTCCCCCGATCCTCAGCTCCGAAACCAGCAACCAGTCGGCCAGGTTGTCCACCTCAGGGTGTGGACTGGCCTCAACCAGACGAAGGGCCTCATCCAAGGGGGGGCGGCTGCCTGGTTCCGGCAGCTCCAGCTGCACCCGGGCCTCAAGCGAAGCGCCCAGGGCCCCTTCCGCGCGGCAGTGCTCCAGCTGGCGGTTCACCAGGGCCCGCAGCTCCAGCACCGCATCCATCGGGGCGACCAGCTCGGGAGCCGCCCAGGCGGCTTCCTGGGCAGGCCAGCCGCGTTCGAACACTGAGGCCTCGGCCACCGGGTAAGGCAGGTTCTGCCAGATGTCCTCGGCCATGTGGCAGAGCACGGGGGCGATCAGGCCCGCCAGTCGTTCCACCACGAGGCTGAGCACGGTCTGGCAGCTGCGGCGTCGGAAGTCTCCGGCGCCGCTTACGTAGAGCCTGTCCTTGGCGATGTCCAGGTAGACGTTGGAGAGATCCACCACGCAGAAGTTCTGCAGGGCCTGGAAGAAGCGATAGAACTCAAAGCGCTCGAAATCGGCACCCACCGTTTCGATCAGGGAGGCGGTCCGCTGCAGCATCCAGCGATCCAGCAGCGGCAGATCGGTGATCGGCACCGCATCCAGGGCCGGATCGAAGTCGTGAAGGTTGCCGAGCAGGTAGCGGGCCGTATTGCGCACCTTGCGATACACGTCCGCCAGTTGCTTCACGATGCCGGGGCCGAGGGGCACATCAGCTGAGTAATCCACGGAGCTGACCCACAGCCGCAGCACATCGGCGCCAAAGGCAGGCTCCTGCTTTTCGTTCTTGCCGCCTTCCACGAGCACCGCGGGATCGACCACGTTGCCCAGCGACTTGCTCATCTTGCGGCCCTTCTCATCGAGGGTGAAGCCGTGGGTCAGCACCGTGCGATAGGGGGCGGTGCCGTTCACGGCCACCGAGGTGAGCAGGCTGGACTGGAACCAGCCGCGGTGCTGGTCGGAGCCTTCGAGGTAGAGGTCGGCGGGGTAGTCCATCTGCCGCTGCTGCAGCACCCCGGCCCAGGAGGACCCCGAGTCGAACCACACGTCCATGGTGTCGCTGCCCTTGCGCCACTGGTCGGCCTGGTCGGCATAGGCGGGCGGGAGCAGCTGGGCTTCGTCCCGTTGCCACCAGATGTCGGAGCCGTGCTCGGCGATCAGGCCTTCGAGATGGTGGAGGGTTTCGGCATTGAGCAGCACTTCGCCGCTTTCGCGGTGATAGAAGACCGGGATCGGCACACCCCAGGTGCGCTGGCGGGAGATGCACCAGTCGCCCCGTTCGCGCACCATCGCTTCGATCCGGTTGCGGCCGCTGGCCGGCAGCCATTCCACGGCCGCGATCGCCGCCAGGGCCTGCTCACGGAACCCGTCCACCGAGGCGAACCACTGTTCGGTGGCGCGGAAGATCGTGGGTTTCTTGGTGCGCCAGTCGTAGGGGTAGCGGTGTTCATAGCGCTGCTCTGCCAGCAGCAGGCCGGCTTCCCGCAGGGCTGTGATGATCGCGGGGTTGGCGTCCTTCAGAACGTTGAGACCGGCGAAGCGACCGGCCGCCGCTGTCAATGTGCCGCCCTCATCCACCGGGCAGAGCACCTCGAGACCGTATTTGCGACCGGTGTTGAAGTCGTCCACGCCATGGCCCGGGGCCGTGTGCACGAGGCCGGTGCCCGATTCGGTGGTGATGTAATCGCCCCCGACCACCACCGGACTGGTGCGCTCCAGCAGGGGGTGTCGGTACACGACCCCTTCCAGCTCATTGCCCTTCAGGGTCAGCAGGGGCTGCAGGGGGAGCTCGAGGCTGCTCCGGAGGCTGTCCACCAGCGCCGCGGCCACCACCAGATAGCGCGGGTTGTCCCCGGAGTCCTCGCGGCAGACGGCGTAGTCGAGGTCTCCGTTCACCGAGACCGCCAGGTTGGCGGGCAGGGTCCAGGGGGTGGTGGTCCAGATGGCCACGAAGAGCTGTTCGCCTGGTCGGTCCTCGCTGGGCCCTGCGAGCCCCGCCGCCTGCAGCCGTGCGGCGAGGGGCGCGGGCAGGTCCACCACCGGGAAGGCCACGTAGACGCTGGGGGAGACGTGGCCGTCCGGGTATTCCAGCTCGGCTTCGGCCAGGGCTGTGCGGGAGCTCGGGCTCCAGTGCACCGGCTTCAGACCCCGGTAGATGTGGCCGCCCAGCACCATCTTCCCGAACACCCCGATCTGGGCGGCTTCGTAGGAACGGTCGAGGGTGAGATAGGGCTCGTCCCAGTCGGCCCAGATCCCCCAGCGACGGAACCCGGCTTTCTGCCCCTCCACCTGCTCGAGGGCATAGCGGTGGGCCCGTTGCCGCAGTTCGAGCGGGGTGAGGCTGCGGCGCTCCTCGCTGCTGAGCGATTGCAGCACCTTGAGTTCGATCGGCAGGCCATGGCAGTCCCAGCCGGGCACGAACCGGGCCCTGCGCCCCTGCATCAGGGCGTGCTTGTTGATGATGTCCTTGAGGATCTTGTTGAGGGCGTGGCCCACGTGCAGGGCG
>JBBASR010000019.1:0-44522 GCA_040399125.1 Cyanobium sp. | reverse complement strand
TGGTGCCGAGGCTGCCGACGGCGCTCTGCAGCTGCTCCTGGGCCTGGGCCGCCTGGGCGCGGGCCTTGAGCATGTCCTTCTTGGTCTTGGCCTCGGCGATCTTGGCCTCGAGGGCGGTGAGACTCTTCTTGAGGGTCTCCACCTGACCGGCCTGGCCTGACAGCTGGTTGTTCAGCGCCGTGGCGGTGTCCTGGTAGGTCTTGCGACGCGAAAGGGCTTCGCGGGCAAGATCCTCCTCGTTTTTCTTGAGGGCCATTTCGGCCCGCTCGTACCAGGCCTTGGACTGGGATTCGGCCTGTTCGGCCTGGTTCTGAATCCGTTTCTGGCTGGCGATGGCCGTGGCCACAGCCTGGCGGAGTTTCACAAGGTCGGCCTGCATGTCGGCAACCGACTGGTCGAGGATCTTGGCCGGATCCTCCGCCTTGCTCACCAGGTCGTTGAGGTTGGCACGCAGCAGACGGCTGAGTCGGTCAAAAAAGCCCATGAATAGGGATGAAGGGGCGAGGCCCAGACCTTAGCCAAAGCGGAGGGATCCGTCCGTGCTTTCGCATCCGCTCCGGCCCTAGCCTCCGCACCATGGCCCAGAGCGACCTGCCGCCCCCTGCCTCACCGGACGCGCCGGACGCACCAGCAGCACCGGCGACGCCGAGCCGCCGGCGCCGGATCAGCTCCGGCCGCGACCGCCGAGGCAGGAAGGGGGAGCTCCAGAGCCGCCGCATCGGCAACCTCTCAGTGCTGCTGCCTCCGGCACCTCCTCCCGCCAGTGCCGTGGGCCGCTGCCTCGAGCAGCTCCAGCAGCAATGGCAGCGGGAGGGTCACCTGGCGGCGCTGTGGCAGGCCTGGCCCCGGCTCGCCGGGCCCCAGCTGGCTCCCCACTGCCGCCCCCTGCAGCTGCAGGCCGGCCTGCTCACGGTGGGGGCGGCGCCGGGTCCGTGGCTGCAGGCGCTGCAGTACAACCGCCACCAGCTGCTCGGCGCCCTGCGCGGGGCAGGCTTTCCGGTGCGCGACCTGCGGGTGCAGCAGCACCATGCCGCTCCCTCTCCGGGGGCCGGCAGCCTGGCGGAAGCGGAGGTGTGGGCGGTGCATCCGAGCCGGATCGACGTGCACGGCCTGGCCGACTGCCCCGCCTGCGGCCGGCCGGCCCCCGCCGGGGAGATGGCCCGCTGGGGCCACTGCAGCTTCTGCCGCCGCTCCGCCCTCGCGGAACGGAGCGTTGCCGACGATCCTCGGCGGTCCTGACCCTGCCCCAGCCTCCGCCCGGGGGCCGATGGCTCAGAGCAGACCGAGGTCGGCGTCGGTGGCGGGCGGCCCCTGCTTGCCCCGGGCCGGCCAGGGTCGATCGCGCCAGTGGGGTTCCAGCACGAAGGAAGAGCGCAGCCGACCGGGCGGCAGCGCCCCGTTGCCGACGCCGAAGGCGTAGTCGTGATAAAGCTTCACCACCTGCTCGGCACTGACCTGAGCGGCCGCCGGATGGCGGAGGCAGGCCTCCACCCACTCCTGCACACGGGCGTAGGCCGGCTCGGCGGGCAGGCGGAAATCCTCGTAATGCTCGAGAAACCAGAAGCGCTGAAACAGGGGCGTGAACACCACCTCCGCCCAACCGAACCGTTCAAACAGAAACGGCGACCGGGGGGCATGCTCCACCAGCAGGGCATCGAGCTCCCGGTAGGTGGCCAGCAGAGAGTCCAGCAGTGCTGACCGGCGCTCGGGGTCCTGATTCATGCCCAGGGCGAAACCGCGTTGGGTCAGGGGGCCCTCCTGGGCACAGACCAACTGCTCCACCGCCCGCTCCCATGGATCGGTCCGGGCAATGGGGGGATCGGGAAACAGGGCATCGAAGTAGCCGAGGATCACCAGGCTCTCGCGCAGCAGCCGCCCGTCGGCCAGCTCCAGCACCGGCAGGGAGGTGCGCCCCCGGGTGCGGCGCAGCAGGCCCTCATCCCGGGGTCTGGTGATGTCCACCTCCCGGAACTCCACCTGCTCCCGCACCTGCTTGAGGTCGAGCAGGATCTCCAGCCGCTGGGAAAAAGGACAGACAGGAATGTGATGCAGGATCGGCCGGATCGTCATCGGGCGCGCCCCTGGGCAGGGCCAGGGGCTGGGGCGGGAGGGGGTGCCTCCTGGGCGGCCACCGGGGCCGTGGCGCCGCCGGGGGCCGCCGGGGCGCAGTAGCGATCCACGAACGTGAAGTAGCGATCAGGTGGCAGGCGGGCCATCACCCGGGCCTCCGCCTCCCTGCCCTGCTGCCGGGCGTCATAGAGGGAGAGATCGCGGCGATCGGCGCGGCTGAGTCCCTGGTTCAGCTGGTCCACCGTCAACACCGGCCGGCCGCGCAGACAACGGGACTGCACCGCATGCCAGCCCTCATGCAGGAGGGTGTCCGTCTGGTTGCCGCGGGGGCAGACAATGATGGTGCGGCTGAGGCGCTCGTAAAGGCCGAAGAGATTCTTCTCCTGGCAGCGCGGATGGATTTCCACCACCTTGAAGCCGCGCTGCAGGAAGGCATCGCGGATCAGCGGCCACGAGGCATTAGCGCGGGTGGCAGCGGCCGGGCCAGGAACGCTGGCCAGGGTCAGCAGCAGCGCCAGCAGAGGCCGTTTCATGGCTGCACCTGCGGGACGAACAGCGCACGCCAGGCACGCTCCTGCAGCGCCGCCTCCGGCGTGCCTTCGGCGGGGAAGCGGGAAAGAAAGTCCTTGTCGGCGGCAGGCACGTAGGGACCCTGCTTGATTTCGAGCATCACGGTATCGGGCTCCAGGGCCACCAGGGAGTGGAACTGCCCCTCGGCCAGCTCGATGCCCCGCAGCGGACCGGCCGCCTCCAGCCGCTCCAACGACCCCAGCTCCCCTTCAGCATCGAAGAGCAGCAGACCGATTCGCCCCTGGAGCACCACGAAGCACTCGAAACCGGTGCCGGGATGGTCCCGCAGGTGACGATGGGGACGTACGTAGGTGCCCGGCTGCAACACATTCAGGAAGCGCTGCACCGCGTCCGGTTCGGCATGCAGGTTGTGGTTGCGCCGCAGGCGGGGAAGCTGCCGGGCCTCGGCGGCGACCCGATCGAACAGGGCCTGATCGAGGCGCTGCAGGCGGAAGGCATTCCCGGAGGAGGGCGAGGCGGTCATGGAGCGCTGCACTGATCGAAGGGCTCGCGGATGAAGTAAAGGGCATCCCGCCCCTGCAGCTCGATTCCGCCCCGCGACCAGCGCCCCCAGCGGGTCACGAATTTGCGCCCCTGGCGCTTCTCGATCGCCACCGTGAAGCCGTTGCGCAGTTCCCGATAGCAACCATCGAGCTTGGTGAGGGTGAGATCCAGCACCGGCTGATCCCAGCGGCCGCTGCCTTTATTGACCACGAAGAACCCCTCGGCACCGCGCTCCATCACCAGCACCAGCGGACTGTCGATCACCCGCAGCACGGTCTCGCGCACGTTCCTGCCTTCCCTGCCGCGGGCAGCCATGATCCGGCGGAAGGTCACGCCGTAGGGGATGTAGGCCGCCCGGCGATGGTCACGGTTGAGCACCAGGGGGGTGCCGGCTTCGCGGGCCAGCACGTAGGCGGTGGCCAGGTAGGCATCGCCTTCATCGTCGTAGGGGTCGAGGGCGTGCTGGGGGTTGAGCGCGCGGATCGTGTCGTGGTTCTGGCCGAACACCACGCTGCGGGAGTCGTTGAGCGCCTCGGGGGGCAGGCTGCGCAGGTCGCCGCCGTAGCGGAAGGCACGGCGCAGGGAGCGATAGAGGCGGAAATCGCTCACGGCGGCGATGCCGTTGTACTCCTCGGCGCGGGTGTCGTGGTCTTCGATCACCTCGAGGTAATTCCAGCTGCGTCCAGCGCTCTGGGCATTGACGTAGTCGATGTACTCCTTCACCACCGCCGGTGGCATGTGCTTGGCGGCATCGAACCGGAAGCCATCGATGCCGAGGGCCAGCAGGGCCCGCAGGTGGGCCTTGTGGCGCGCCCTGACATTGGCGGAGAAGTTGAGATCCGGCAGGGTGCCGAGCCAGCACTCCACCTCGCTGCGACGTTCGTTGTTGGCGTAGTCGGGTTCGCAGGGACGGCGGATCAGCGGGTCGCCTGGGCGGGACAGGGCGTTGAAATCGGCGCTGCTGAGGCCGGGGAAGGCGCGCAGATCCTCCTGATCCGGGCGGCCGTCGAGATCGGCCATGTGGTTGAACACCACATCGGCAATCACCTTGATCCGACAGCCGTGGGCCCGGTCGATCAGCTGACGCAGCTCCTCCGCCGTGCCCAGGCCCTCGAGCCGGGAATGGTCGATCGGCTGGTAGCGCCGCCACCATTCGCTGCCGCGGGAGGAGAGCTGGGCCGGCGAGATCTGCACATGGGAATAGCCCTGGCGGGCCAGGCCGCACACCTGGCTGCCCAGCTGGCGGTAGGGCTGGTGGAAGGCGTGGTAGATGGCCAGGGGCTGCTCCACCGCCTGCAGCGGAGCCGCCACCCCCGCCTGCAGCGGAGCCAGGCAGAGCCCGAGGGAGGTGAGCAGGGCAACCCCGGCAGCCAGGGGAGGAGAAAGGGCCATGGCGCAGGCGGCAGCGGCGGGATGCAGCGAACGCGTTCTAGGGAAGGCCTGCCAGTTCGGCACAACAGGCGGCGAAGGCAGCGGCAGGATCGGCGGCGGCGCTGATCGGACGACCGATCACCAGCTGGCTCGAACCGGCGGCGATCGCCTCGGCCGGGGTCATCACCCGCTGCTGGTCGCCGCGAACGGCGCCGGCGGGCCGGATTCCGGGGGTCACCAGCACAAAGGGCAGGGGATGGGCAGCCCGCAGGGCGGCCACCTCCAGGGGGGAACAGACGACGCCACCGATCCCGGCCCCGGCAGCGATCCGGGCCAGCCTGGCCACGTAGGCGTCGAGGGGCTGATCAATGGCCAGCTCGCTGCGGAAGCGTTCGGCGTCCCAGCTGGTGAGCACGGTCACCGCCAGCAGGGTGGGGGCCGGCAGGCCCGCCGCCGCCGCCCCCTCCGTCGCCGCGGCCTGGGCCGCCTGCAGGGCTTCGCTGCCGGCGCAGGCATGCACCGTGATCAGCTCGGCCCCGAGCCGGGCGGCGCTGCGACAGGCACCGGCCATGGTGGCGGGGATGTCGTGGAACTTGAGATCCAGGAAAACCCGTTTCCCCTGGTCTCGCAGCTGCTGCACCACCACCGGGCCGGCGGCCACGAACAACTCCAGACCCACCTTCACCCAGCGCAGGTCGGGGATGGCCTCCACCAGGCCCGGGGCAAGGTCGGGACGATCCAACGCCAGGATGAGGCGATCAGCAGGGTCGGTCATGGGCGCGGCCCTCCGGGCGACAGGATGGTTGGGCCCATTCTTGATCGCCCCGAGTCGCTGGTAGCCCAGGGGCCACCATCACCCCGGCCAGCGCCAGGCGGCCCGCTCCAGCACCGTCTGGCCCGGCAGCACCGTGGCCCCCAGCTCCCGCTCCAACCGCAGCAACCGGCAGCCGGGGGTGGCCTCCAGAGCAGAGATCAGAGCCTCGGCGTGGGCCACCACCCACACCTGGGTGCGTTCGGCCACCACGGCGATCAATCGCGCCAGGGGGGCCAGAAGATCGGGGTGGAGGCTGTTCTCCGGTTCGTTGAGCACCAGCAGGGGCGGCAGCCGCGGACTGAACAGGGCCGCCGCCAGCAGCAGATAGCGCAGGGTGCCATCGGAGAGCTCCGTGGCCTCGAGCGGCCGCAGCAATCCCGGCTGCTGCAGCTGCAGGCGGAAGATCGGCTGGCTGGTCTCCACCGAGAGCCGGCAGCCGGGGAAGGCGTCGGCGATGGCGGTCTGGAAGGCATCCGCGTCGCCGATCTCCAGGATCGTCTGCACAGCCGCCGCCAGGTCGCCGCCATCACCGGCCAGTGAGGGCGTGCGAGTGGCGATGCGCCCGCTGCGGGCGGGGGCCTGCCGGTCGGTGCGGAAGCTGTCGTAAAAGCGCCAGCCGAGAATCGTGCGCCGCAGCTGGAACACCTCCGGGGCCTCCAGAGGATCGGAGACGGCGGTGAACAGGCTCTCGTGGGGAGACACCTCCAGGGCGATCGGCACCGTTCGCCCCCCTTCCCTGCAGCGCTCCACCACCGATCCGGTGCGCTGCACCAGCAGGCTGCGGGGATGGAAGGGCCCTCCGGCCCAGATCCACTCCCGCTTGATCTCGGGGTCCAGCACGAAGGCGCTGGTCTGGTCGTCGGCCCGGTAGCCGAGCTCGATGGCATACGAGAGGGAGTCGCCGGCGATACCCAGCCGCAGCCGCGCCACCGCCCGCCCCGCGCTGCTGCCCTGCACCGGCTGCTCACCGCGCCGCATGGCGGCCGAGGTGCGCTGCGGCCCGGCCCAGAACACTGCCGGCAGGCCCCCCTCAGCGGCAAGGGCCGCCACCAGATCACCACGGGCGGCGGCGGCCACCAGTCCCAGGGAGCGGTAAAGATTGCTCTTGCCGCAGCCGTTGGCGCCGCACACCAGGGTGAGCCCCCCTAGAGGCAGGGTGAGCTGCTGCAGGGAGCGGTAGCCGCCCACCGCCAGATGGGTGAGGGCCGCAGGCGGGGTGCCTTCCCTCGGGGATGTGATCTCGCCCTTCCGGGACATGGGGAGCAGCGCGGAGGCGTGCCTCAGAACTTGAGCACGCTGGTGGGCCGCAGGATCCAGCCCGCTTCACCGGCCTTGAGCTTGTAGCAGATCTGGCGCTTGCCACCGGTGGCCTTGGCGTTGCTGTCGCCCGGCTTGTCAATCGGGAAGTGGCGCACCAGGCAGCTCTCCACCACCTCGAACCGATCGTGGCCCTGATAGCCCTGGGCCGGGGCACCCGTGAGTTCCTGCAGGGTGATCGGCGAGAGATCGCTGCCCTTGATCGCGGCATAGGCCACCAGTTCGCCGAAGCTGCCGCTGCCCGCCCCCTGCACGAACACATAGATCGTGAGCTGAGTGGGGCAGCTCCCGCAGACGCCGGCGCAGGCGACGCGCACAGCCGAAGGCGACCGGCAGGCCCAGCAGCGGCAGGGGGCCAGGAACCGCTGGTATGGGCTCGACCGACAGCTGATACACCGGACTCATACTTTCAGGCGACTCATATTTCGTCGGTGCCTCAAAGCCGCCGGCAACGTCATAGGGGCCAGGCGCATAGATCCACCCGGAAACATCGGGCCAGACCGTCGCAGGGTCCGGATAGAGGGATAGGTTGTAGTAGGTTTCAGGCTCCAGATTGAGCTCAGCAATGGCACCCAAAGCTGCAGTACCGAAGCCATAGTAAGAAGCATAATACTGGCTCATATAGAGATCCACCTCAGCCAGAACTTCCCCGGTTGGATCTGCAAAGGGCCCATCCGCAGCCAGGAGCACCAGGCGATAATCGGGAAGGGACTTGGGGAACCTCAAAAGAGATAGAACCAAGCCAGTGATGTTGTAACCGAGCGGTTCGGGACCGGTGCGAAAGTTCACTCCGCTCGGCAGGGTATAGCTCGCCTCAGGCAATGGCCGCATTCCATTCCACGAGTTGTCGATCACCACCATGGCCCTCACCGGCGCCGTCGACACCAGAGCTCCGGCCACCCCGGCGGTGAACACCAGGGCACAAGTGCGGACAGCGTTATTCAGCAACGCCATTCTCAAAGAAATAACTGAAATCTAGGCAGCACACCCCGCAGGAGCCGCGAACGAGCATGGATGTGCCGCCAAAATGCTGAGGCTCAGCCCGCCACCAACCGCCGGAAGGTCTTCTTGCCCAGCTGCAGCACCTTGCCCTCCAGAGCCGCCGGATCGGCGAACTCCTGGTTGGGGTCGGCCAGCTTCTCGCCATCGAGCTTCACACCACCGCCCTGGATCTGGCGGCGGGCCTCGCTGCTGCTGGCGCACAGGCCCACGGCGCTGAGCAGATAGAAGGCCTTGGCGGGAAAGTTCACCGCCGCCAACGACGCCTCCGGCACCTCCGCATCGGCGGCACCGCTGCCGCTGGCACCTCCCACCAGCGTGGCGGCATCGGCCTGAGCCTGCTGAGCCGCCGCCTCGCCGTGGCGTTGGCGGGTCACCTCCAAGGCCATCGCCTTCTGGCGCTCCCGCGGATTCTGCGGCAGCTGGGCCAGATCGAGATCGGTGAGCAAGGTGAGGTACTCCTCCACCACCGCATCGGGCACCTTCTCGAGCTTGGAATACATCGAGAGCGGATCTTCGCTCAGCCCCACGGTGTTGCCGAGGCTCTTGCTCATCTTCTGCACCCCATCGAGCCCGGGCAGGATCGGCAGCAACATCCCGAACTGGGGTCGCATCCTGTGGTGCCGCTGCAGATCCCGGCCCATCGCCACGTTGAACTTCTGGTCGGTGCCACCGAGCTCCACATCCGCCTGGATCGCCACCGAGTCGTAGCCCTGCAGCAGCGGATAGAGAAACTCGTGCAGGGAGATCGGGGTACCACTGCCGTAGCGGTTGGCGAAATCCTCCTTGGCCAGCATCTGGCCCACCGTGCTGATGCCCAGCAGGTCGATCACGGCCGGCAGGTCCATCCCCGCCAGCCATTCGCTGTTGCGACGCACCTCCAGCCGGCCGGGGGTCTCGAAATCCAGCAGCGACCGCGCCGGATCCTGCCCCAGACCCAGCTGCACCAGATAGGTTTCGGCGTTGGCCTCCACCTGGGCCGCACTCAGCTGCACCCGCGTGGCGCTCTTGCCGGTGGGATCGCCGATCCGGGCGGTGAAGTCGCCGATGATCAGCACCGCCGTATGGCCCGCGTCCTGGAAGGCCCGCAGCCTGCGGAACAGGATCGAGTGGCCCAGGTGGATGTCGGAGCCGGTGGGGTCGATGCCGAGCTTCACCCGCAACGGGCGACCTGAGCGTTCGGCTTCCGCCAGGCGGGCGGCAAGGGTCTGATCCGGATCGCCGGCGGCTGCGGTGGCGGTGGAGGTGGCGGCCGGAAACAGATCCGCCAGGCCACGGCTCAGCCAGGCCGGCAGAGCGGCGGCGTTCGCGGCGGGACTGGGCTGCTCAACCATGGGAGTGCGGGGCCTGGGGCGCCGGGCACCGGGGCGCCGGGAGACCGGATCGTACGCAGCAGCGGTGGGCAGCCGATCGGGTTCAGGCCCCGGCGGGAATCAGCATCCAGGAGATGCCAATAGCGGTGGCGCTGAAGGCCACCACCACCAGAGGCCAGCTGTTGTCGAGGTCTTCGAGCCGTTGCTGCAGCTTCTCGCGATCGGCCCCCGCCTCCAGTTCATCGAGAACCGCATAGCGGCGCCCGATCCAGATGACCAGCACGAAGGCCACCAGGGTCACCCCGTAGGCCACCACATACACCTGATCGAGGAAGGTGAGAAAGGGCAGAACGGGCAGTTCATCGCGGTAGGTCTGCTGCAGGAAAACCAACGTGAGCAGCACCGTCACCGGGATGCTGGCGCGGGCATCCTGCTCATCGGGGCGCACCTTGAACACCAGCAGCACCATCGCCATCAGCACCGCCAGGGGCAGCAACAGACGCCAGAAGGAGGCCCAGGCGGAGGTACCGAAGGAAATCTCGAACAGGATCAGGCTGTAATCACTCTCCTGCCCACCCAGCCCGAAATTGCTGGCGTAGTGGTGGCGGTATTCCGCGATCGACCAGCCCTGGTTGAGCCAGCCGATGATGCGCGCATAGAGCCCCATGCCGCTGTTGCGGATGTCCGGCTCCAGCCGCAGGTCGCGGTAGCCAAGCGCGCCATCGACGTCGTCGACCTCCAGCGACACCGGCAGGCTGACACTCATGAACGGGTAATGGCGGAAGCTGGCCTGATCGAGGTAGTAGCGGCCCCGGTAGGTGAACCGCTGGTAATAGCTGCCATCGGCGAGACGTTCCGGTTCCGGGTCCACCGGCTGCAGCTGCGGCGGCGCATCGGTGATCAATGTGTTGAGCAGCCCGAAGCGTTGATCGATCGTGGCAGCGTTGGCCTCGAGATAACTTTGCAGGGGCTCTTCCCAGTGCAGCCAGACATAGCCGCTGGAGGCAAAGCTGGGCACACTCAGATCGAGCTCGGAAGCCGTGTTGGCGTAGATCCCCACCTGCACGTGGTGGGTGGCCGCCTCGAGCGCCTCCTGGTCGGCCCGGGCTTCGTCCGCGGTGAGGACATCACCGCGCAAGGTGCTCCAGCCGCTGGCAGGCAGCTGGCGCGGATCGATATTCAGGGCCCGGGAGGATGCGGAGAGACGCAGGGCATCGCGATTGTGCACCTCGGTGACATCAATCCGGCTGATGGAGATCAAGGCCAGAATCGTGGCCAGCACCACTGAGCCGATGGCCACGAGGTTCCAGCGCTTCTGCTTCCGCACCGGGTGGCTGCCGAGGAACGGGCCGACGTTAATGGTGAACGGTGGAATCGCCCTGCTGCTGCCGCTGCTCGCGGGCCTGCTGCCGGCCTCAGCCCCGGCGGTCGCCCCCAACCCTGCAGGCACCTCCGCAGCCGAAAAATCGGAGCTGGTGCTTGGCCAGTCGGCCCCGTTCAGCGGGCCCTCCGGCCAGCTCGGCCGCGAATATCGCGAGGGGGCTCTGGCGTGGTTCGCCGAAGTGAACCGCCGCGGCGGCATCCACGGGCGCAAGCTGCGGCTGGAAAGCCTGGACGATCGCTACGAGCCGACGCTGACTCTGCGCAACACCCGCCAGCTGATCGGCTCGAAGAACACCTTCGCCCTGTTCGGTTACGTGGGCACGCCGACGGTGAAGGAGATCCTGCCGCTGGTGGAGCAGGAGCAGATCCCGCTGGTGGCGCCGCTCACCGGCGCTCGCCTGCTGCGGGAACCGTTCCGGCCGATGGTGTTCAACCTCAGGGCCAGCTACCAGGCGGAAATCGACCAGATCATCGACGATCTGGTGCGTTCCGGCCGGCACAGGATCGCCGTGCTGCATCAGGAGGATGCATTCGGGGAAGACGGCCTCAACGCCACCCGCAGCGCCCTGGCCCGTCATGGTCTGCGGCCGGTGGCGATCGCCGGGGTGCAGCGCAACTCCACCGTCACCGACCCGGCGGCCCTGCAGGTGCAGCGAGCTCAACCCGGTGCGGTGGTGATCATCAGCGCCTATCCGAGCTCGGCGGCCTTCAGCCGCAGCCTGCAGCGCCTCGGCAGCACGGCCCAGCTGATGAACGTCTCGTTCGTGGGCACCGGCGGACTCCAGGACGCCCTGCCTGGGGGCACGGCCAGCGGCATCGGGGTGAGCCAGGTGGTGCCGTTCCCCTGGGACCGGCGGCTGCCGGTGGTGGCGGAGTATCGGCGGCTGATGCGCCAGCAGCAGCGCAGTGTTCACCTCGGCTTCACGAGCCTGGAGGGTTTCCTGGCCGCCCGCTGGCTGACGGAGGCGCTGGAGAAGGCGGGGCCAGACCCGAGCCGCAAGCAGCTGGTGGCCGCCTTCGAGAGCATGCATCGGCTGGATCTGGGCGGTTATGTGCTCAGGCTCGGCCCGCGTGATCACCAAGCCAGCGATTTCGTCGACCTGACGTTCCTGGGCAGCCAGCGCTGGGGGCCCTGAATCGTCCCGCTTCAGCCCTCCAGCGCCAGCTGGCTCTTCATCCGCTCCAGGGTCTGGTGCATCTGCTCGAACATCTTCTCGGGCGTGAGGCCGAACTGGCCGAGCTGGGTGCGCAGCTGCTCCACGGTGAGCTTCGCCTGGAAATCCTCGGAGAGCTCGAATCGCTTCATGAACACCCGATAGCGATCCATCATTTCTTCCATCCGATCGATATAGAGCTTCTTGCCCTCCCGATCGAACTTGCCGTATTCGCTGCCCAGCTGCATCAACTGCTGGTAATCGGTGAACAAGCGCTGCGCCTCGTCCTGAACGATTTCGGAATCAAAGAAAGCCATGGCATCCTTCGTGAGCAGTTTTCCAGTCCTGACGGCAGTTCTCAGGGGATGGGGGTCGAGCCTTCGGGTTCAATCGTTTGAACTTCGGGTCGTCTCGTCCTGGTGGGAACTG
Organism: Cyanobium sp.; assembly: GCA_040399125.1. Lineage (GTDB taxonomy): Bacteria > Cyanobacteriota > Cyanobacteriia > PCC-6307 > Cyanobiaceae > Cyanobium. Next base: position 32,598 of record JBBASR010000019.1, on the reverse strand, counting down.
GCGTTTCGGGCGGGGGTTCGGCAGGGGGTCAATCGATTGTGGCGACGCCAGCGCGACGGGGAAGGGGGGTTACCCGTCCAAGGGAAGGCGGAAGGCAGCCGCGAACCCGACCTCTGGCAAAGGTGCATAACCTGCAACCAGTGGCATCAGACGCCGTGAGCAACCCCCTCTGGATGCTGGTGCCCTGGGCGGTCTTTGCCCTTGCTTCAGCGATCAAGTTCTGGCGACTGACCGCCCTGTTCCGCAAGCACCTGCTGGGCATTCCCTCTAAAACCGAACGCATGAGACAGACGCTGGAGCGAATCTGGCAAGAAGATCAGCAGGTGGTGTGATGGAGCCCCTCAACTGGGCATACATCCAGCTGGGTCTGGTCGCCCTGGCCTTTGGCGGTCTTCAGGTCTGGTGGATCAGCAGTGTGTTCAGGCGACGGGACCTGGCACGCCCCCTGAGTGAGGGTGAGTTCCGCAAGACCCTGGAGCGGATCTGGGCGAAGGGTCGGCAGGCCCCATAGAAGCGGTAGCTGCTGGCGAGCAGATCACCATCACCCGCCACGGACGCCTCAGCTGTGCCTGGTCTCCCGCCTGCAAACCGCCCAGGCCCATGTGCGGATTGACTAGCAGATCGAACAATGAGTTGGACTGGGCCCGACCAGATTGACGCTGCGAGGAAAATTACTATAGTTAAGGTTATTCAATTTTTATTCGTATTTCACAGGTTTCGACCGCCTTGGACTACACCCCGTTTCTGGATCGGCTGCGCAACGACCCCAGCAGCCAGAGCGTCGAGCTGCCTGAGGAGTGGCGGATCATGATTTGCTGCCGCAGCCGGGCACTGCTGTGCGCGGTCGTGGAGAACAGCTTCCGCCCCCTCCAGATCGTGGCTGCCGCCACCACCGAAACCGAAGGCCTGGAGCTGGTGGAACAGCACCAACCGGATCTGTTATGCGTGACCGACCAGCTGGAGCAGGGCTGCGGCGCCCGTCTGGTGACCACGGTGAAGCGCAGCGGTGCCTCCACCCGCACCCTGCTGCTGGTCACCAAGGCCTCCCAGCGGCAGGCGATCCGAACGGCGATCCAGGCCCGCTGCGATGCCGTGCTGCTGGAATCCCGGATGGGGCTCGGCAACTTTAAGAATGCGCTGCGGAGCATCAGGGATGGGGGCCTCTACCTCGACCAGGCCCTGGGGACGCTGCTCTCCAACCGGGCGGACTACGACGGCCAGCTGGTGGAACCGCTCAGCCCCCGGGAACTGGAAGTGCTGGAACGGCTGGCCCAGGGCGACAGCAATGCGGTCATCGCCAGCAAGCTGATCGTGTCGATCGACACGGTGAAGACCCACGTGCGCAACCTGCTGCTCAAGCTCCGCGCCCGCGACCGCACCCATGCCGCCGTGATCGGCATCGGCCTGGGCCTGGTGGACTCGCCCGACCTGGGATCAGACCGCTAACTTCAGCCCCATCCCTGCACCGCTGCGGCAACCGATGGCCAGAGGGCACTGGTTGGATCCGCTGGCCCGTCGGCTGCTGCTGGCCACCGGCCAGATTCAGGCCGCCGCCCCCCGCTCCGCCGCAGGCGCCCCTACTGCAGCCGCAACCGAGCAAGACAGGATTGAGCGCGAGCTGCTGGCCCTGCGCCTGGCCCAGCAGCCGGGCCTGCAGCTCCGCACCGCCGAAGAGGTGCGCCATGCCGCCGCCCTCGGCTGGCGGCTGGATGTGAACCGCGCCACCGCCGCCGACTGGCGGCGGCTGCCCGGCTGCAGCGAAGCCCACATCGATCTGCTGCTCCGCCTCCAGGCCGGCGGTGTGCAACTGAGCGGCCGCGAGGACCTGCGCCAGCTGCTGGAGGTGGACGCGGAGCTGGTGCAGAGCTGGGAACCGCTGCTGGAATTCCGTTGGTACGGCGGACCCCCGGCCCCGCTGCCGCCGCCACCAGTACCGGTGAACCAGGCGGGCAGCCGCGCCCTGCGGGATGGCCTGGAGCTGTCGCCGGAACGGATCCAGCGCCTGCTGCGGGAGCGGGCCCGGGGTCCCTTCCGCGATCTGGCCGATCTGCAGCAGCGGCTGCAGCTACCGCCGAGCCTGGTGGAGGGCTGGATCGGTCGTGTGTCCTTTGAGCAGGGCCCCGCCGGCCCGCTGCTGCCGCCCCAACGCCCCCCCAGCCAGCGCCCCCCCTCCCGATGAGCCGCCAGGGAGAACTGTTCGGTCCCACCGACCTTCCCGGCAGCGGTCCGGCCGTGGCGCCGGCGGGGCCACCGCTGGAATGCGAGCAGCTGCTGGCCTGGCAGGCCAGGCTCGCTGCCCACCAGGGCCCCCTGTTCCACTCCGCCAGCGGCGACGGCGGGAACGACGGCCGCCAGGGGCTGCTGTTTGCGCTGGCCGGCGGCGGCCCGGCGGGCCCCGACGCCGGCACAGCGTCCGCCGAAGAACTGGCGTGGCGCTTCGATCCCCTCCGCCTCCAGCCCCAGAGCCTCTCCTTCTGGCGCTGGCCCGAGGCCCCCCACCAGGGGGCAGCCCTCTACCTGGTGATGGACCGGCCGCCTGCCCCTGCCCCGCCCCTGCTGCTCTACGTGGGGGAAACCGGCAACGCCGACCGGCGCTGGAAGGGAGATCACGATTGCAAGAGCTATCTGGCGGCCTACAGCGAAGCCCTCACCGCCGCGGGCCTCACCCCCAGCCTCTCGATCCGGTTCTGGTGCGACGTACCCAGCGCCGTACGGCCCCGCCGCGCCCTGGAGCAGGCCCTGATCCGCCGCTGGTTGCCGCCGTTCAACAAGGAAACCCGCGACCGCTGGAGCACGCCATTCACCGCCGAACCTGGCTGAACCCTGGCCCTGGCTACGATCACGGCCCGCGCCCTCGCGTCTTCCATGGACTTCCGCACGCTTCCCGCAGCCGCCGGCCCCGATGCCTTGCCGGGGGTGCTGCAGGAATGGGGCGGGGACAGCCTGGCCCTCGGCCTGTTCAGCGCCCCGGAGCCTGCTGCTGATCCACGGCTCTGGGCCCTGCTCGGCGGCGAAGCCCAGACCCGCTCCCTGCTGGAGCAGCGGCGTTTCAAGGGCAAAGCGGGCGAATCTCTGGTGATCGACCGCCTGGGAGCCTCACCGGCCCTGCTGATCCTGGTGGGGCTGGGGGAACCGGCGGGGCTGGATCTCTCCGCCCTGCGCACCGCCAGCGCCACGGCCGCCAAGGCGGCCTCCAAGGCCGGCAGCCGCCAGCTGGGACTGCTGCTGCCGGTGGAGGGGCTGGAGCCCTTCGGCGCCGCCGCTGCGATGGCCGAGGCCTGCCGCCTGGCCCTCTACACCGACCAGCGCTTCCGCAGTGAAGCCGAACCGCTGCCGGCGCCCGAAACGGTGACCCTGCTGGGACTGCCCACGGGCGCCGAAGCCGGCCTCCATCGCCTGGAGGCCACCTGCAGCGGCGTCGAACTGGCCCGCCAGCTGGTGGCAGCTCCCCCCAACCTGGCGACGCCCCAGACCCTGGCGGACAGCGCCGCCGCCATCGCCCGCGACCACGGCCTCGAGCTGCGGGTGCTGGAGCGCGCCGACTGCGAAGCCCTGCGCATGGGGGCCTACCTGGCCGTGAGCCAGGGCTCGGATCTGCCACCCAAGTTCATTCACCTCACCTACCGTCCCGCCGGCGAAGTGCGCCGCCGTGTGGCCCTGGTGGGCAAGGGCCTCACCTTCGATTCCGGCGGATACAACCTCAAGGTGGCCGGCTCCCAGATCGAGATGATGAAATACGACATGGGCGGCAGCGCCGCCGTGCTCGGGGCGGCCCGGGCCATCGGCCAGCTGCGCCCGGAAGGGGTGGAGGTGCACGTGATCGTGGCCAGCTGCGAAAACATGATCAGCGGCGGGGCCGTCCACCCCGGCGACATCATCACTGCCTCCAACGGCAAGACGATCGAGATCAACAACACCGACGCCGAGGGGCGGCTCACCCTGGCCGATGCGCTGGTCTATGCCTGCGGCCTCCAGCCCGACGTGGTGGTGGATCTGGCCACCCTCACCGGTGCCTGTGTGATCGCCCTGGGCGAGGAGATCGCCGGCCTGTGGACAGCCAGCGATGCCCTGGCAGAGGCGCTGATCAGTGCCGGCCGGGAGGGCGGCGAAGCGCTGTGGCGGATGCCGTTGCGCGCTTCCTACAAGGAGGGGCTGAAGAGTCAGTTCGCCGACATGAAGAACACCGGCCCGCGGCCGGGGGGATCAATCACAGCGGCGTTGTTTCTACAGGACTTCGTGAGCCCCGATGTGACCTGGGCCCACCTGGACATCGCCGGCACGGTCTGGAGCGACAAGGGCAGGGGTCAGGACCCCGCCGGGGCCACCGGCTTCGGGGTGCAGACCCTGGTGCACTGGGTGGCCGCCGGCGCCCCCGCCTGAGCCCGACAACTGCCAGGAAATCAGAACCGAACGGAGCTCAGGCGGCCACAGCGGCGGAATCGCTGCATCCGGCCGCCTGGGCGATCGCGGCCGCCTCACTCGGGGATTCAAGCTGATGGATCTGCCAGTTCGCCCTTTCGCCGCAATGGGGGAGGAGCTGGTCAAGCTGATCGGCAGCTTGCTTGGGAGAGTCGAAGGGGCCGATGAAACGGGTCTGCAGACCGTCCCGGATGGTCAGCAGATACATACAGAACCCATCGCGTTGGACTCGTCCACGGTAAGCGGCCTTTTCCAGCTTGCCCAGGGGCGGAAGACCGTTCCTGGAGGCAGATCCGAGCCATTTCAGCCCTACCGGCCCTTAAGGATTTTCATAGATTCATGCTGCTTATTTCTACGGATTTGCCGGCTCAGGTTCCCTTCCAGGCGCTGTTGCCGCGGGCCGCGTCGCCCCAGACCTCATCGAGGCGGCTGTCCCGGCCGCAGGACCATCGATAGAAGCGATATTTCAGGCCGTTGCGCTTGGCGTAGTTCTGATGGACGTTCTCCGCAGGCCAGAACTTCGCAAACGGACGGATCGACACCTTGATCGCACTGGTGGGCTTGCCCAGCTCGCGGGCCGCCGCCACCAGGCTGTTCCTCGCCTCCACCGCCTGGGTGGCGGTGGTGGTGAAGATCACCGGGCGATAGGAATCACCACGGTCGCAGAACTGACCGCCGCCATCGAACGGATCCACATTCCGCCAATAGCTCCGCAGCAGTTTCTCGTAGCGGATCTTGGTGTTATCGAACCGCACCCGCACGCTCTCCTGGTGCCCTGTACCCCCCGCCGAGACCTGACGATAGGAAGGATTGGCCAGCTTGCCGCCACTGAAGCCGCTCTCCACCTCAAGCACCCCGGGAATCTCTTCCAGGTCGTGCTCCAGGCACCAGAAGCAGCCTCCGGCCAGCACCGCCTCCTCGGTGGCGGCGAAGGCGGGAGCAGCGGGAGCAAGCGTCAGCAGCAGGCTGAGCAGCAGGGCGATCAGACGCATGGGGCAGAAGAGGAGGGGCTGTTCTCCACCCGATCGAGAATGGCGGCGGCGGCACGGCGGGTCACGCCGGGCTCGCCTAGAGAGCGGCGCAACCGCTGGTAGCCCTCCAGCATCTGCCGGCGGCGGGCACCTTCCGGCTCGAGCAGGGCTTCCACCTCGGCCACAATCGCTTCGGGAGTGAGTCCATGCTGCAGCAGTTCAGGCACCAACCGCTCCCCCAGCACCAGATTCACCGGCGAGATATGGGGCACGTTGAAGCGCAGCACGTGCTCGGCCACAAACGCCGTGGGACGGCTGACCCGATAACCCGTCACCTGGGGCACGCCGCGTAGGGCCAGCTCAAGGTTGGCCGTGCCCGACTTGGTGAGGGCCACATCGGCGGCGGCACACAGCTGGGGCTTGAGGCGGTCCGCCTCTGAGGCAGGGATCACCCGGGCCCGCGCCCCGCAGCCGCTGAGCACCTCCTCCAGCCTGGTCTCGAAGCCGGGCAGGCCGGCGGGCACCAGCACCTCCAGCCGAGGATGGCGACGCTGCAGGGCGGCGGCGGCGGCGGCCATCGGCGGCAGCAGGTAGCGAAGCTCCTGACGACGCGAGGCCGGCAACATCAGCAGCACAGGAGCGTCGGGCTCCAGCCCCAGGGCCCTGCGGGCCTCCTCACGGCCCGGCAGGTCGCCGAGCGTGTCGATCAGGGGGTGACCCACCCAGGTCACGCAGGCCCCGCGGGCCCCATAGAACCGGGCCTCCTCCGGGAAAATGGCCAGGATCTGATCGGTGAAGCCGATCAGGCGGGTGGTTCCTCCTTCCCCGAGCCGAAACGCCCACTCCTGGGGAGCGATGTAATAAAGGATCGGCACCTGGGGATAGGTGCGCTTGAGGCGCAACCCCAGATTCACATTGGCGCCCATGTAATCGATCAGCACCACCCCATCGGGCGGGTGGGACCGCAGCCAGCGCCGCAGGCGGGCCTGAAGCTTCAGGGTGGGTACCACCAGCGGCAGGGCCTCCAGCAGGCCGATCGCCCCGAGATTGGCGGTATCGGCCAGCAGCTCGGCCCCAGCACGACGCATCCTCTGCCCCCCCAGGGCCACCACCTCGAGGTCCACCCCCCGCTGGTTCGCCTCCTCATGCAGCGCCCGAATCAGCAGCCCCCCCTGCAGATCCCCGGACACCTCCCCCGTGCTCACCAGCAGACGCACCATCAGCGCTGGGCGGGCAACGGACCACGCCGGCCCGGGCCGATCGAGGCCTCAAGGAAATCGCAGAGTTCCTGGGCCGGCGGCATCAGGCTGCTGCGCCGCGCCTCCACCAACGCCTCGCTGAGCACCAGATCACTGCGGTAGAGCAGGGTCCAGATCTCCTGCAACTGGCGCAGCTGGGCACCATCCTCGCGCTCGGCCATGCCGCTGCGCCGCAGGCCGATGCGATTGAGCCCCCTGACCCTGCCGGGATGGCCCTCCACCACAGTGAAAGGCGGCACGTCGCGATCGATCCGGCTCATGCCGCCCACCATCGCCAGGCTGCCGATGTGCACGAACTGGTGAATGCCGAGCACCCCCCCGATCACGGCCCGATCTCCGATCACCACATGGCCGGCCACCGCCACCCCATTGGCGATCACGATCCGATCACCGAGATGGCAGTTGTGGCCGAGGTGACTGCAGGCCATCAACAAATTGCCGTTGCCCACCACCGTGCTTTCCCCTTCGGCCGTGGCCCGGTTGATCGTCACGCACTCGCGGATGGTGTTGTCATCGCCGATCAGCACCTCGGTGGGGGCGCCGCCGTACTTGAGGTCCTGGGGCTCGAGCCCGAGGCAGGCGCCTGGGAAGATCCGGTTGCCCTTGCCCATCCGCACCCGGCCGTCGATCACCACGTGGGGCCCGATCCGACAGCCGTCCCCGATCTCCACCTCCGGCCCGATCACGGCATAGGGCCCGATCTCCACGCCGGTGCCGATCCGGGCCCGGGGGTCGACCACGGCCGTGGGATGCACCGATGTCGCCATGGCTGCACTCGACATCGGCTCAGTCCACCAGGGAGAACATCAGTTCGCCGGAACAGACGAGATGTCCATCCACGGTGGCCTCGGCCTTGATCTTGCCGAACCGCTGGCGCTTGAGGCTGAGCAGCTCGCAGGTGATGCGGAGCTGGTCGCCGGGCACCACCGGGCGACGGAAGCGCACCCCATCAATACCGGCGAACACGAACAGCCCCTTGGGCAGATCGGGCATCTGGGTCACGATCAGCCCCCCCACCTGGGCCATCGCCTCCACGATCAGCACGCCGGGCATCAGGGGGCGCCCCGGGAAATGGCCCTGAAACTGGGGCTCATTGAAGGTGACGTTCTTGATCGCCACCGCCTTCTCGCCGGGCACGTACTCCACCACCCGGTCCACCAGGGCGAAGGGGTAGCGATGGGGAAGCAGATTGAGGATCTGTTCGCTGGAGAGGATCACCGGTTCGGCCATCGGGGCACCGCTGGCAAAGGCGTCTGGGGGGGCGGAGACAGTCAAGAGCTCAGGCGGGCAGGGCGGATTCGAGTGGGGTGAGCGGTGGCGTGTCAGGGACGACCGCCTGGGAGAGGGCCGCAGCCAGGGCCGTGTGCAGGCCGTGGGAGCCGCGATAGGCAAAGACCTGGGCCCGCGGCAGGCCCACCAGCGCCAGATCTCCCAACAGGTCCAAGAGCTTATGGCGCACCGGTTCGTCGGAGAAGCGCAGCGGCGGGTTGAGCCAGCGGTCGCCGTCACACACCAGGGCGTTGTCGAGGGCTCCTCCCCGGATCAGGCCGGCGGCGCGCAACTGCTCCACCTGCTCCCGGAAGCCGAAGGTGCGGGCTGGAGCGATCTCCGCCACGAAGCGGCTCGGGCTGAGTTCGATCGAATACAGCTGGCGCCCGATCACCGGTTGGGGGAATTCCACGGCGGCGGCCAGAATCGGACGATCGGCAGGCTGGGCCAGGGCGAAGCTGCGCCCCTGGTGCACCTGCACCGGCGCTGCCGGCAGCTCCAGCAACCTACTTTCCCCGATCGATCGCAGACCCGCTTCGGCGATCGCCTCCACCCACGGCAGGGCAGAGCCGTCCAGCAGCGGGATCTCGCCCCCCTCCACCCAGATCTCAGCCTGGCTGATGCCGGTGCCGGCCAAAGCCGCCAGCAGGTGCTCCACCGTCGCCAGGCGTCGGCCATCAAGCTGCAGCGCGGTGCACAGCTGGGTTTCGCACACCTGGAAAGGGGTCAGGCGCACCAGCGGCTGACCTGGCTCGTCCAGCCAGCCGACGCGATAGCCGGGCTGGTCCGAAGGCTGCAGGCGCACCAGGGTCATGGCACCGCTGTGGAGACCCACGCCGCTGCGCTCCACCGGGGCGGCCAGGGTCCAGGCCTGGCTGTAGTCGGAGGGCCAGGTCGTCACTAGAACTTCCAGCCCACGCCGAGGTTGAAGCGCCACTCGCCGGTGAAATCCTGGCTGGCCACCTCAAGCCGCAGCGGACCCACCGGCGTGGTGACGATCAGACCGGTCCCCACCGAAAAACCTTCCCCAGGCTTGTTGAGCAGCTGGCCGGGGTTCCCGGGCACATTGGCCTGGGAGCCGAAGGTGGTGCCTCCATCGATAAACAGCTCGCCACTGACGATGCTGAAGATCGGGAAGCGGTATTCGATCGTGGCCTCCCCGAAGCTGCGACCCACGCCGAGATCGCAGTCGTAATAACCGCGCACCGAGTTACCACCGCCCAGACAGAAGGCCTCATAGGGAGGCAGATTGCCCACATTGGTGCCAGCGGAAACCTGGAAGGCCAGGGCCTGTTTGCAATCCTCGGTTTCGCCGGGCTTGACCCGGCAGCCCTTGTATAACTTCAGCCACTTCACCGGGATGTAGTGGGTGAAGCTGCCCCGCAGGCGGTTGAAGGTGGGGGAATCGGGCCCCACCGAGAAGAACTGCTCGGTGCCCAGGCTCAGGAAGTTGCCCCTGGTGGGATTGCGGGGATCGTCGAGGGTGTTCATCGTGGCCGCCAGGCGGATGCCGAGCAGCTGGTTGTGGGCGGCGCAGTTGTAGGCCACGCACAGGATGGCGCTGTTGGGAACCTGGCCACCGTCGAGGCTGAAGGAGTTGGTGGCGACGGCATAGGGCTGGCTGGCGCCCGAGAAGTCGATCGGCGTGACCTCCTGGGCGTTGAAGCCCAGCACCAGGCTCCAGGGGGCGCGCTTGAACGGATTGCCGCCGTTGAGAGGCCGCACGAACTGGAGGTTGCCGCCAACCCGCTGGATCACCACGGAGTTGCCGTTGTAATCAAACCAGCTGTAGTTCTGCCCCTCCGAATTGGCAGTGGCCTTGGCCTGCGCCACCGAGCCGAACACCATCTCCAGGGGATTGGCGAAGCTGTTGATGTTGTAGGCAACGCTAGTGCCCGGAGCTTCGTAGAACTCGGAGGCGGTGAGGATGTTGCCGTTGGTCTGGCTCTGGAAGATCTGGGGGACGTCGCGGCTGATGAAGGCCTTGATCCGGAAGGCGGTGCGGTAAGGATCCCCCTTGATCCAGGGATCGGTGAAGGTGACATCGGCAAGACCACCGAACTGGCCGTAGGTGAAGCTGGTGGCCAGGTCCCAGGCGCGTCCGAACAGGTTGCTGTCCTGCACCTGCACCTGCCCGAAGACCCCCTGGCTCTGGCTGTAGCCGAGACCTCCGGAGAGGGATCCGGTGGACTGCTCCACAATGCCGAGCACGATCGTGACCTTGCCCGGATCAGCCGGATCGGGCTTGAGGGTCACCTTCACATCGCTGAACAGGCCGGTGCCGTAGAGCCGCTTGAGGTCTTCCTCGAGATTGCGGCGGTTGAAAACCTGGCCCGGCTTGAGCGAGATCTCGCGGCTGACCACCCAGGGCTTGGTCTTGCCACGGATCGGCTCGCCCTTGTCGTTGGTGGGAGATCCTTCCTTGTTGAGGAACTGCACCTCCACACCCTGCACCAGACCCTGACGGATCACGAGCTGCACGTCGCCGTCGGGGCTGACCCGACTCGGCCCGGTGACGCGGGCCAGGGAATAGCCCTGGTCGGCATACCACTTCTGCAAGTCCTGCATCCGGGTCTGCAGGGTGGTGAGGTTGAGGGTCTTGCCCAGGTCAGCGGCGAAGGTGTCCTGCACCACGGCCGCCGGCACCTGGGCATCGGGCGGATCGAGGCTGATTTTTTTGAGCACCGGATTGGGGGTGACCTGCACCAGCAGGCGAACCCCAAGGGCGCTGTCCACGGGCTGGATGCGCACGTCGGAGAACAGACCGGTGGCATACACCGCCTGCAGGTCGGTGCGCAGCTGGCTGCGGGTCACCTGGGTGCCGGGGGTGACCCGCAGGGCGCCATAGGCGGCCTGCTCGAGGCGATCCTTCTCCGGATGGTTGTCCAGACCCTGGATCACCACCTCGCTGATCATCACCCGCGGCTCGCTGGGCGCCGACTCGGTGCCGCTGCCGCTGCCGGTGCTGTCGCCGGGCTTGAGCACGGGAGTGCCGGGGAGGCTGGGATCGGGCCGCAGCGGGGGGGTCCCCGCCTCCGGGGTGGCGAAGGGATTGGGGATGTCCAACCCGGGAGAGGCCGGAGCCTGGGGCTGCTGGGCGAGCAACTGGGGCGAGGTGAGCGCCTCCGGTGAGGCAACCTCGGCGGCCACGGGCTCCCGGGAGGCATCTGCGGGGACTGCCGCGGCCACAACGGGGGTGTCGGCCACCGGGGGTGCGGCGGCGGCTGCAGCTGCGACTGGGGGTGCGGCGGCGGCTGGAGGGGCGGCTTCAACAGCCGGAGTGCCGGTGGCCTCTGGAGCGGCAGGACCGGAAGCAGCGGCCGTGGCTGAGCCGGAAGCGGAAGCAGAGCTGAACAGTGGTGGCGCCGCTTGCACCTGCGCCGCTTCCAGGGGGGCCAGCTCAGCGGCGATCGGCGCCTGGTCGGCGGCCCTGGCCCGGCCCGGCCCGAAAAGGACCAGGCCCAGCAGGGGGAAGCTGGCGACGATGCCCAGGGTGGTGCCTGTGGAGAGAAGCGACCTGCGGGGGCGAACGCCAGCCATGAATGTCGTGCAGAGCGGCGATGCCGCAAATCGCGCCGACCTTACCGATAAACCCGGGGGGGTGGACAGACCCCTTGGACCCGTTTGAGGACCTCCCCGTACGCCTCCACCACTCCACCGAGGTCCTGACGGAACCGATCCTTGTCGAGAATGCGATCCGAGGCATCGGATACTTCCCGGTCCCAGAGCCGACAGGTGTCCGGGCTGATCTCATCGGCCAACACCAGTTCCCCGTCGGCGGTGAAGCCCAGTTCGATCTTGAAATCCACCAGTTCCAGGCCCACGGAACCGAACAACTCCCGCAGCCCTTCGTTCACCTGCATCGCCAGCTGACCGAGCGCCTGGCGCTGTTCGGGGGTCACGATCCCCAGCCGCTCCAGCCGTGCCTCGGTGAGCAGCGGGTCCCCGAAGGCGTCGTCCTTGTAGTACAGATCCAGAAGCGGCGGCTCGAGGCGGGTGCCGGGTTCGATCGGCATCTGCTTGCACAGCGAACCGGCCGCCACGTTGCGCACCACCACCTCCACGGGCACCACCCGCACCGGACGCACCAGCATCCAGCGGTCGCCCTCCACCCCCAGATAGTGGGTCGGCACGCCGCGCACGGCCAGCCATTCGAACACCAGGGCCGAAATCCGACAGTTCATCTCCCCCTTGCCGGCAAGCTGGGCCTTTTTGAGGGCGTTGAAGGCGGTGGCGTCATCCTTGAACTCCACCGCCACCACATCGGCACGATCCGTGGCGTACACGCGCTTGGCCTTGCCCTCGTAGAGGAGGGCGCCGGTGCTGAAGGCGGTCATGGCTGGGAGGGAGCGGACGGGGGAAGGGAAGGCGGCAGGGAGGCCGGCGCAGGGGCCGGGAGAGGGGCCGGCAGCGGAGCCGGGGCGTGGCCGCCCGGGGCGACGGGAGAGCGCAACTGCCTCTCCAGCTGCCGGCTGCGGGAGGCGGAGGCCGGGTCATCCCGCCGCAGGAGCCACTCGCCATAGGCATCATCGATGCGGGGGCTGAGCCGCAGGCGCCGTTCCCGGGCCCGGGCGGAAGGAAGGGCCACCTCATCATCCAGCAGGCTGGCCACCAGCCCCCAGGCACCCGCCGCCGCGGCCTGGTCGAGGGCCCGATCGAGCAGCTGCTCCTTCTCGGCCGCAGGCAGCGTCTGCCAGAGCCGCACCGCCTGCTGCAACCGTTCCGCCCCCTGCGGGCCCGTTCCTGGCGAAGCGAGCAGCAGTTCGGCTGCCTGGCGGTTGCGGCCCAGGGCCTCGAGATGGTCCACCAGCAGGTCGAGGGCAGGCCGGAGCACCACGCTGCCATCGGGCCGGCGCAGCACCGGCAGGCCAATGCTGCCCAGATTCCCGCCGGGGGAGGCCAGGGCCAGCCGCTCCAGCGCCAGGGCCGCCCGGCGGTGGTCGAAGGCGGCGGTGGCGGCCCGCCACTGCATCACCAGCCAGCGCACCTGTTCCGGCCCCGGCGCGGGCCCGATCCGATCCAGCACGGTGAGAGCGGCCTGGGGGGCCCGACAACCGATCAGGGCCTCGGCATTGGCCAGCAGCAGATCAAGGGGCTGGGGGGCCGGATGCAGGGCCAGCATCCGGGCCTGCAGCTGCCGCAGCCGGTCGAGTCGATCCGCCTCGATGCTCTGCTGACAGGCCCGATCCAGCTGGTCGAGATTGCCGCTGCGCAGCAGCTCCGCGAAGGCAGCGGCCGACAAGAGCGCAGGCTTGGCCACGGCCGCAGGCATAGGGGTAGCCGCAGGCGCTGGGTTAGCCGCAGGCGCTGGGGCGGCGCGCCCCCCCGCGATCGGCAGCCCCAACCCCGTGAGCAGGGAAAGGCCGATGGCCCATCGGCCGCAGCGCCGGCGGCGGCAGCCACTCCCAGTCCCGCTGCGATCAGCGGTGGTAGCGGACGGAGTCGTGGGCACGGACGGCGGTCAAGGAGAATCGGTCAGGCATGGGCGGGCACCCGTGGGCCTGACCCCGGAAGTCAACCTACCGGTGCCGCCCGCGACCAGCACCGTGCCGGCCGGCCGCCCTGCCCCCTCCCTGTCCTGCCCTGCATGACCTCCGCTGCTCCGCTGCCTTCCTCAGCCCCTGCGCTGGCCTCGCCGGCGCGCATCCTCGTGGTGGGAGCGGGGGGCCGCGAGAACTCCTTGGGATGGGCCCTGAGCCGCTGCCCCGGCGTGGAGGCGGTGTGGATCGCCCCCGGCAACGGCGGCAGCCCCGATCTGGCAGGCTGCCGCACCCTGGCGATCGCCGAGTCCGACCAGGAAGGGCTGCTGGCCGCCTGCCGGGAGCACGGGGTTGAGCTCGTGGTGGTGGGGCCGGAGGCCCCCCTGGCGGCCGGCCTGGCCGACACCCTGCGGGCCGCAGGGCTGGCGGTGTTCGGGCCGGGAGCCGATGGCGCCCGGCTGGAATCCAGCAAGCAATGGGCCAAGCAGCTGATGGCGGAAGCGGGCATCCCCACAGCGGGCCACTGGCCCGCCAGCAGCCGGGAGGAGGCCCTGGCGGCCCTGGAGGCCCACGGCCAACCGCTGGTGGTGAAGGCGGACGGCCTCGCCGCCGGCAAGGGAGTCACGGTGGCCGAAACGATGGAGGAATCAAGGGCAGCGATCGAGGAGGTGTTCGGGGGCCGCTTCGGCACGGCCGGAGCCTCGCTGGTACTGGAGGAGCGCACCCATGGCCCGGAGGTGTCCGTGTTCGCCCTCACGGACGGAGAGCGGATGGTGCTGCTGCCCCCCGCCCAGGACCACAAGCGCATCGGCGAAGGAGACACCGGCCCCAACACCGGCGGCATGGGCGCCTACGCGCCTGCCCCCCTGCTGCCGCCGGCCGCCCTGGAGGAGGTGCGCCAACAGGTGCTGGAGCCCACGCTGCGAACCCTGCGCGCCCGCGGCATCGACTATCGCGGCGTGATCTACGCCGGCCTGATGCTCACGGCCTCGGGTCCGAGCGTGATCGAATTCAACTGCCGCTTCGGCGACCCCGAGTGCGAAACACTGATGCCCCTGCTGGGCCCTGAACTCGCCCAGGTGCTGCTGGCCTGCGCCCTCGGCCGGCTGGATGCCGCCCCCACCCTCACGGTGCATTCCAGCTGCAGTGCCTGCGTGATCGCGGCCGCCGAGGGCTATCCCGGCGAGATCCGCAAGGGGGATGAGATCGTGAGCAACCTCCAGCCCGATGCCAACCTGCAGCTCTTCCACGCCGGCAGCCGCCGCGATGGGCACGGCCGTTGCCTCACCAACGGCGGGCGGGTGCTGGCGGTGGTGGGCCAGGCAGACGACTTCGACGCCGCCTTCGAGCGGGCCTACGCCGGCCTGGCCCAGGTGAACTTTGCGGGGATCACCTTCCGGCGCGACATCGGCCACCAGGTGCGCCGCCGGCAGATCGCTCCTTAGCATCAACTCCCCAAGGCGGCCGCACCGCGGCTGCGCACCCAGCGCCCGTGAGCAGCAGCGCCCCTTCCGCCCCCGGTTCCCGCCCCGCCGCGGAACCCGCCACCCCGTCGTGGAGGCGGGCCCTGGCCCACTGGTGGGCCGAATTCAGCCTCCAGACGAAACTGCTGGCGGTGGCCACCCTCGTGGTGAGCCTGCTGATGACCGGCATCACCTTCTTCGCGCTCAACGGCATCCAACGGGACGCCCGCATGAGCGACACCCGCTACGCCAGGGACCTGGGTCTGCTGCTTTCGGCCAATGTCACCCCCTTGGTGGCCAGTGGAAACGACCAGGAGCTGGCGGCGGTGGCCGAACGGTTCTGGCGCACCAGCCGCAGCCTTCGCTACATCGTCTTCGCCGATGCCGAAGGGCTGATCTATCTGGGCATTCCGATGGGGAACGGCACCAGCCCCCCCGGCGGCGACCAGCTGCTCAGCCGACGACTCGAGCTGCCCCCGGACCTGCAGCGCCGGCCCGACAACCCGCTGATCCGCCAGCACCTCACGCCCGACGGCCAGGTGACCGACGTCTTCGTGCCGATCGTGCGGGACGAGCGATACCTGGGGGTGGTGGCCCTGGGGATCAACCCCAACGAGACCCTGCTGGCCAGTGCCGCCCTCACCCGGGAGGTGACGGTGGCGGTGTTCATCTCGATCTGGGTGCTGGTGATTTTGGGGTCGGTGTTCAACGCGCTCACGATCACGAGGCCGGTGAAGGAGCTGCTGCGGGGTGTGCGCTCGATCGCCGGAGGCAACTTCGAGACCCGCATCGCCCTGCCGGTGGGCGGAGAACTGGGCGAACTGCTGGAAGGGTTCAACACCATGGCCTCCCAGCTGGAGGTGTACAAGGCCGCCAACATCGAGGAACTCACCGCAGCCCAGGTGAAGCAGCAGTCGCTGATCGCCACGATGGCGGACGGGGCCGTGCTGCTGGATGCCGAAGGGGGCATCGTGCTGGCCAATCCCACCGCCCGCCGCCTGTTCCGCTGGGAAGGGCGCAACCTGGAGGGCAGCGAGCTGATCGACGAACTGCCCGACCGGCTGGCGATGGAGCTGCACGGCCTGCTGGACAGCCTGATCAGCAACGAAAAGGACAGCGCCGATGTGCGCTGCAGCTTCGGAGAGCCGGCCCGCACCCTGCGGATCGTGTTGCAATCGGTGCGGGATGCCAGCGGCGAGACCCTGAAGGGAATCGCCATGACCATCCAGGACCTGACCCGGGAAGTGGAGCTGAATGCAGCCCAGGGGCGCTTCATCAGCAACGTCTCCCACGAACTGCGTACGCCGCTGTTCAACATCAAGAGCTACGTGGAGACCCTCCACGACCTGGGGGACCAGCTCAGCAAGGAGGAACAGCAGGAGTTCCTGGCCATCGCCAACGCCGAAACCGACCGCCTCACCAGGCTCGTCAATGACGTGCTCGACCTCTCCCGACTCGAATCAGAACGGGTGTGGCAGCTGGAACCTGTGGAAGTGGGGCCGGCGATCGAGCAGACCCTGCGCACCTACCGCCTCAATGCCGAGGACAAGGGCGTGAGCCTGGGGTTCGTGGCCGATGCCCAGTTGCCGAGGGTGCTGGGCAACTGGGATCTGCTGCTCCAGGTGTTCGACAACCTGGTGGGCAACGCCCTGAAATTCACCCCGAAAGGCGGCAGCCTGATGCTGCGGGCCTACCCATGGCCGGACATCTGCCTGCTGGACCCTGGCACCAGTCCGGGGGAGAACCCCACCTGTGTGATCACCTCCCCCCTGCCACGGCTGCGGATCGAGATCGCCGACAGCGGCTGCGGCATCTCGGAAGCCGACCAGGAGCGGATCTTCGAGCGCTTCTACCGGGTGGAGAACGCCGTGCACACCGAGGCGGGCACCGGCCTGGGACTCTCGATCGTGCGTGGCATCCTCGAGAAACATGGCACCCAGGTGCGCATGGCCAGCCAACCAGACGTGGGCACCACCTTCTGGTTCGACCTCCCCCTGGAGCACTCCGACACCGACGAGCTGGTGCTGCAGGCCGAACGACGCAGTTACGAACGCCAGCGAGATCTGGCCCCGGCGGCGGCCTGAAACCCCAGAGGCCAGGTCCCAGCATCGTCCCCAGGGGTCAGAACGCCACTCCCCCCAGTTCCTCACTCACGCGCCAGAGCCGCTCCCGCTGAGCCGCATCGCTGACGGCGGGCGCCATCCGCACCGCCGTGGGGTGACCGCGCAGGCCCCCCAACTGATCCGGCCCGTAGTGACCGGCGGGCGAGGCTTCGAGAGCCGTGGCGGCGAAAAGCTGGGGAAGGGCCCCCATGGCGGCGCTCTGGAACAGGGGATCCATCAGGCGATAGGCAAGGGCCTCGAGCTTGGAGCCGTTCATCGCCACCGAGGCGGGCTGGAGGTTGGTGCGGGCCAGGCCCGGATGGGCCGCCAGCGAGAGCACACCGCTGCCTTCGGCCTGCAGGCGCCGCTGCAGTTCCACCGCCGTCATCACATTGGCGAGCTTGCTCTGGCCATAGGCGCGCCAGCGGTCGTAGTTGCGTTCCCCCTGCAGGTCGTCGAAGGCGATCCGACCGAAATACTGGGCCCCTGAGGTGACGTGCACCACCCGTCCGCCGGGGCTCTGGCGCAGCAGCGGCAGCAGCAGCAGCGTGAAAACGAAATGGCCGAGATGGTTGGTACCGAACTGCAGCTCGAAACCGTCGCGGGTGAGGGTGCGGGGCGGCGCCATCACGCCGGCGTTGTTGATCAGCAGATCGAGCCGGCCATAGCGATCGGCCACGGCGGCGGCGGCGCTGCGCACGCTCGCCAGGTCGGCCAGATCGAGATCGAGCAGATCGAGTCCCCCCCAGGGGATGGCGGGGTCGGTTCCGGCGGCGGGCGAAGTCAGCAGGATCTGGCGCGCCTCCTCGCCGCGTCGGCGGGAGCGGCACGCCATCACCACGGTGGCGCCCCGGGCCACCAGGGCGCGGGCCGTCTCCAGGCCGAGGCCGCTGCTGGCCCCCGTCACCAGGGCCAGACGGCCGGAGAGATCGGGAATGGAGGCAGCGGTCCAGCTCACGGCAGCGGGGAGAGTCGAGAGGATGAATCCTGGCCGAGCCGCAGCGCCCCCGCGAGGCGGCTGCAGCTGGGTCGGGCAGACCGCAAATTCCGTTCAGAGATCGTCGCTGGATACACCGCGCACGATGCGCGACAACTCACTGCGCTCATCGGTGGTGATGCGGTGGGGCACCCCGCTGATGATCCGTTCGAAATTGGAGAAAGAATCCTTGATCTCAGGCCCGTTGCTGGTGATCACGAATTCACGGATTCCCTTGTCGTGCCAGGACCCGCGCATCTTGAACACGTTCAGAGCCCGGGCCATCTCGCCGCGAATCTCCACATACTGAAGCAGCAGGATAGTGTCGGTGATGGTGGAGATGTGGGAGTCGGTGATCGAATGGCTTCCCATGAACTCCTCCGATGTATTGGTGAAGAAGCCAGCGATCTCCTCCTGCTTGGCATATCCGGTCACACCGATCACAAACTGGCGGAAGGCGTTATGGCTCACCCCCCGGGCCAGGGCTGAGAGCGAGTCGATGGCCATCCGCGATGGCTTGAACTCACTGATCTCGGTCTTGATGATCTGCAGGTGATCTTCCAGCCCCGTGGATTCGGGATAGGCACAGATGATCTTGAGCAGACCGTCCTGTTCCATCTGCTCGAAATCAATGCCCCAGCTGGTGGCATTGCGCAGCAGCTGGGCCCGGGATTCCTCGTAGGCGAAGAGGATCGCCCTCTCCTTGCTGCGGCAGGCATCCTCGATGAACTTGGAGACCAGCAAAGTCTTGCCAGTACCGGTGGCACCGGTGGCCAGGATGATCGAATCCTTGAAGAACCCTCCACCACACATCTCGTCGAGACGGGGCACGCCGGAGCTGAGCCGCACATTGGAGGAGCGCTGGGTGAGCCGCATCGCCCCCAGCGGGAAGATGCTCACGCCGTGGGAACCCATCGTGAAGGGGAATTCACCCTTCATGTGGGTGGTACCGCGCAGCTTCAGAATCTCCACCGTGCGGCGGCGGCGCTCCCCCTCCAGCACGTTGCGCAGAATCACCACGTTGTCGGAAACGAACTCCTCCACCCCATATCGGGCGATCGGGCCGTATTCATCGATGCGCTCGGTGGTCATCACCGTGGTGACCCCGATCTCCTTGAGCCTGGCGATCAGACGGAAGATCTCGCGCCGGACCACGGAAACAGCATCGTATTGCTGAAACACTGCCGTGATCGAATCGATGGCCACCCGCCGGGCCTTGTATTTGCGGATGGCATAATTGATCCGCTCGATCAGACCGGAAAGATCAAAGCTTCCGGCCACATCCTGTCCATCCGGGTCAGGCGAAGCATCGAGCAGAAAAAGCTTGTCCTGCTCCACCATTTCCTGCAGATTCCAACCGAAGCTGGCCGCATTGCGCAGGATGTCGAGCGGCGACTCCTCGAAGGTTACGAAGATTCCCGGCTCATTGAAGTCCCGGATCCCGTTGTAGAGAAAATTCAGCGAGAAAACGGTCTTACCCGTGCCGGAGGTACCGCTGATCAAGGTGGATCGACCAATCGGCAGACCGCCATGGCAGATATCATCGAAGCCCTCGATCCCGGTGGGGAGCTTCTGCACCTGCATCAGGGTGTTGCCGGTGAGACTGGGGTCCTGCATCGGTAGGGATCGAATCGGAAGGGAAGGGAAGGAAAGGGAAGAGGAAGAAGAGGCGGAAGGCGGCAAGGAAGTGGCGCCTGGGATCAGGGGTTAGGGAAGATCAGGACTGGGATCTGCCGGCACCTCCGGTCGCCGTTCCTCCGGCAACTCGTAACCCTCTTCAGTGAGCTCGTCGTAAAGCAGATCAAGACCGATCAACACCCGCTCGCGATCGGAAAGATCGCCGATGATCCTGCGCACAGGGGGGGGGAGGATCTTGGCCAGGGTGGGGGTGGCGAGGATCTTGTCCTCCTCGGCCAACTGCGGATTCTTGAGTACGTCAATCACCTTGAGGGCATAAACCCCCCGAAACTCCGTCTCCAGAATGTTGCGCAGGGTTTTGAGCGCACGCATCGAATTGGGCGTGTTCCCTGCCACGTAGAGCTTGAGGATGTAGCTGCGACGGGAATTCATTTCAGTTCACCTCCTGGGATTGGAGCAAAGCCTCCTCGGCTCCGGGGGACGCCATGGCCTTCAGGCCGGCAAGGGGGGCATCGGGAGGGATCGAGCGCCGATACATTTCACAGAGATGGGCCATCACATCAAGGAGAGCCAGTCGATAGTCCTGCAGAAAATCGTTTTTGTGCCCCTCAAGTTTTAGCTGCTTCGAGAAGCCCTCGATCAGATTCATGTGGATTTCAACGGTATTGGTGATCGGCAGATCGCTGAAAAAGGCCGTATTCACGAAACTCTCCAAGGCCTGGTTGGCCGCCGCCGGATCGCGGAAGTAGCTCACAAGCAGATCCCGATAGGTGCGCGTCAGTGATCGCAGCAGATCCTCACGATCCGAAGCGGGGAGATTGCGCAGAAACCTGGAGGGATCACGCTTGTAATAGACCCCTAGGTAGCCGAGCCGTTCCTTGAGCCGGTTGGCCAGCTTCCAGCGATCCGAGGTGTCGATGGTCGCCCCTTGAGGAGGACTTCCATTACCGCCGGAGCTGACCAGGCCCCGCCTCAGGAAACGGGAAACCGCAGCATCCAGACTGTAGGTGAGCTGTTCGAGCTGGTCCGTGGGGAGATGCACCTCCGCATCGTGATATTCGATCCTTCCGGTGACCTCGCCGATCACCACCGCCGGCAACAGCAACCCCAGATCGCTGAGGGCGCGATAGGTGGCCGGATCGATCGCCCCCTGCTCCAGCAGCACGGCGTCGAAATCCTCGCGACGGCTGTCGAGGCAGGCCACCGGATCTCCCTCCTCCCCGATCGGCTCGAGTTGATAGCGCCCACCGCGCAGCCACTGGCCGCTCACCTGCGCCAGGCGGGGATTCCGGATCAGCGAAGCAATCGTGAGGGCCGGCTCTGGCATCGATGGAATTACGGCAACCGTCCCGTGGCTGCTCAAATGTTGACGAAAGGAAGGCCATGGCGCCAAAGTCTTTGTTTGTCTTTCGATTGCGCGAGTCCAGGCCGAATGGCGAGCGAGACCGGATGGTCACGCCCCCCAGCCTGGCCGCGCCCCCCAGCCCATGAGTGATCCCGCTTCCGCCCCAGGGTCCGCCTACGCCATCGTTGAAGCCTCCGGTCAACAGTTCTGGCTGCAGCCCGACCGCTACCTGGACCTCGACCGCATCGCCGCCGAGGTCGACAGCACCGTGACCCTGGAGAACGTCCTGCTTGTCCGGGACAGCAGCGGCACCACCCTCGGCCAGCCCTACGTCAATGGCGCCAAGGTGGAGCTGAAGGTCCTGGCCCATCGCCGCGGACCGAAGATCCTGGTCTACAAGATGCGTCCCAAGAAGAAGACCCGTCGCAAGAACGGCCACCGCCAGGAACTGACCCGCGTGCTGGTTCAGTCCATCAGCGTCGGCGGCAAGGCGATCTCCTGATCCCTGCATCTGCTTCTGCCTCCCGCTTCCTCCTCTTCCCCTCACCCCCCATGGCCCACAAGAAAGGCACAGGCTCCACCCGCAACGGCCGCGATTCCAATTCCAAGCGCCTCGGCGTCAAGCGCTACGGCGGCGAAATCGTGACCGCCGGCTCCATCATCATCCGCCAGCGCGGTACCTCCGTGCTGCCCGGTATCAACGTGGGCCAGGGCTCGGACGACACCCTCTATGCCCTCATCGATGGGGTGGTGAGCTTCGACACGATCAAGCGTGGCCTGCGCAGCCGCAAACGGGTCAACATCGCCGTCGGCTGATCCCTGCCGCACCTTCCCAACGACCCCTTGTCGTCCCCAGCCTGCGGATTTCTGGTCCTCGACAAACCGTCCGGACCCAGTTCCCATGCCTGTGTGGCGGCGGTGCGTCGGGCCTACGGCCTCAAGCGCGTCGGCCACGGTGGCACCCTGGACCCAGCGGTCACCGGGGTGCTGCCGATTGCCGTAGGCCCTGCCACCCGCCTGTTGCCCTACCTCCCCGGGGACAAGACCTACCGGGGCAGGGTGCAGCTGGGACTCACCACCAGCACCGATGACCTGCAGGGGGATGTGCTCCAGCGGGCCGAATCCTTGCCGGTTCTGGATCTCGAGCAGCTTGAGGCAGAACTGCAAGCCTTCCGCGGTCCTATCCAGCAGCGTCCTCCCCAGGTTTCGGCCGTGCATGTGGAGGGAGAGCGGGCCTACGCCAGGGTGCGGCGGGGTGAAACGCTCGACCTGCCACCCCGTCCGGTGACGATCCATCGGCTTGCGCTGTTGGCCTGGGATCCGGCCAGCGGCTTCCTCGATCTGGAAGTGGAGTGTTCCGCCGGCACCTACATCCGCTCCCTGGCCCGCGATCTGGGGGAACAGCTCGGCTGCGGCGGCACCCTGGCCCAGTTGCGGCGGACCGGGGCCCTCGGCTTCTCCCTGGCAGGAGCGGTGCCGCTGGATCGACTCCAGCAGCAGCCGCCCCCGCCCCTCCAGGATCCACTGCCCGCCCTGGCGCACCTGCCCCGCCAGCAGCTGGACCCCGGGGAACTCGCAGGCTGGCGTTGCGGCCGGCCGCTGCAGGCGCAGTCCCTCCACAGCGCGGAACAGGCCGTGGCGATCCTCAACCCCGAGGGGGTGCTGGCCGGGATCGCCCATGCCGATGCGGACGAACGGCTGCTGCCGCGCCTGGTGTTCGACGCCAGCGGCTGACCCGCCCATGGCCGGTCCGGGGCCGCCACCCCTGCCGTTCCTGCTCTGCTTTCCCCTCCCCTTCCTTCGTCCTCTCCAGACCAGCGATGGCCGGCCACAGCAAATGGGCCCAGATCAAGCGCACCAAAGCGGTGGTGGATGCCAAGCGGGGGGCGGTGTTCACCCGACTGGGACGCGAGATCATGGTGGCCGCCAGGGGCGGTGCTGACCCGGCCGGCAATTTCCAGCTGCGCACCGCGATCGAGAAGGCCAAGGCGGCAGGGGTACCCAACGCCAACATCGATCGGGCGATCGCCAAGGGCTCCGGCCAGGGCGGCGGCGATGGTCAGCAGTTCGAGGCCGTGCGCTACGAGGGCTACGGGGCCGGCGGTGTGGCGGTGCTGGTGGAGGCCTTCACCGACAACCGCAACCGCACCGCCGCCGAGCTGCGGCTGGCCTTCAGCAAGCACGGCGGCAACCTCGGAGAAACCGGCTGCGTGAGCTATCTGTTCGAGCAGCGCGCGGTGGTGCGGATCGACCAGCCCGGCCTGGAGGAGGAGCTGCTGCTGGAACAGCTGCTGGAGCTCGAAGCCGAGGGGGGCCCCGCCGTGGTGAGCTACACCCTCGAGGAAGACGGAGCCGAGATCGTGGGCGGCTACAGCGATCTGGAGGCCCTGCAGGACGGCCTGCGCCGGCGCGGCCTGGCCGTGAGCAGCTGGGAACATCGCTGGATCCCGGGCACGGCCTGCCAGGTGGACGATCCGGATGCCCTGCGGGCCTGCCTCAGGATGCTCGATGTGCTCGACGAACTCGACGACGTGCGCAGCGTGACCGCCAATCTCGAGGCCGAAGACAGCCTGATCGAGGCGGCCCTCCCCTACTGATTCCCCATGGCTTGCCGGTCCACGATCACCTGCACCGCAGGATGACCATGCAGCCAGCTGGCCGGCAGATCGGGCGTGGGCGGCTGGTCCAGGAAGCGACGCAGCACCCCGGCCTTGGCCGCACCCGTCACCACCAGCACCACCTTCCGGGCCTCCAGGATCTCCCGCAGCCCCAGGGTGATCGCCAGTGCAGGCACGGCGGCGGGATCGCCGCCGAAGGCCGGGGCATTGGCCTCCCGGGTGCCGGGCTGGAGCTCCACACAGCGACACGCTGCCATCGGCCCGCAGGGGGGCTCGTTGAACCCCACGTGACCATTGAGACCCAGGCCCAGCAGCTGCAGGCCGATGCCGCCCTCATTGGCCAGCGCCTGCCCGTAGCGTTCCGCCTCCCGCTGCGGATCGGGGTCCAGACCCGACGGGAGATGCACCCTGCGGGGATCGAGGTCGAGGGGTGCCACCAGCGCCGTGGCCATCGTGGCGGCGAAGGAGCCGGGATGGTCCGGGGCCAGGCCCACATACTCATCGAGGTTGAAGCTCAGCCACTGGCTGCGCAAGCGCTGCCGCTCCACCGCCGGCTGCCCGAGGAACGCCCGGCCCAGGGCCCGATACACCGGCTCCATCGTGCGACCGGTGGCCAACCCCAGGGGCCGCTCCGGACGGAGCAGCCGCTCTTCCAGCAGCAGCTGGGCCACCCGCTCGGCCACCGCTTCGGCATCGGGCAGCACGAGGAGCTCCGCTGGCGCCTCAGGGAGCGGCTTCGTAGAGACGCAGCTCAGCGCCTCGGTAGTAGTGGCGGAGGATCTGCTCATGGCCCTTGCCGCGGAGCGCCAATCCATAGGCACCCCACTGGCTCAGTCCTACACCATGGCCGAAGCCCCGGCCGAGCACCAGCAGGGAGGGACCGGGCACCCGGAGCGGTTCCAGCGGTTCAGCCGTCGCCCCCGGAAGTCCCGGAAGCCCTGGGGGCGGCGGTGGAGGCTGGAGTCGCTCCGCCAGAGGGGAAAGGCTGGCCAGCTCCGGCGCCTGAAACTGAAAACGCACCAGGGTGCTGCGCAGGTCGAGCCGCTGCCGCAACTGGGGACCGGTGAGTTCGATCTCCCCCAGAGGCCCGCGGATGCGGGCCTTGCGTACCCGCCCGGAAGCCGAGCTGGCGAGCACCTCGATGGCGGTGGCTCCGCCGGTTTCCGGGAAGGTGCGCTGGAGCTGCTCCACATCGAAACGCTTCTCCCAGCGGGCCACAGGGCTGCGCTCATCGAAATCGGGAACGCTCACCAGGTAGGGCAGCTGGCGGGTCCAGAGGTCGCCGCTGTTCTCGGTGATGCCACCGCTGCTGCTGTGGAACACGGCATTGATCAGCCCCTGGCCATGCATCAGCACCTGGCGGCGGGTACGGTCCACCGCCTCCCGGGTGGAGGCGGTCTCCGCCACCACGCCCCGGTACACCTGGCTGGCCACGCTGGCCTTGAGATCGAACGGTGCCGCCGGCTTGCGATGGCTGAGGGCATAGGTACGGGCAGCCACCGCCTGGGCCCTCAGCGCCGCCTGGGGCCAGCTGGCCGGCATCTCACTGCCCACCACGCTGGAGAGGTAACTCTCCACATCCACGTGGTTGATCGCCTGCAGCCGTCCCTCCACGGGCCGCAGCCGCAGCCGCCCCCGATACAGCCGCCCCTCGAGCAGAAACTGGCCATCGCCGCGGCGGGTCGCCAGGGGCTCCAGCCAGAGCTCCTGGCGGGAAAGGGCGCGGCGGACCTCCGCCCCGGCCGGTCCGGGCGGGTCCAGCTCCAGGCCGCCGTCGCTGATGCGCAGCCGCAGCGTCTCTCCGGCAGGCAGCTCGACAAGGGTGCGGCCATTCCCATCCCCCAGTCGCAGCGGCACCGCGGCAGCCGCCAGCTCCAGACTTCCTTCCTGCTGCAGCAGCACCCGCACCACCGGCTCCGGGCCTGCCACCTCCAGACCTTTACGCGCCACACGTTTGCCCGCCAGCTGCGGCACGGCCAGCTGAGCCGCCCGCGGCGCCGACCAGCCCAGCTCCGGTGCCGTGGCCAGCATCGCGAGCGGCAGCAGGGCAAGCCGCAGCAAGGCAAGCCGCAGCAAGGCTTTATGCAGGGCCGGGCCGCCATGCAGAACCCTGGCAAAGGGCCGGGGGCAGGGGGGGAAGGCCACGGGGGTGAACGGACAGCCAGGGCATTGTGACCAGCCGTTGCCACCCCCGCCAGGGCGAACGGGCCGGAGCCTGGCGTGGCAGCATGCGGTTCCAGCCACCACGGGCCGTGCAGGTCACCTTTCTGGGCACCAGTTCGGGCGTTCCCACCCGGGCCCGCAATGTCTCGGCCGTGGCCCTGCGGCTGCCCCAGCGTGCCGAGCTGTGGCTGTTCGACTGTGGCGAAGCCACCCAGCACCAGTTTCTGCGCAGCGAGCTGCGGGTCTCCCAGCTGCGCAGGATCTTCGTCACTCACATGCACGGCGACCATGTGTTCGGGCTGCCGGGCCTGCTGGCCAGCCTGGGGTTGGCCGGAGCCAGCCGGGGCATCGACCTCTACGGCCCCGATCCTCTGCGCGACTATCTGGAGGGGGTGCTGCGCACCTCCTCCACCCGGATCGGCTATCCGCTGCGCACCCACCGGGTACGGGAAGCGGCCCGCAGTGGCGCCGTCCTGCTCGACGATGACGACATCAGCGTTCGCTGTGCCCCTCTGACCCACCGGGTGCCTGCCTACGCCTACCGGATCGACCGAAAGCCCCGAGCCGGGCGATTCGACGTGGAGAAGGCCCGCAGCCTGGGGATCCCTCCAGGGCCCCTCTACGCCCGGCTGAAGCAGGGCCAGAGCGTGACCCTCGACGATGGCCGCGTGATCCGTGGCGCAGCCCTCTGCGGCCCACCGCGGCCGGGCTGCAGCGTCGTCTACTGCACCGACACCGTGTTCAGCGAGGCCGCCGTGGAGCTGGCCCGCGGCGCCGACCTGCTGATCCACGAAGCCACCTTCTCTCACGCCGAGGCGGAGCTGGCGATCCAGCGGCAGCATTCCACCAGCACGATGGCGGCCCAGACGGCCCTGGCCGCCGGCGTGCGCCGACTGGTGCTCACCCACCTCAGTCCGCGCTATCTGCCGGGCAATCCGATGACCCCCGACGACCTGCTGGCCGAGGCGCGGTCGATCTTTCCAGCCACGGAGGTGGCCAGAGACTTTCTCAGCATCGACGTGCTGCCCGACGAGGGCCCAGACTGACACCTGCAACAGTTCGCGAGATTCCGCTCCGGTGGCCCCATCCCCCGTGATACAAGGTCTCAGTTGCGGTTCAACCGCCATTTCGCCGGCTTCTTCCATGGCCCCCTCACTCCGCTCAGCCGTTCGCGCCATCGCACGGACCCTGCTGGTTCTGCCCCTGGCGCTGCTGGTCTGCTTCGCCGGCCCGGCTCAGGCCGCCCGCTGGGATGCCGAGACCCTCACCGTGCCCGCCACGCCCGATGGCGCCCAGGTCACGTTCAGCGAGAAGGAAATCAAGGCAGGGCGCAGCCTGTTCAACAACAGCTGCGGAAGCTGCCATGCCGGCGGCATCACCAAGACCAACCAGAACGTGGGCCTCGACCCCGAGACCCTGGCCCTGGCCACCCCGCCCCGCACCTCGGTGGACGCCCTGGTGGACTTCATGAAGGACCCCACCTCATTCGACGGGGAGTTCAGCATTTCTGACGTGCACCCGAGCAAGCGCTCCAGCGACGTGTTCGTGAAGATGCGCGATCTCGACGAAGAGGACCTGCGCCTGATCGCCGGCTACATCCTGGTGGCCCCCAAGGTTCAGGGCATCCAGTGGGGCGGCGGCAAGATCTACTTCTGATCCCCGCTTCCTGCCTGCTTCTGCTCTGAGCGAAGGATTCCTCACGCTCTGCCAGCCGGCCCCGAGGGGCCGGTTTTTTTCATGGCTGCCTCAGTACGGCCGACGGCGGCTGTCCGTTATCCGGCTCCATCGAAGCGGGCAGCTTGCTGTACCACCACTCCTGCAGCGCCGGCGCCAGGCGCTGCGGGAACAGGGTGATCACGGTGCGGGTGGGGCGTGCCCCCGGCTGGAGCAATTCGACGGCGTAGGAGGGGCAGCGACGAGCCGCCAGATCGGCCACCAGCCGTTTCCCCACCCGCCGCCAGCTGGGCTCCTTGCTGCGCCAGGCAAGCCGGCAGCAGGGCCAGGGCAGTTCCTCCCGGTCGAACAGGCGGCAGCAGGGTCCGAGGATCCGATAGCTGTATTGCCCGCCGGGACTGGCGTGTTCGCTGCCGGCTTCAAACACCTGATCCACCTGCACGCTGGCCACCTGACTGGACATGAAAAAGCCACCCCGAAGGGTGGCAGAGGGAAGAGCAAGCCGTTGGCTCAGTAGAGCTCTTCTTCGGCGTGGGTCTTGATGGTGCAGTCGGAGGTGGGATAGGCGACGCAGGTCAGCACGAAACCAGCTTCGATCTGGTCGTCGTCCAGGAAGCTCTGGTCGGACTGATCAACGGTTCCTGCGGTCAGTTTGCCGGCACAGGTGGAGCAGGCGCCCGCGCGGCAGGAGTAGGGCAGGTCGATGCCCTGCTCTTCCGCTGCGTCGAGGATGTACTGGTCGTCAGGAACCTCGATGGTCTTGTTGAGGCCTTCGCTCTCGTTGATGAGGGTGACCTTGTAGGAAGCCATGGAAGGGATTGAAGCTCACAGACACCCGACAGCCAGGGTCTGTAGGACCCGCCCTTCATACATCCTCCGAGGGGCATTCCAGTGATTCCTGGGCCCGCAAGCCGGGAAGGCCAATGAAAACGTGGGCACAGATCAGCGTGCCTTATGCAACATTCCCGTGCCTACGGATCGTGAGCAGGCCCCAGCGATCCTGTTGGGCGGTCAGTTCCGCCTGCCAGCCCTGGGCAGCCAGGGCCTGGATCAACCCAGGTGCCTGATCCACCAGCAGCCCGCTCAGATAGCCCATGCCGGCAGGCGCCAGCACGGTGGAGAAGGCGGGGCAGAGGGCCTCGATCACAGGCGCCAGGATGTTGCAGAGCAGCAGATCCGCAGGCTGGCCCTCCAGCAGCTCCGCCAGCTGCTCCACCGATCCCTGGGCCACCCGCATCCGCTCGGGCAACCCGTCGCCGTTCAGGGCGGCGTTGGTGCGGGTGGCCCGCTCGGCGAGGGAGTCGGTGTCGGCCGCCGCCACCGAAGCGGCCCCGAGCCGCAGCGCCGCCAGGGCGAGCACACCGCTGCCGCAGCCGAGATCGGCCACCCGCAGGCCCACGGGAGGGCAGGCCTCCAGCGCTTCAAGGCAGAGGCGGGTGGTGGGATGGCTGCCGGTGCCGAAGGCACTGCCGGGGTCCATGCGGATCACCAGCCGGTCGCCATGCTCCGCCGGCAGCTCGAGCCAGGCCGGCAGGATCAGCAGCCGCTGGCCCACCGGATCCGGCTGCCAGTGCTGCTTCCAACTGAGGCTCCAGTCCTCATCGGGCTGGCGTTTCCAATGGATCGGCGGCAGCTCCAGCTGGAAGGGCTCCCCGAGCGGCTGCAGGGCCCGCTCCAGCTCGCGCCGCTCGGATTCCGGCCAGTCGACCTCCGGAAGCCAGGCGAGGAGCTGCCGTTCGGCCGGCGCCTCCGGTCGATGGCGCAGGGCGATGCGGACGATGCCCAGCTCCGGCAGCTTCCAGAGCAGGGAATCCTCGAGTTCGGGTGGACAAGCCATCTCCAGCCGCCACCAGGCCGGGCCAGGCGCCGCCCCGGCGGCCGGCCCGGGGAAGGGTGCATTCGCCATCAGAGCGTGACCGGGTGAGCTTCCTGGATGCCGTTGATGGTGTGGATGGAGGCCAGCAGACTCGGGGGGATGGGGTCGTCGAGGCTGAGCACCATCACGGCATCGCCGCGCACGATGCGGCGCCCCACCTGCATCGAGGCGATGTTGACGTTGTGCTCACCCAGCAGCGAACCGAGCTGGCCGATGATGCCGGGCATGTCCCGGTGGCGGGTGAACAGCATGTGGCGGCTGGGGGCCACGTTCACCGGGAATTCGTCGATCGTGGTGACCCGCAGCTCACCATCGGCGAACACCGCACCGGTGACGCTGTGGTTGCCCTTGCCGCCGCGGGAGACCAGCTGGAGCGAGCCCCCAGCGAAATCGCGGCTGGCGTCGTCCTTTACCTCAAGCACCTTGATGCCCCGCTCCTTCGCCTCCAGGGTGGCGTTCACGTAGTTGATGCTGTCGCCGAGGGCGGTGGAGAGGATGCCCTTGAGCGAGGCCACCACCAGGGGCTGGGCGGGATGGGCCGCGAAATCGCCCTGGAGCCGCACCTCCAGCTCCGCAATCTGGCCGCCGGCGAGCTGGCTGAGCAGCTGGCCGAGGGTTTCGGCCAGCTGCAGGTGGGGCTTGAGCTGCTCCATCACCTCGGCGTTGAGGCCAGGGATGTTCACGGCGCTGCGGGCGGGCAGGCCCAGCAGCACATCCCGGATCTGCTCGGCCACATCGATCGCCACGTTCTCCTGGGCCTCTTCCGTGGAGGCACCCAGGTGGGGGGTCAGCACCAGCCGCTCCTTCACCGAACGCAGCGGGGAATCCGCCGCCAGGGGCTCCTTGGCGAACACGTCCAGGGCGGCGCCGGCGATCACGCCGGTCTCCACCGCCTCGGCCAGGGCCGCCTCATCGACGATGCCGCCGCGGGCGCAGTTCACCAGGCGGGCGGTGGGCTTCATTGTGCGCAGCAACTCCGCGTTCACCAGGTTCTCGGTGTCGGGGGTGCGGGGCAGGTGGAGGGTGATGTAATCGGCCTCCGCAAACAACTGGGGCAGGGGCAGCAGCTTCACCTGCAGCTGCTGGGCCCGCTCGGGGGAGATGAAGGGGTCGTAAGCGAGCAGCTCCATGCCCATCGCACGGGCCACCCGGGCCACGTGGGAGCCGATCTTGCCGAGCCCCACGACCCCGAGCTTCTTCTTGTAGAGCTCATTGCCCACATAGGTCTTGCGGTCCCAGCCTCCGGCCATGGTGCTGGCGTGGGCGTGGGGCACATGGCGCGAGAGCGAGAGCATCAGTGCCAGCGCATGCTCGGCCGCGGCGATGGTGTTGCCCTCGGGGGAGTTGACCACGATCACGCCCCGCCGGGTGGCGGCGGGGACGTCCACGTTGTCCACGCCCACGCCGGCACGGCCGATGATCCGCAGCCGGCTGGCCGCCTCGATCACATCGGCCGTCACCTGGGTGCCGGAACGGATCATCAGGGCGTCGTATTCGCCGATCGCCTGTTTCAGTTCGTCGGGCGAGAGACCAGTGCGCACATCCACCTGCGCAACCTGGGAAAGAATGTCGATGCCCGTCTGATCGATGGGATCGGAAACCAGAACCTTCGTCATGACCGGCGGTGGCGATAAGCGTCCCTGCAAGGACGCGGTAGGGATCGGGCCCCCGGAGGGAGCAGGCCGGAGGTGCAGTGTAGTGAGCGGGGAGAATCGACCCCGGAATCCGCCGCCACCGGCGGCGCCGCCAGCAACCTTGGGAGCACAGCTGTGGGAATGAGTGTCGTGGTGGTCCTGGACGACCGAAAACGGCTGAATCAGCTGCGCGACAAGCTGGCCGCCAGCCAGCCGCCGATGGCGCAGCTGGTGGCGATCGGCCAAGGGGAAACCGAGCTGAGCGCTGTGGACCGCCTCGATCCGGCCGCTGCCCGCCGCCGCCGGCAGCACGGCATGGCCCGCTGGCTGATGCCGTTCGGCTTCCTGGCCGGCCTCACCTTCACCTTCATCACCGATCTGCACACCTTCGATTTCGTCGGCCCCTGGGGGCAACCGGTGATCGGCGGCCTGCTGGGGATGGGGTCGGGCTGGATGGGCAGCTACGCGGCAGCCGCCAGCGTCAGTTCGGAAGAGGACGATCGGGTGCGCGGCCTGCGCAACCGGCTGGAGGAAGGGAACTGGCTGCTGCTGGTAGAGACGGGGCCGGGCGGGGAAATCCCCTGGACCGTGCTGCAACAGGCCCGACCGAAGGCCGTGGTGCGGCTAGGGGAATCCTGAACCCGGTTCCACCTCTGCCGCCTGATCCTCCCCTCCCCTGCCCCTGCCCCTGAACGGATGCTGCCGCGCCAATCCCTGCTGGAAGGAAGCCCCCACGCCGAGGCCCTCGGGCCGGTGCTTGATGCCGCCGAGCGGGCCTTGCGCACCTGGGAGCCGCAATGGACCGGCTTCCTCGAGGCCGCCGTGCGCGAGGACGCCGAACAGCGCCTGCAGAGCCTCAGTGAACTGAGCGTGGGCAGCGAAGGGGGCCACGCCGGGGCCGAGCGCCGCTGCCTGCTGCTGCAGCGGGCGGAAGCCCCGCTGGCGGCGGCGGCGGTTCCCCCCCCGCTCACGGGGCTCGAAATCGCCGGCAATTTCCTGTTTGATCCGGCCACCACCGCCGAATTCCGGCAGTCCCTGCTCGCCGCCGGGGCCGAACCCGGGGAGGTGGGCGATCTGTGGCTACGGGGCGACCGGGGGGCCCAGGCGATCGTGACCACCCAACTGGCCCACCGCCTGGAGGGCAAGCCTGGCCTGGTTCGCAGCATGGAGGTGAACCACGAGACCAGACCCCTGCAGGAGCTGCAGCTGCCGGCCGGTCGCCACCCCCGGCCGATCGCCAGTGTGGAGGCGTCCCTGCGCCTCGACGCGGTGGCCTCGGCCGGTTTTGGCGTCTCTCGCAGTCGGATGGCGGCCCTGATCCGCCAGGGGGCGGTGCGGATCAACTGGCAACCGATGCTCAGCCCCAGCCGCGAACTGGCCCCGGGCGACCGGGTGCAACTGGAGGGACGCGGCGAACTGGAGATTCAGTCCGTCCAGGAGACCAAGCGCGGCAGGCTGCGGATCGAGATGATCCGCAGTTGAGCTGCTAAGTTCCACCGTATTGGAGGAATGGGGCGAAGGCCTGACGGCCAGAGCTTTCTCCAGTCCCGGGCGATCTGCTCAACCGGGCGATTAGCTCAGAGGTAGAGCACTACCTTGACACGGTAGGAGTCACTGGTTCGATTCCAGTATCGCCCACTCTTTTTAAACCTTTGTAACCGTCCGGAACGATGGCAGCCACGGGAGCGACGACCACCGTGGTGATCGGCCT
>JBBASR010000018.1:0-44942 GCA_040399125.1 Cyanobium sp. | reverse complement strand
GCCCGTGTGAACAGGGTTTTCAAAGACAAACCAGGCGGTCTGGTGGTCGATTACATCGGCATCGCCCCCCAACTCAAGGAAGCACTGGCGACCTACACAGCATCGAAGGGCAAGGGTGCTCCAACGATTGATACCAGTGAGGCGCTGCGGATCCTCAAAGAAAAACTCCAGGTTGCCCGTGACTTGCTCCATCCCATCGACTGGAGTGGGTTCAAGGATCCCAAGACCGCAATGGCGCTGCTGCCGAACTGCCTGGATCACATCCTGGCGATGTCTGATGGAAAGAAGCGATATTGCGACACCGTGCTGTCAATGACCAAGGCGTTTGCACTCTGCGGAACGCTGGATGAAGCGATGGCGCTCAATGATGAGGTGACCTTCCTCCATGCAATCCGAGCGCCTCTGGTCAAAGGTGATGGGGGGGGCGGCGATGGTGGAGCCCCGAAGAATGTTGGTTTTGAGTTGCGCCAACTGCTCTCTGAGTCATTGGTGGCAGAAGGCATCACTGATGTCTTTAAGGTTGCGGGTCTTGAAAAACCAGACATCAGCATTCTGTCGGATCAGTTCCTGGCAGAGGTGAGCAAGATCCCCCAGAAAAACCTGGCGGTTGAACTGCTCCAGCGGTTGCTGAGAGAAGAAGTTCAAACTCGCTTTAAGACCAACGTGGTCAAGCAGAAGCGATTTAGTGAACTGCTCCAGGCATCCCTTAACAAATATGCCAACCGCTCTATCGAGGCGGCACAGGTGATCGAGGAACTGATTGCGATGGCAAAGCAGTTCCGTGATGAGGCAGAGAAGGTCGAGGCAATGGGGTTGTCTTCTGCTGAGGTTGCCTTCTACGACGCCCTGGCGAACAACCAGTCAGCACACGACCTGATGGACGATGAGGTGCTGATGAGGATGGCAAGGGAACTAGCAGAGAAACTGAGAGGAAACCTCAGCATCGACTGGCAATACAAAGAAAACGTTCGGGCACGACTACGAACGATGATCAAGGCACTGCTGAAACGCTACAAATATCCGCCTGATCAGGAGGCAGCGGCGATTGACCTAGTAATGATTCAGGCAGAAACTCTTTCCGAGGATCATATGCAAGGGATCAAATGAAAAGTTATTATCGAGTGGTGCTTGGAAAGGGCGTCACTTCGGTCCTTTTGTTTGGCAGGTATTGTTAAAGCCAAGCTCCGGTTCGCCAGATGGGCATTTGGGATTATTTGTCGTTCTTGTGATTCCGCCGCTCAATCGGAGGACTCCGGCCCCGTTCCACAGGGAATACTTGCAGCCCCAGACGTCTTTGCCATTAATATCTTTTTTGCCTGCGATCAAGGAGTCGTGGCCTAGCTCATTGAAGCCTGCTGAGTTGTACTCGCATCTGACGAACTGACAGTTGTCTGCCCCTACATAGGCAAAGCCATGGGGGCATTGGTTTCCTCCGGCGATGTCAGCCCCCTGCTGGTTGGTTTGCTTTTGTGGGCTTGGGGGATCAGCGGTTCCTGTCATCGCTTTAACGCAGCCTGCATAGTCTTTGGCCTCTAGGCAGAGCCGGTGAATCTTTGGCTCTACCTCCGCATTTGCGGGTAGAACAGCAAAAGCAATTGAAGCGGCAAGCAGGTTGAGTCGATTCATCGATTTACCTCCTTTGGATGTTCTGGGCTTCTTGATTGACGATAGGGCGGCTATGGCCTCGTTCAGCGGTGCAGCAGGTGGCGCAGCAGGCTCAGCAGCAGGATCGTGCCCCAGAGCGTGGCCACCAAGCGACCGCGATTCGCGGCCAGGGGTTGAAGGGCCGCAGGCAGGTGCTGGCCGTTGCGGATCAGCAGCTCCGTGGCGAGCACCAGCAGTAGCAGGGGCAGCCCGAGGGCGAGCAGGAGGGTGGGGTTCATGGCAGGGTTTGCGGCCCACGGCAAGATGGCACCACTTCGCCGCCCCTGAAGCTCTGCCTGTGTCGCCGCCGTCCTCGCGCTCCCGCCGCCGCAGCGGCACCCCCTCCCCCCGCTTCGCCGGGGTCGGGCGGCGCAGGGCACTGGTGCTGGGCCTTTGCTTCGGCCTCGGCTATGGGCTGGTGCATCGGTTCTCCCTGCTCCATTTCGGCGATGGCAAGGGCCTCGGCGGCAGCCAGCAGTTCGGGGTGAAGGCCTTCCCTGGCACCAGCCTGGAGGAGCTGCGCAAACGCAGTGGCTCCGCTTCCCCCTCCCTCCGCGCCGACCTCGAGCAGATCGAGGCAGAGCAGCGGCGGGCCCGGGAAGAGAAGGAACAGGCCCGCCGCGACGCCGAGATCGAGCAGCGCAACAACGAGGAGGGCGACCGCCGTCAGCGGGAGGACGAGCGGGCGCGGCTGGAGGAGCTGCAGGCCCCTTCGCCCCCTCCGGCCGCGCCGGAGCCGCCGATCGATTCGCCGCTGCTTTCGCCCCCGCCGCCTGATCCCCAGGCCACCGCGCCGGTTGTGCCGCCTGAGCCCCCAACCCAGCCCTGATCTGCCACAGTTCGGGCAGTGCTCCGGCTCCCTCATGCGCGCG
This sequence comes from Cyanobium sp., assembly GCA_040399125.1. Classification (GTDB taxonomy): domain Bacteria; phylum Cyanobacteriota; class Cyanobacteriia; order PCC-6307; family Cyanobiaceae; genus Cyanobium. The sequence continues at coordinate 42,426 of JBBASR010000018.1, read as the reverse complement.
CCGCAATCTCTCGTTCAGGCGGCCCTGAATCGTCTCGCCGCCCGCATCGGCAGCGGCCTGGCCGATACCGCCGCCGAATTGGCCGTGCTCGCCCAGGACGCCCCGGGCCGCCTGCAGCAGGAATTCAGCCTGTTCTGGGAGGAGGTGGAGCAGGAAGCCCAACGGCTGGAAAGGGAGGAGCCCACGGCGGGCGGCTCCAGCGCTAACCCCAGCTCCGGCTCCTCGCCCCGCCCCTTCTCTTCCTGGACAGGGGGCTCCGCAGCTCCGGCCGCTGACCGGCAGGCCAGGCCGTGGCCGCCCAGCTCCGATCCCCAGGACCAGATCGATGCCCTGCGGGCCCGCGTGGCGCAGCTGGCTCGCCAGCTGGAGCAACCACCCCAGGGGCAGGGTTGATGGGGGCATTCGCCCTTCCCGGCCGATCGCGCCTCTGGCGTTCGCTGCGCATCTGGCGGCTGGCGCTGCAATTGGCGGCAGGCCTCTGGTGGGATGCCCGCCGCTGGACCTATCCCGGCGGCTTCACCCCCGAACGCCAGGCCGCCCGCCAGCGCCGCCGCGCCCGCTGGCTCACCCAGCAGTTCCTTGAGCTGGGCTCGGCCTTCATCAAGCTCGGCCAGCTGCTTTCCGCCCGGCCCGATGTGCTCCCCGCCGATGTGGTGGAGGAGCTGGCCCATCTCCAGGACCGGGTGCCCGCCTTTCCGTTCGAGGTGGTGCAGTCGATCCTGGAGCAGGAGCTGGGCGAACGCCGGGCCGAGATCATCGATCTGGCGGTGGAGCCGCTCGGCTCCGCCAGCCTCGCCCAGGTACACCGCGCCAGCCTGCGCAGCGGCCGCCAGGTGGTGTTCAAGGTGCAGCGGCCCGGGCTGGAGCGCTTGTTCCGGCTGGATTTGGAGGTGCTGCAGCAGGTGGCGGCGGCGGTGCAGCGCCATCCCCGCTGGGGGCAGGGGCGCGACTGGCTGGCGATCGCCAAGGAATGCCGCCGGGTGCTGTTGCGGGAGCTCGATTTCCGGCTTGAGGCCGAGCATGCGGCCCGCTTCCGCCAGCAGTTCTACGACGATCCCACCATCCGCATTCCGGCGGTGATCTGGGAGCTCAGCTCCCGCCGGGTGCTCTGCCTCGATTACGTGCCCGGCATCAAGATCAATGATCGCCAGGCCCTGCTGCAGGCCGGGATCGATCCGGCAGCCGTGGCCGAGAGAGGAGCCGCCAGCTACCTGCAGCAGCTGGTGCGCTTCGGCTTCTTCCACGCCGATCCCCATCCGGGCAACCTGGCGGTGGCCGGGGATGGGGCCCTCATCTACTACGACTTCGGGATGATGGGGCAGATCTCCGAGCGCCTGCGCAGCCGCATCGGCCGCATGGTGCGCGCCGCTGCGGTGCGGGATGCCGCGGCGCTGGTGGGGGAGCTGCAGCAGGCCGGTGTGATCGACTCCCACATCGACCCCGGTCCGGTGCGGCGTCTGGTGCGGCTGATGCTCAATGAGGCGCTGACACCGCCGTTCAGCGCCAACGTGCTCGAGCGGCTCTCCGGTGATCTCTACGACCTGGTGTACGGCCAGCCGTTCCGGCTGCCGCCCGAACTGATCTTCGTGATGCGGGCCCTCTCCACCTTCGAGGGGGTGGGCCGCAGCCTCGATCCCGGCTTTAGCCTGGTGGCGATCGCCCGTCCGTACCTGCTTCCTCTGATGACTTCCAGCGGGAACGGCCCCAACGAACTGTTCAGCGAAATCACCCGGCAGGCGGCGGACGTGGGCAGCCGTGCCCTCGGCATTCCGCGCCGTCTGGATGAAAGCCTTTCCCGGATCGAGCAGGGCGATCTCCAGGTGCAGATCCGGGCCGGCGAAACCGACCGCCTGCTGCGCCGCCTGGCCCTGGCCCAGCAGAGCAGCGGCCAGTCGTTTCTGCTGGGAGGCCTGGCGGTGGCGGCGGCTCTGCTGGCCACCAGCGCCAGGCCGGCGCTCGTGGCTGTGCCTCTGGTGCTGGGGCTGCCCGTGGGCATCACCTGGCTGAAGCTGCAGGCCAGGCTCGGGCGCGATGGACGTGTGGATCAGTTGGCGGGTCAGCTGCCGCGATCGGGCAGCTGACCACTTTGCCTCCTGACGGTGTCAGGAGGCGGGCACCGCTCAGGCGGTGGGGGCCTCTTTGGCTTCGTCGGGAACCTTGCCGTCGGGGGTGAGCTTGTCGATCACCTGGGGCAGGGTGGTGGCGATGAATTCGGTGGCCTTGTCGGTGTCGATGCCGAGCTTGTTGGCGAATTCCTGGAGAGGGGAATTGCCGAGCACCTTGGTGATCTGCTCGGGGGTGATCTCCTTGTTCTCATCCAGGCCGACCCAGCTGGCAAACATGTCAGCGGCATCGCCGTTGCGGAACTTCTCGGACAGCCCCTGGAGGCCGCCGTTTTCCTTGAGGAACTGGTTGAGGGCAGGGGCTTTGTCGCCCGCCACCGCGGAGACCACCGTGCTGAACAGATTGTCGAAAAGAGCCATCGGGCCTGCTTCGAGAACGCATTAACAATGGCGGACGGTAGAGCAGGGAAGGGATCGGTTTCCCGGCCTTCGTGCCCTATGACAACCGGCCCCTCTTCTGCCTGCGCCGCCGCTCAGCCGCGGCCGCGGGGGCCCCTGTCCTCCACGCCGGCATACACGGCCTGGCTGCCGAGTTCGTCCTCGATGCGCAGCAGCTGGTTGTACTTGGCCACCCTGTCGGAGCGGCTGAGGGAACCGGTCTTGATCTGGCCGGCCCGGGTCGCCACCGCCAGGTCGGCGATCGTGGTGTCCTCCGTTTCGCCGCTGCGGTGGCTGATCACGCTGGTGTAACCGGCGCGCCCGGCCAGATCGATGGCCTGCAGCGTCTCGGTGAGCGAGCCGATCTGGTTCACCTTGATCAGGATCGAGTTGGCCACACCCCGTTCGATGCCCTGCTGCAGGCGGCTGGTGTTGGTCACGAACAGGTCGTCGCCCACCAGCTGCACGGTGCGGCCCAGGCGCTCGGTGAGCAGGCTCCAGCCCTCCCAGTCGTCTTCCGCCAGGCCATCCTCGATCGAGACGATCGGGTAGCGGCTCACCAGTTTGGCCAGCTCCTCCACCATCTCGGCACTGCTGTAGCTGCCGCCGCCGAAGCCGTAGCGGCCATCCTTGTAAAACTCGGTGCTGGCCACGTCCAGGGCCAGGGAGATCTGGTCGCCGGGGCGGTAGCCGGCCTTCTCGATCGCCTGCACCAGGATGTCGCCGGCGGCATCGTTGCCCAGGTCCGGGGCGAAGCCCCCTTCATCGCCTACGGCGGTGCTCATGCCCCGTTCGTGCAGCAGCCCCTTCAGGGTGTGGAACACCTCCGCCCCCATGCGCAGCGCCTCGCGGAAGCTGCTGGCGCCATGGGGCACGATCATGAATTCCTGGAAGTCCAGGCTGTTGGAGGCGTGGGCCCCGCCGTTGATCACGTTCATCAGCGGCACCGGCAGCAGGCTGGCCAGCGGGCCTCCCAGATAGCGGTAGAGGGGCAGATTGAGGCCGCGGGCGGCGGCATGGGCGGTGGCCAGGCTCACTGCCAGGATCGCGTTGGCCCCGAGGGCGCTCTTGTTGTCGCTGCCGTCGAGTTCCGACATCGCGGCATCCACGGAGGCCTGGTCGAGGGCGCTGAGGCCGCAGAGGGCCGGGGCGATCCGCTCCTCGATGTTCTCCACCGCCTTGCCCACGCCCTTGCCGAAATAGGCCTTGCCGCCATCCCGCAGTTCGTGCGCCTCGTGGGCCCCGGTGCTGGCACCGCTGGGCACGATCGCCCGGCCGCTGGCCCCGCCCTCCAGGTAGACCTCGGCCTCCACGGTGGGGGTGCCGCGGGAATCGAGCACCTCGCGGGCCAGGATCGATTCGATGGCGAGATCGAGGGAGTCGTACACGGCGGAGGACCTGGGAATCGGCTGGATCCTATGGGCCGCCCCCACCCGAGCATTTGTGCCCGTTCCTACCGCCACCCCACCTTCTGTTCCGGCACGCCTCCGGGGGGCGGCGGTCACAATGGGGCGGTCCAGGACCTGCCGCCCATGCGTTTGCTCCACACGATGCTGCGGGTGGGCGAGCTCGAGCGTTCCCTTGCCTTCTACACCGATGTGCTCGGCATGCGCCTGCTGCGCCGCCGCGAATCGCCCGAAGGCCGCTACACCCTGGCGTTCGTCGGCTATGGCGACGAGAGCGATACGGCCGTGCTCGAACTCACCCACAACTGGGACACCGACCACTACGAGCTGGGCAGCGCTTACGGCCACATCGCCATCGGCGTGGACGACATCGTGGCCACCTGCGCCGGCATCGCCGCGCGGGGCGGACGGGTGGTTCGGGAACCCGGGCCGGTCAAGGGTGGCACCACCGTGATCGCCTTCGTGGAGGATCCCGATGGCTACCGGATCGAGCTGATTCAGCTCGCCTCCAGGGCCCCCCTTCCCTGACATGTCCCCCCAGCGTTCCCCGGCCATGACCCGGACCCAGGCCAGCCTCACCAGCGATCCCGACCGTTTCAGCGATGCCGCCTGGGATCTGCTGATCGCCAGCCAGGACCAGGCCCGTCGCTGGCGACACGCCGCCATGGACGTGGAGCACCTGCTGCTGGCCCTGCTGCTCGACCGCCGCTTCCGCTCCTGGGTGGAGCCGCTGCCGATCGATGAGGATCGCCTGCTCGACCGGTTGGAGGCCTTCTGCGCCGATCTGCCCGACGCCGCCGGCGCGAACCTCTACATCGGCGATGCGCTTGAGGATCTGCTGGAGGCGGCCGACCGCCGCCGCAGCGCCTGGGGCTCGCGGGTGCTGGATGTCTCCCACCTGCTGCTGGCCCTGCTGGAGGAACCCCGGCTCGGCGCCGCCCTGCTGGCGGAGGAGGGTCTCAGCGAGGACCTGCTGATGCGTCAGTGGCGGCCGCTGATCGAGGCGCCTTCCTCCCCCCCTGCCGCCGCCCCCGCTTCCCTTGCTGCCTCCCCGGCCCCCGCTGCCACTGGGGGACTGGCCCGCACGGCCGGGTTCCGCGCCACCGATGACTGGATCGATGCCGACCGGGGCCCCGGCCCAGCCGCGCCCCCCCCGCCTGCCGCTGCCCCTGCCCCCCCCTCCGGGCCGGCCCCTGCCGCCGCCGAAGCCGGCCTGCGGCTGGAGCCGGTGGAGGAGCCGGAGACCAGTGCCCTCGATCGTTATGGCCGCGATCTCACCGCCGCGGCCCGGGCCGGTGAACTCGATCCGGTGATCGGCCGCGACAGCGAGCTGCGGCGCCTGATCCAGGTGCTCTCGCGGCGCAGCAAGAACAATCCGGTGCTGATCGGCGAGCCCGGCGTGGGCAAGACGGCGGTGGTCGAATCCCTGGCCCAGCGGATCGTGGCCGGTGAGGTGCCCGATGGGCTCAAGGGGTTGCGGCTGGTGGCCCTCGACCTCGGCGCCCTGATCGCCGGGGCCAAGTTCCGCGGTCAGTTCGAGGAGCGGCTGCGCAGTGTGCTCGCCGAAGTGCGGGAGAACGAGGCCGCCCCGGGCGGGGGGCAGGGGGTGGTGCTGTTCATCGACGAGCTGCACACCGTGGTGAGCAGCGACCGCTCCAGTGCCGATGCCGGCAGCATCCTCAAACCTGCCCTGGCCCGCGGCGACCTGCGCTGCATCGGGGCCACCACCCCTGAGGACTACCGCCGCAGCATCGAGAAGGATCCGGCCCTGGAGCGGCGCTTTCAGCAGGTGCTGATCCGCGAGCCCGACACCGAAACCTGTGTGCAGATCCTGCGGGGCCTGCGGGAGCGCTACGAGCTGCACCATGGGGTGACGATCACCGACGACGCCCTGGTGGCGGCCACCCGGCTGGCCGATCGCTACATCAGCGACCGCTGCCTGCCGGATTCGGCGATCGATCTGGTGGACGAAGCCGCCGCCAAGCTGCGCATGGAGGTGACCTCCAAACCCCAGGTGGTGGAGGCGGCGGAGGCGGAGCTGCGGCGGGTGGAGCTGGCCCTGCTAGCGGCCGAGGCGGCGCCGCTGGAGGAGCGGCTGCAGCGGCAGGAGCAGCGGCGTCAGGCCCAGGAAACGCTGCAGGCGCTGCAGCAGCGCTGGGCCGAGGAGAGGGAGCGGCTGGCGGAGCTGCGCGACCTGCTCCAGCAGGACGAGGACCTCCGCCATGCCATCGCCGAGGCCGAGCGGGATGGGGAGCTGGAGGAGGCGGCCCGGCTCGAATACGACCAGCTCCATGGCCTCCAGCAGCGGCGTGTTGCCCTGGAGGCGGAGCTGCAGGTGGATCCGATGCTGCGGGAGCAGGTGGAGGAGGGCGACATCGCCGATGTGGTGGCCCGCTGGACCGGCATTCCGATGCAACGCCTGCTGGCGGGCGAACGCCAGAAGCTGCTGGAGCTCGAGCAGCGGCTCGGGGAGCGGGTGATCGGCCAGCCCGAGGCGGTGGCAGCGGTGGCGGCGGCGATCCGCCGCGCCCGGGCCGGCATGCAGTCGCCCAGCCGGCCGGTGGGTTCGTTCCTGTTCCTTGGCCCTACCGGCGTGGGCAAGACCGAGCTGGCCAAGGCCCTGGCCGCTGCCCTGTTCGACGAGGAGGAGGCGCTGGTGCGGCTCGACATGAGCGAGTTCATGGAGCGCAACGCCGTGGCCCGGCTGGTGGGGGCCCCTCCGGGCTATGTGGGCTACGAGGAGGGCGGCCAGCTCACCGAGGCCGTGCGCCGGCGTCCTTATGCGGTGCTGCTGCTCGATGAGGTGGAGAAGGCCCATCCCGAGGTGTTCAACCTGCTGCTCCAGGTGCTCGACGACGGACGCCTCACCGATTCCCAGGGCCGCACGGTGGACTTCCGCCACACGGTGGTGATCATGACCAGCAACCTGGCCAGCCGGGCGATCCTGGAGCGGGCCCGGGCCGAGGCCGGTGGCGGCGAGACGGGCGGCGAGGCCGGCGACGCGGCCGATCGTGCCCTGGAGCAAGCGGTGGAGGAGGCCCTGGCCCGCCAGTTCCGGCCCGAGTTCCTCAACCGCATCGACGAGGTGATCCGCTTCCGGCCCCTGGGCCGGGCTGATCTGCAGCGGATCGTGCGGCTCCAGCTGGCCGAACTGGCGGCCCTGCTGCGGGAGCAGCGGCTGGAGCTCCAGGTGGACGAAGCCGTGGTCTCAGCCCTGGCCGAGCAGGGCTATGAGCCGGAGTACGGGGCCCGGCCCCTGCGGCGGGTGCTGCGACGCCGGATCGAGAACCCCCTGGCCACTGAGTTGCTGGCGGAACAGTTCAGCGGCGCCCGCGGGGTGCGGGTGGAGGCGCTGGAGGGGGGAGAGCAGGGGGCGGCAGGGCCGCTGCGGTTCGTGCCCCTGTGGCCGTAGGTGGGGGGACGTCCGGTAGGGTGGTCGTTTGCCGGCGCGTGCCAACCGGCCCCCACCCTCCGGCCAACCCGTGGAACCCACCACCCAGCCCACCACCGAGAGCGTTGTCGAGCGCAGTCCCGATCCGGACGACCTTGATGGTCTGGAGCCGGCCGGCGACGGTTTCGTGGCCGGCACCATGGCCGAGCTGCGCAAGGTGGTGTGGCCCAGTCGTCAGCAGCTGTTCAGCGAAGCGGTGGCGGTGATCCTGATGGTGGGTCTTTCCGCTGCCGTGATCGCTGCCGTCGATCGTTTCTACGGCTGGGTCTCCACGCAGGTGTTCCGCTGAAATGATGTCTTCCGTGAGTGATGTGCCCGAGCTCGACCACGATCTCCCCGCCTTGACCGATCCGGTCTCCGACCTGAGCTCCGACCTGGGCCAGGAGTCCGCCGACCTCGCCGTGGCCGAGACCGCTCTGGAGGCCGGTCTGGAGGCCGGAGCCCTGCCAGGTCCGGTGGATCCGGCGGCGGAAGTGCTGGAGAAGCCCCAGGTGGCGCGTTGGTACGCCGTGCAGGTGGCCTCCAGCTGCGAGAAGAAGGTGAAGGCCACCCTCGAGCAGCGGGCCGTGACCCTCGGGGTCAGCAACCGGATTCTCGAGATCGAGATTCCCCAGACCCCCGGGGTCAAGATCAAGAAGGACGGCAACCGCCAGGCGATCGAGGAAAAGGTGTTTCCCGGCTATGTGCTGGTGCGGATGATCCTCGACGAGGACACAATGATGGCGGTGCGCAGCACCCCCAACGTGATCAATTTCGTGGGTCAGGAGGAGCGCCGCGCCACCGGCAAAGCCCGTGGTCACATCAAGCCCCGGCCCCTCAGCCGCCAGGAGGTGGAGCGCATCTTCAAGCGCGCCACCGAGAAGAAGCCCGTGGTCAAGGTCGACCTCACCGAAGGCGATCAGATCCTGGTCACGGCCGGTCCGTTCAAGGATTTCCAGGGCGAGGTGATCGAGGTTTCGGGCGAGCGCAGCAAGCTCAAGGCCCTGCTCTCGATCTTCGGCCGGGAAACCCCGGTGGAACTCGAGTTCTCCCAGATCAGCAAACAGAGCTGAGTCTCCGTGGCCGCCTCCCTGCGGAGGGCGGCCCTAGGTGCAGCTTTTCCTTCGGGGAAAGCCCACCACACCGTTCCTCTTCCCGAGGGACGATCCGCAGCTTTCCCCTTCGAGGGAAGTCCGTTCCGTTGCTCAGCCGATGGCCAAGAAAGTCGTTGCCATTATCAAGCTGGCCCTCCAGGCCGGCAAAGCCAACCCCGCGCCGCCGGTGGGCCCTGCCCTCGGTCAGCACGGCGTCAACATCATGGCGTTCTGCAAGGAGTACAACGCCCGCACGCAGGAAAAGGCCGGGTATGTGATTCCGGTGGAGATCTCGGTCTTCGAAGACCGCAGCTTCACCTTCATCACCAAGACCCCTCCCGCCTCCGTGCTGATCTCCAAGGCAGCCGGGATCGAGAAGGGGGCCGCCACGTCCGCCAAGGGGGCCGTGGGTGCCATCAGCCGCGCCCAGCTCGAGGAGATTGCCAAGACCAAGCTCCCCGATCTCAACTGCACCAGTGTGGAGTCGGCCATGCGGATCATCGCCGGCACGGCCCGCAACATGGGCGTTGCCGTCAACGACTGAATCCGGCTCCCGCCGCCTTCCGTTCTGTTTCCATTCACCTGAATCGGGGGAGACCCTTCCGGGTCGTTCGCACCCCATATCCTCATGCCGAAGATTTCCAAGCGTTTTTCCGCCCTCGCCAGCAAGGTTGAGGACCGCACCTACGAGCCGCTCGAGGCCCTCGAACTGGTGAAGGCCAACGCCAACGCCAAGTTCGATGAAACCATCGAAGCCCACGTGCGCCTGGGTATCGACCCCAAGTACACCGACCAGCAGCTGCGTACCACCGTGGCTCTGCCCCACGGCACGGGTCAGACCATCCGCATCGCCGTGATCGCCCGGGGCGAGAAGGTGGCCGAAGCCAAGGCCGCCGGTGCCGACCTGGCAGGTGATGACGAGCTGGTGGATGCGATCGCCGGTGGAGCGATGGACTTCGATCTGCTGATCGCCACCCCCGACATGATGCCCAAGGTGGCCAAGCTGGGCCGGGTGCTCGGTCCCCGCGGCCTGATGCCGAACCCGAAGGCAGGCACCGTGACCACCGATCTGGCCGGTGCGATCAACGAATTCAAGGCCGGCAAACTCGAATTCCGGGCTGATCGCACGGGCATCGTGCACGTGCGCTTCGGCAAGGCCAGCTTCGATGCAGCCAAGCTGCTCGACAACCTCAAGGCCCTGCAGGAGACCATCGACCGCAACAAGCCCAGCGGTGCCAAGGGCCGTTACTGGCGCTCCCTCTATGTGACCTCCACCATGGGCCCTTCGGTGCCGGTGGACTTCACCAGTCTCCAGGACCTCAAGCAGGAGGGCTGAGGCCGCTTCGGCGGTGTTGTAGTGTCATTTTCTGGCTTCGTGCCAGAAGGGCACGCGCCCTACCCAAGACAGCAGGTTGCCGGGGCCTTCGGGTTCCTTGTGTAAGCCCTGCCGAGGTGCACGCGACAGGTTCCTCCCCGGCTTCCTCTTGAGGAGTGTCGAACGGTGGGAGCCGGCCGCAGCCTCGAAGCGTCCCGGCTTGCCGGGATGGGTCCGGTCTCGCCGGGCTTCTGGGCTGCGTACCCGGCTTGTTCCCCCGATCCGTTCCACTTCCTATGGGCCGCACGCTGGAGAGCAAGCAACAGATCGTCGAAGAGCTCAAAGGGCTCCTCGGTGAGGCCGAACTGGCGCTGGTCCTTGATTACAAGGGCCTGTCCATCAAGGAGATGTCTGACCTGCGGACCCGTCTGCTGGCCAGCAACGGTGTCTGCAAGGTGACCAAAAACACCTTGATGCGCCGTGCCATCGATGGCAACAGCGCCTGGACGGAACTCGATTCCCTGCTCACCGGCACCAACGCTTTCGTCCTGGTCAAGGGCGATGTGGGTGGTGCGGTGAAGGCCCTTCAGTCCTTCCAGAAGGACACGAAGAAGTCGGAAGTGAAAGGTGGCCTTTTCGAAGGCAAATTCCTTTCCCAGAACGACATCAAGGCCATCGGGGATCTGCCCTCCAAGGAGGTGCTCATGGCCCAGATCGCCGGTGCGATCAACGCCGTGGCCACCAAGGTTGCTGTGGGCATCAACGAAGTTCCTTCCGGTCTTGCCCGGGCGCTCAAGCAGCACGCCGAAGGCGAGGGCACGGCCTCCTGAGGCCTGCTCCTGCTGAGCTCAACCGATTGACTGTTCCACCAACAGATCTGTTGCTGATTCCCAATCATGTCCGCTACCACTGATTCCATCCTCGAACAGCTGAAGACCCTTTCGCTGCTGGAAGCTTCCGAGCTCGTCAAGCAGATCGAAGAGGCCTTCGGTGTGTCTGCTGCCGCTTCCGCCGGTGTCGTCATGGCCGCTCCCGCCGCTGGCGGTGCGGCTGAGGCCGTCGAAGAGAAGACCGAGTTCGACGTCATCCTCGAAGGCTTCGATGCCGCTGCCAAGATCAAGGTGCTGAAGGCCGTCCGCGAGGCCACCGGCCTCGGCCTGGGCGAAGCCAAGACCCTTGTGGAAGCTGCTCCCAAGGCCGTCAAGGAAGGCATCAACAAAGACGAAGCCGAAGCCCTCAAGAAGACCCTCGAAGAGGCCGGCGGCAAGGTCACCGTCAAGTGATCCAGCCGGGACCGGCTTGCGCCGGTTCCATCGCTTCCTCCGTGCCGGCCCCCCAGGGGGCCGGTTTTTTGATGGCCCGGGGGCGTCGGGGTTGCCCATGAAAAAAGCCCCGCCGAAGGCAGGGCTTTTGAGGAGAACGTTTCTGGGAGTCTTTCCTCGTTTCGACCCCGGAAGTGCGTCCTGCACTCCTCACACCCCAGAAACTTACGGGAAGCTGTCCGGTGCGTCGAGGCGGAGGGGGCGGAGTTTCAACTGGCCTCCACCCCGCCGTCGCCTGCGGGGGCTCATTCCCGGAACGGGATCACCTGCAGGGCGATCGCCCGGCCGGGAATCGCCACGCGGCCCAGGTCGGTGCTGGAGGGGAGCTCCGGCTCCAACCTGCGGCCCCCGAGACGGGCCATGGTGGTGGGCGGCCTGCGGTTGCCTTCGGCCTGCACGATCAGCTGGCCCAGCGAGGTGGCATTGGCGAAATACAGGTGATTCAGGGTCTGGCTGCCGTAGCTGCGGCGTTGCAGTTCCCAGCCCGGATCCAGCTGGATCGCCACGAAGCCCTCGCGGTCGCGTCGGGGGATCTCCCCCCGGCCCACCACCAGAGCTGTGGGTTCGTTCGGGGAGAGCACCTGCAGCAGCAGCACGTTGCCCACCTGCTGGAGCCGCAGGCGGTGGCTGGTGGCCAGATCTTCCTGCCCCACCCGCAGCGAATAGCCGTTGCTGTCGAGGTAACGGTTGCAGATGCCGGTGTAGTCGAAGCGGTTGAGGCTCGGATCCACCAGGCCATCCCGGCGGGCTTCCCAGCAGCGGGGTTCGGGCTGCACCTGCTCCAGCACCAGCAGGTTCCAGTCGCTGCGGCCCACCGGGCGGGCGAGCACGGCGAACTGGGACGCCTCCACCGGGCGGCTGTCGAACAGGCCGGCTGCCCGCACCAGGGTGGGGGAGACCGCCGCCAGCAGGGTGCTGCCGATGCCGAGGCCCGCCAGGGCCAGGTAGGTTCGCTGCATGGCCTGCATCCTGGGGTTTCCTGGCATGAGGACCAATTCAAACGAACCTGGCAAGGGGGAGCCCATGGGGGAACAGCCGGTGCGGGTGGTGGCCGCAGCCTGTGATGGGGCCTGCAGCGGCAATCCTGGGCCGGGAGGCTGGGGGGCCCTGCTCCGGTTCGAGGATGGCTCGGTGCGGGAGCTGGGAGGGGCCGATCGGGCCACCACCAACAACCGCATGGAGCTCACCGCCGCGCTGGCCCTGCTGGAGCTGCTGCGCGACCTGCCCCGCCATCCCGAGCTGGTGATCCGCACCGACAGTCGCTACCTGATCGACGGGCTGCACAAGTGGATGGCGGGCTGGAAGCGCAAGGGCTGGCGCACTGCCTCCGGTGGCGCCGTGCTCAACCGCGACCTCTGGGAACAGCTCGACCGGGCCCGGCTGCCGGGCCTCTCGCTGTTGCATGTGCGCGGCCACAGCGGCGATCCTGACAACGACCGTTGTGATGCGATCGCGGTGGCCTTCTCCCGCGGCCAACGGCCGGCCCTGGCCGACGGGGAAGCTCCTGCCCCTGGTACTGCGCCTGTGCCCGCTGCCCAGCCTGAACAGCAGCCTGATCAGCAGCCCGCTCCTGCGGTCCTGCAGCAGTTGCTCACCCGCCTGGAGCTGGCCGATCGGCTGGCCAGCGGCGGCTATGCCCTCAGCTTGGTGGAGCTGGCCCAGCTGGTGGAACTGCCGTTGCGCAGCCTCGAAGGGCGCGAGGCGGGTTGGATCTGGCGCGACTGGCAGGTCCAGCCGCTGGGGGATGGGCGCTGGCGCCTGGAACGCGGCGCGGGAGGATTGGAGACGAGCCACTGAACAGGGGCGCCATGGGCCAGAACCAGACCGGTGCGCTCTACCAGCGCTTCGTCGGACCGCTTCTCCAGCGGGACGATGGGGCCGATGCCGAGCAGTTGAGCCGGATCACACTCACCACCCTCGGCCAGGTGGCCCTGCGTCGCCACTGGCCCCTGGTGGAGACCAGCCTTGCGGGTCTGGCGGGGGAGCTTCAGCGGCGCGACCCGCGCCTGGAGCAGACCCTCTTCGGCTGCCGTTTCAGCAATCCGGTGGGATTGGCGGCGGGATTCGACAAGAACGGTGTGGCGGCGGCGCTCTGGCACCTCTTCGGCTTCGGTTTCGCCGAGCTGGGCACAGTCACCTGGCAGCGCCAGCCCGGCAATCCCCGGCCGCGGCTGTTCCGGCTGGCGGCGGAGCGGGCCGCCCTCAACCGCATGGGCTTCAACAACGACGGCGCCCAAGGGGTGCTGCGCAACCTTGAGCGGCAACAGCTGCCTCCCCCCGGCCAGCGGCCGGCGGTGCTGGGCATCAACCTCGGCAAATCGAAGCTCACCTCGCTCGAGCAGGCCCCCGACGACTACGCCTCCTCGCTGGAGCTGCTGGCCCCGCTCGCCGACTATGCGGTGGTCAACGTCAGCTCCCCCAACACCCCGGGGCTGCGCGATCTGCAGGAGGAAAGCCAGCTGCGGCGCCTGGTGGAGCGGTTGCGGCGCCTGCCGGCCTGTCCGCCTTTGCTGGTGAAGATCGCCCCCGATCTGGAGGACGATGCGATCGATGCCATCGCCCGGCTCGCCTATGAGGAGGGGCTGGCGGGGGTGATCGCCGTCAACACCAGCCAGGACCGGCTGGGGCTCGGGGATCGGCGGCTGGCGGCGACCGGCCAGCGCCTCGACGAGGAGAGCGGCGGCCTGAGCGGCCGGCCGCTTAGGCAGCGGGCCCTGGAGGTGCTGCGGCGGCTGCGGGCCACGGCGGGCCCTGCCCTGCCGCTGATCGGCGTGGGGGGCATCGATTCGGCCGAGAGCGCCTGGGAGCGGATCACCGCGGGCGCCTCGCTGATCCAGGTTTATACCGGTTGGATCTACGAAGGCCCGGAGCTAGTGCCCACGATTCTGGAAGGTTTGGGCGCTCAGCTACAGATTCACGGCCTGCGAGCGATCGGCGAAGCGGTTGGCAGTGGACTGCCATGGCGGTGAAATGCCAGTAGGTTTCGCCTGATGTTTGGAGGAACGGGTGTTTGCCGGGCTTGTCGACGATCTGCGGGAACGCCTGAGCCCTCTGCGCTCCCAAGTGTTCCCTCGGATCATGCTGATGGAACTCCACGATGAGCGGCTCTGCGGCCAACTCCTCAAGAACCATCTCCCCGCTTCCGATCCGATCGATGCGCCGTTGCCCGCCCTCACCTGCCGCCAGGGCATGCCCCTCGAAAAGGAGCCACTCGGCGATCTGATTGGCGATCTGCTCGTGCGCGATGGTCTGCTCGATACCTATCTCCTGGCTTCCCTTCCCCCCCAGGCCGCCCATTGGCGCGTGACCGTGTGGCCGTTCAAGACCATGCCGGCGGATCCGATCAAGGCTCTGCGCCAGCTTGAGCCGGATCTGCATCTCCCCTTCACGCTCGACGAAGCCTTTCTCGATCTGCAGCCGTTGGCTGGAGACCCCGGCCGCATGCTGCTGGCGGCTGCGCCCCAGGCCCTGGTGGAAGCCTGGATCGACGTGTTCAACATCGCCGGGGCCAAGCTGGAACGCCTTTCCCCGGCCCAGAGCTGCCAGTTCGCCGCCCTGCGGCCTCGCCTGGCCAGCGAGCCGGCCCAGCGGTTGGTGGTGCTGATCGATCCCCAGCCCGAGAGCCTGCGCCTGGTGCTGCTGCGGGCCGGTCTGCCGGTGTTCGAACGCTTTCTAGGCGGTACCTCCGAGGCCCAGCTGGCCGAACTGGATCGCTGCCTGGCCTTCTATCGGCGCCAGGAGCCCCAGCTGCGGGATTTCAGCCTGTGGCTCACCGCCCCCACCGACCTGCAGGAGCGTCTCGAGCGCAGTGTGGGTGTGCCGGCTGAGCTGCTGGACCCGGACCCCTTCCCCTCCCTGGTGCTGCAGGGCCTCGTCAGCCGGGGGGAGGAGCCCTGAATTCTCTCTCGCCTTCCCCGGCCCCCGCGCTCGATCTGCTGCGCGAGCGGCGCGAAAGCCTTGGTCTTGAGCCGATCACCAGCGTGCTGCGCGAGCGGCAGCCGCTGCTGCGCAGGGGCCTGGCGATCGGCGGGGCCCTGTTCGGGGCAGCCATGGCGGTCACCGCCCTGGTCTTTCTGCGCCATCAGGTTGTGAAGTCGCAGATGGGACAGCTGCTTTCCTTCGAGGCGGAGGCCGCCGGCCTGCAGGCCCAGCTCACCGCCCGCAAAGGAAAGGTGGAGAAGCTCACCGCCACCAATCGGCAGCTGTCCGAGGCCCTCACCAATGTGCGCACCACCTCGGCCCTGCTCACCGACCTGCAGCTGCGTACCCCGGATGGGGTGCAGCTGATCGGGGCGGAGGTGAAGGGGCCCTCCCTGGTGATCCGCGGCCAGGCCCGCGACCCCCTGGCCTTCGCCCGGATCAACGCGATGCAGCTGGAGCTGGGCCGTTCCCCCCTGCTCCAGGGCGAAGGGGTGAGCCTCGCCAAGGTGGAGCGCGTGGAGGATCGGAACAAGCCCGCACTCTCGGCTTCGGCCACTCCGGCGGAGGCCGCCCTCGCCGCCCTGCCGAACCCGGTGGCCTTCGAGATCACGGCCCCGTTCGCCACCCTGGAGCCCGCCCGTCAGCTGGAGCTGATGCAGCGCCTGGGCTCCGAGGGCATGGCGCGGCGGCTCCAGGCCCTGAGGGGTGAGGGACTGCTATGACCAATCTCCAGGACAACGCTTCCCGCGGATCCGCTCTGCTGCTGCGTCGGCTGTGGCTGTGGCTGCCGGTGGCGGCCGGCACGCTGCTTACGGCCCTGCTGGTGGGGCTCGTGCTGGCTCCTCTGTGGTCCGCCCTGCAGCGCGACAGCCAGCGGCTGCGGGAGCTGGAGGCCATGCGCGACCAGGTCTCGCTGCTGCGCACCCAGCTGCGCAGCCTCGACGAAACCGAGGAGAAGGGGGTGGCCCAGCAGGCCCGGCTCACCACGCTGGTGGCCGGTAGCGGCGACATCTCCACGTTCCTGGCCACGGTCGACAACGAGGCGCGGCTTTCGGGCATTCAGCTCGATCTGTACGAACCCCAGGCCCCGCCGCCCGAGCCTGCCGCCAAGGACAAGGCTGCTGCAACCCCCACTCCCCCGCCGCCCCAGCCCGGCCAGGCCGCTGCCGTGCCGCCTGCCGCCTCGATCGATGTGCCCGGTCTGAAGCGCACCACCATCCTGATGGCGGCCCGGGGCACCTATCCAGCCCTGCTCAGCTTTCTGAAGCGGCTCGAGGCCCTGAATGTGCTTGTGGTGCAGAGCGATCTCAACCTGTCGCTGGAGGACGCCAACAAGGCGCTACCCGGGGGGCAGGCTCCGGCTCGCAAGGTGCTGCTGAAGCTGGCCCTTTCTCTGTATTCGCGCGATCTCGCCAAGGCCCCCGCAGCCGCGGCGCCCGCCACCCCCGCCACCCCCGCGGCTCCGGCCAGTCCAGCGGCGCCAGGCACCCCCGCGGCCCCGGCCGCGCCCGGTAGCCCTGCCGCAGCGCCTGCAGCTCCCGCCGCCCAGGGTGCCCCTTCTGCGGCTGGTACCCCCGCCACTCCCGCCGCCCCCTCGGCATCCCCCGCCCCTGCCCCCCAGCCCGTCAACAAGCCATGAATCAGCGCAATTTCTGGTGGAAATGCCGCGATCTGGATACCATTCGCCCTAATCAAGCAGGGGTCAGGTTGGCTAGCCGGAACGGGCATCAGGCATGGGTGGCCGCTCTGGTGATCGCTGCCTCCGATCTGGCCATGCTGGCTCCGGCGGCCTCGGCACAGTCGGTGGCCCCCCGTGCGGCGGGCTTGGAGATGAAGGTGCGGCGGCTCCCCGATGCCCTGGAGCTGGTGATCGACGGCACCGGCGATTCGCCCCAGTTGCAGCAGGCGATGACCGGCACCACCTGGCAGGGCCGGCTGCAGACCAGCGTGGTCACCGCCCTGCGCCGTGGTCCCCAGCGGTTGGCCCTGCCCGAACTGGGTCTGCAGAGCGTTTCGTTGGCGGGATCCGGCCAGAGCTTCCAGCTGGAGGTGGTGCCGATGCCCGGCTTCCCGGTGAGCCGTCCTGTGGTGAGCGCTGATGGGCGCAGCCTGATCCTCAGCTTCAGTGCGCCGGTGCAGCCGAGCCTGCAGACGCTTGAGCCGGATCGGCGCCTGCCGGGTCGGGTGGCCCAGCCGGGGTATGTGCCGCCGCTGCAGCCGCGGGCGGTGGCTCCCCCGGTGGGGGACATGGCAGTGGGTACGATGGTGCTCAGCAATCCCAGCTATGTGAATGCCAGCGGGCCGCCGGTCACGATGACCCTGCGCAATGCTCCCGCCCGCGACGTGCTGATGGCCCTCAGCCAGCTCGGGGGCTATGGCTTCGTGTTCGTGGATGACGCCAACCAGGCCGCTAGCCAGGGCATGGGCTCCGCCGGTGGGGGCGGCATGGCGGCTGGTTCCGCTGCGGCTGGCTTGAACGGTTCTGCCGCCACCAGGCCGATCTCCATTTCCTTCCGCAACGAGAGTTATGGAAGGGCCCTGAATTCGGTGCTGATGGCCGCCGGGCTGCAGGGCAAGAAGGATGGCGGCACGATCTTCGCCGGGCCGAATGTGTTGAGCAAGAGCTTCGGTGCCCAGATGTCGAAGGTGTATCGACTCAACCAGGTGGCCGCCGGTTCGGCTGCCGATTACTTGGCCAATCTGGGCGCCTCCGTCACCAAGACCAACGTGATCACCACGGCGGTCACCCAGGGCATCAGCCAGAATGCGTCTGTCACCAACAGCCCCACCGCCGCCACCACCCAGGCGTCTTCCCAGACCACGGTGGAGGCCTATGGCGCCTCAAGCGGGCCGTTGGTGGGACTGCGGGCCACCACCGATTCGCGGCTTTCCACGATCACCCTGGTGGGCGATCCGCGCCTTGTGGCGATCGCCGAAACCTATCTCAAGCAGCTTGATCTACGTCAACGCCAGGTGGCGCTCTCGGTGAAGATCCTGGATGTGACGCTCCAGAACGACGCCACGATCGACAACAGCTTCGCCTTCCGCTGGGGCAACAATTTCATCGTCAACGACCAGGGCAAACTCCTGGGCGCTTTCGGGCGGAATCTGCCTCCTGCTGAAAGTGCTTTTACGCGGGGGGTTTCTTCTGCTACTGAGCCTACGATTACGTATGGGCCTGATGGCATTGAGGTCAAGGGGCCCTTGGGTGTCAATGTTATTGGTGGCGATTCCTTTAATTCGGTTAGCGCAAATCCCCGGGCAACTGGATTTATTGATGCTACGAGGCGCAACCCCGGCCTTAGCTATCCCCAAGACAACTTCTTTGATTTTGTCAAAGCGCAAATCGAGTCGCGTAATACCAAAGTTTTGGCAACCCCTACCTTGATTTTGAGTGAAAATCCCGAGGAGCTTCGCGCTGGCAAAGATGTTGCTGCCGCTAATATTCAATCACTTGGGGCTACTTCAACAGTGTCTGACGGTACAAGTGACATTGCGCAAATAGGCCGCACTCGGGCTAATGAGTCTTTTGTGACCGTCGGAGAGCAGGTGATCACAAACTACACCGTGCAGGCAGGTCAGAATGGCGCTCCCAATACCTGTCAGCCTGAATTTGGCATTGCCGGTCTCACCTTCGGGGCACGTGTTTCAAAGATTGATGACAACGGTTTCGTGACCTTTGCGATGTCGCCCACGATCTCCGCAGCGACACGCACCCAGGAAGTGCCAGGTTGTGGTTTTGTGGATATCCTCTCCCTGCGTCGGTTGGATACCGGCAGCGCCAGGGTGCGGGATGGCCAGACCCTGATTCTTACCGGGGTAATAACAGACAGCGACAACCAGGTAATCAGTAAGTGGCCGATTCTGGGCGATCTGCCTCTTGTAGGACAGTTCTTCCGAAGTAGCCAGGGAAACCGCGACAAGAGGGAGCTGGTGATCATGGTGACTCCCCGAATCATCAACGATGGGGATGGCGGTACCTACGGCTATGGATACCAACCTCTGACCAATGACACCCGTCAGTTGCTTCGTTCGAGTGAAATTCGTTGATGACGAAGAGGGATCTTTCCTGTTGATAATACAGGTGGCCTAGAAGGCCAGCGGCACCAGGAACTTCACCGCCAGGGGGGCCAGGGCCTGGGCGACCCCCATGGCGCCGGTCACCAGCTGGCTGCCGAGGCCGTTGCCGCCTTTGGCCTTGCCGCCCGGTTTGACCATCTGGGTGGAGATCTGGCGCAGTTCGGCGGCCTGTTGCTGGTCGCCGCCCTGTTCATACAGAGCAGCGGCGTAGTCGAAGTCGCGGGCGGCCTCGGCTGTCTTGCCCTGTTCATTGCGACTCAGGCCCCGCGCCACCCAGCTGATCGGTGCTTGGGGCTGCTGGCGGATCGCTTCACCGAACAGCCGCTCCGCCTCCTGATGCCGCCCTGCCATCGCCGCGTCCACGCCGGCGTTGTGCAGTTCGCCGTAGCTGAACTGGCTGGCGTTCAGGCCCCGCGCCTGTTGCCAGTGGCTTTGACCCAGGGCTCCCGGATCCAGCTGGGCGCCGCTCAGGTCGCTCAACCGCAGATCCGTGCCCTCCAGCCGCGCTCCCCGCAGGTCGGCGCCGCGCAGCGATGCCCCATTCAGGCTCGTGAAGCTGAGGTCGGCGCCATCCAGGCGGGCGCCATCCAGCCGGGCCTGGCTCAGGTTCGCCCGCTGCAGCTGGGCGCCGCGCAGGTCCACATCCCGCAGGTCCGCATTCACCAGATCGGCATCCTGCAGTCGGCAATCGCGGCAGGCCCGCTTCTCTAGCAGGCGCATCAGATCCTCCATGCCCGCGGCGCCGGCTGCCCCTGCCGTGAGCAGGCCGCTTCCCAGCAGCAGCACCAACGTGGCCGTGATCGGGAACTGGGCTCGGAATCTCATCGTCTGCCGCCGGTTTGGCCGATCCTTTGTACTCCGATCCCCCGGGTTCCGCATCAGCGGGGCAGCCGCCGCAGCCGTTGGACCAGCCGCCGGCGCACCATTCGCAGTTGCCGTGGGCTCACCCCGGCGCCGCCGCAGTCCCCGGGGCCGGCGAAGCGATGGCGCTCATACAGCGCCACCAGGCGGTGCAGCTCGTCTTCGAGTTCCGGCCAGCGCTGCCGGGCCCGGGCCGCGAACCGGGGCAGGCTCTCACCCGCCGCCGGAGCCAGCCCATGGGGCGCGAATGCCACCAGGCTGCGCTCCAGTTCCCGCCGCCAGGGGTCGCCGCCGCGGCTGCGCAACCAGCCCATCACTCCTACCCCGATCGCCAGCCCCAGCCCCAGCGCCCCCAGCACCACCAACCCCAGCCAGCGGCTGTCGCCGCCGATCAGGCGCTGCAGCAGCTCGGCCTGGCGGTCGCGGTCGAAGCCGAGCCACAGCTGCGACCAGGCCAGATCGAGTCCCCACCACTGGTGGCGCAGCCAGCCCAGCGGCCCGCGCTCCAGCACACCTCCCCAGCCCGTTGCCGGCTGCCCTTCGCCCAGACCTCCTCCCGCCACCCAGGTGCTCGGATCGACCCGCCGCCAGCCCTCCCCCTCCAGCCACACCTCACTCCAGGCGTGGGCATCCGACTGGCGCAGGTCGAGATAGCCGCGGCTTCCCAGCGGTTGCACCCACTGGCCCCCCACGTAGCCGCTCACCACCCTTGCCGGCACCCCCGCGGCGCGCATCAGCGCCGTGAATGCACTGGCGTAGTGCCCGCAGAACCCCTGACGCCGCTCGAACAGGAAGGCATCCAGCGGCGCCACCGCCGGCAGGGTGCCGGGGGTGCGGCTGTAGCGGTAGCCGCCCTGGCGGAACCAGCGTTCCGCCGCGGCCAGCCGTTCGGTCGCCGTTGGCTGCCGGCGCCAGTCCCGCCCCAGGGCCTCCAGCCGCGGGTTGCTGCCTTCCGGCAGCGCCAGCGCCCAGGGGCTCGGGGGCTGCCGCTGCCACGGGGTGGTGCCGGCATCGATCCCATACAGCCGCCGCTGGCCGGAGCCGCCGCGATGCTGCAGTTCGCCGTTGCGCCGCAGCTTCAGGTCGGGGCCCCGGGGGCGGCCCGCGCCGCTCCAGGGCACGGCGCCCAGGCCGCTCGGTTCGTTGAGCCAGAGCTGCAGGATCGGCAGGTCGCTTTGGCCGGCGGCTTCGCCAAGGGTCTCCTCTGCGCCCGCCGCAGGCAGCGATCGCCGCGCCAGGGAGCTCCAGCGGCTGCCATCGAAGCGCTCGTGCACCAGCACCCGCCAGTAGCGCTGGCTGGGCGGCGGTGCTGCGCCGGCCACGAACACAACCCGGGCGGCGGGAGCGCTGTTGGTGCCCAGGGCTGCGATCGCCCCCGGCTCCAGGTTTTCGCTCAGGCCGGTCAGGGCCCCCTGTCCCTGTCCATCGGGCAGTTGGTTGAACGGGGCCAGCCTCGGCACCAGCAGGAACAGCACCAGGGCCATCGGCAGGGCCGCCAGCAGCACGGTGGCGCTGCGACGCAGCAGCAGCCTCCAGCCCGGGCCCTGCCCCAGCTCCTGGGCCAGCAGTCCGGCCAGGGCCAGCAGCACCGCCAGGCCCTGCAGCAGGCTCGGCCCCAGCTCCGGCTGCAGGGCCCCCAGCAGGCCGGCCAGCACCAGCTGCAGCAGCCCCACCAACCGATGCTCCGGCCGCTGCCGGGCCTCCCGCAGCTTCAGGGCCGTGAGCACGCCCAGTCCGATCACCAGCCAGCTGATCGGTTGGTTCCACGGCAGCAGCACCAGCCCGGCGGTCAGCACCGCCATCGCCAGCCACTGCCATCGCCAGACGCCGGGATCCATGGGCATTCAGCGGGTCAGGGCCAGGGCCGCCAGGCAGCGGTCGCGCTGGGCAGCCCCGGCGGCCGGCGGGATCTCCTGATCCGGCAGCTGCAGTCCGTAGGTCTCCCCGAGGCCATGCAGCCGCCCGATCCGTTCGCTCAGGTGCTCCAGGGCCGTTTCCAGCGGCAGCGCCGGATCCGGGGCCAGCAACCGCTCCGCCGCGGCAGGAGCCAGGAAGCTCTTGCTGTAGCGCCCGCGGCCCTGGGCCACCAGCTTCCAGGCCAGCCGCGTGCTGCCGTCCTCCGGCCGGTGCGGCCTCAGGTCGTGCCATTCGTCGCCTTCTGCACCCTCCGCCCGGCGTGAGCCTGCAGCCGGCTCCGAGCGAGAGGCACGGGGCCGGCTGGTTTCCCGCACCGGCCCGGCCCGCTGGGCCGGATAGACCAGCTGGGGGGCGGCCGGCTCCCAGCGCGTCCAGCAGACGAACAGCCCCAGCGGTGCCGTGGTCTGCAGCCGCACCGGCCCGGGGCTCTGCCAGCCCCGCTGCCCCGCGGTCCACACCGGAGCGAGGCGATGCTCCCCCTTCTCCAGCGGCCCCAACCGTTGCAGCGGCCCCTTCCCCAGTTGCAGCTCCAACCCCTCACAGCGGCCCGGGCAGTGGAGCCGCAGCGGATAGGCGAGCGCCGTGCCGGCGTGGCCGGCGGCCGGGGTGCCGCTGGCCAGTTCCACCCCCCGCAGGTTGAGGGGGGTGAGGTGCATCGTCAGCAGAAACAGGCCCAGCAGCAGGAAGCTGAGCAGCAGCGGACCGTTGCGCTGCATCTGCACCGCCACCACCTGCAGCAGCAGGCTGGCGCCCAGCCAGAGGAAGCCGAAGCGGGTCGGCACCATGTAGAGATTGCGCAGCCCCAGCCGCAACGAGGGGCCCCGCCGGGTCGGCATCAGCCGCTCCACCCGCTCTCGCAGTCCCATGATTTTCAGCGCATCGCCTCCACCCCGGCCACCAGCTCGCGGCTGAGCTCTCCTGCCGCGCCCCGGGGCTGACCGCCATCAAGGCGGTGTTCGCACACCGCTTCCAGCACCGCCTGCACGTCGTCCGGGATCACGTGGGGCCGCCCTTCGAGCAGGGCCCAGGCCCGGGCCGCCTCCACCAGGGCTAGGCCGGCCCGGGGGGAGAGGGGGAAGCCCCGCTGGTCGGCCTCGCGGCTGCGGGCCAGCAGGTCGAGCACGTAGTCGAGCAGCGCTTCGCTGCAGTGCTGATGGCGCACCTGCTGCTGCAGGGCCAGCAGGTCGGCCGGCGTGAGCACCGCCCGCACCGCCGCCGGGGCCTCGCGGCGTCCCTCCAGCAGCCTCCGCTCCGCCTCGCGGCTGGGAAAGCCGAGGTGGAGGCGCATCAGGAAGCGGTCGAGCTGGGATTCGGGCAGCGGCGCCGTGCCCGTCTGGTCGAGGCCGTTCTGGGTGGCGATCACCAGAAACGGCTGCGGCAGCGGATGGCTGGTGCCGTCCACGCTCACCTGCCCCGCCGCCATCGCCTCCAACAGGGCGCTCTGGGTGCGCGGACTGGCGCGGTTGATCTCATCGGCCAGCAGCACCTGGCTGAACAGCGGGCCCGGCTGGAAGCGGAAGCTGGCGCTGGCGGGGTCGAACACGTTGAGGCCGGTGAGGTCGGCGGGCAGCAGATCACTGGTGAAGCTCATCCGCTTGAAGGCCAGGCCGAAGCTGCGGGCCAGCGCCTCCGCCAGGGTGGTCTTGCCCACGCCCGGCAGGTCCTCGATCAGCAGGTGGCCGCGGGCCAGCAGGCAGGCCAGCGCCAGCTTCACCGCATGCTCCTTGCCCAGCAGCACCGCACCGATGCTGGCAAGGAGCTCCTGCAGCGGGGCCTGCAGCACGCGGTCGGGCCGCTGGGGATCAGGCAGCACGGGAGGGGGCGTCTGAGGCGCGCTCGGGAGGGAGGTTCAGGCTAGGGGGGCCGGGCTCTGACGGCCGAGCGCAGAGAGCTGAGGACTCCAGGAGAGAATCCGGTAGCGGAGCAGGCCCAGCCGCGTCACCCATTCCAGCAGCTGGTTGATGCGCTGATCCACCCGCTCGGGCAGCAGCACCGGATAGCGGCTCAGCACCCGGTAGGTGGGCAGGGTGTTGTAGGTGATGTCGTCCACGCTGGGGCGGCCCAGACCCGCCGCCTCGCCCAGCTGTTCATAGGCCGCTCCACCGATCACGGCGGTGCTGCCGTAGCTAGCCCGCAGGTCGGCCCGCCGCCGATCCAGGGCCGTGAACGCCTGCAGCGCCGGGGTGCTCACGAAATCCGAGAGGGCCAGGCGGCCCTCGGGGCGCAGCAGCCGCCTCACCTCCGAGAAGAAGCGGGCCCGGCTGGGGAAATGGAAGATGCATTCCACCGCCAGGATCCGGTCGAATGACCCATCCGCGAACGGCATCGCGCAGGCATCCCCCTCCACGAAGCGGATCGTGTTGCCCGGCCGCGGCTGGGCCTGGGCGCGGGCCACCGCCAGCTGCCGTGGGTCGATGTTCAGGCCCACCAGCTCCACCCCCTCAAACCGTTCGTTGATCGCCATCAGGGTGCCGCCGAGACCGCAGCCCACGTCGAGGATGCGCTGGCCATCAGCCAGGCCGGCGGCGTCGCAGATCCGCTGGGTCAGGGCCTCGGCGGCGGCGGCGAAGTCGGCGGCGGTGAGCAGGGCCTGGTTGGGGTCGCCCCAGTAGCCCCAGTGCAGATGCCTGCCGAACAGGGTGGCCACCTCCGGATCCCCCAGGCGGTTGAGGATCCGGTCCACGTAGGGCAGGGAGGGCTGCGACATGGCGGAGCGGCGGGTTCCCCTGTCTATGGTGCCGCCAACGGCGTCGTGGGCCCTGCCGGACGAAGTCATCCCCCCCCACGGCGGCAACCGCAGCGCTGCCGCCCGCCGTCTCGGTTGCCGGCCCGAGCAGCTGCTCGATGCCAGCGCTTCCCTGGTGCCGTTCGGTCCGCCGGCAGGGCTGCGGCGCCAGCTGCGCCGGGCGGCGGCCGGGCTGGCCCTGCGGGATTACCCCGACCGGGACTACACGGAGTTGCGCCAGGCCCTGGCCCGTGTCCATGGCCTTGATCCGGCCTGGGTGCTGCCGGGTAACGGCGCTGCCGAGTTGTTCACCTGGGCCGCCCGGGATGCCGCCGCGCTTGGCCCCAGCCTGCTGGCGGTTCCGGGCTTCGCCGACTATGGCCGCGCCCTTGCCTGCTGGCAGGGGGCCTGGCTCCCCCAGCCCCTGCCATTGGAGTGGGGGGCCGCCTTCCCCCAGCCCTATCCCGATCCCGGGGCTGCGGCCACCCCGGCCCGGGTGCTCTGGCTCACCAATCCCCATAACCCCACTGGCCAGCTCTGGAGCCGCGCCTCGCTGGAGCCCCTGCTGGACCGTTTCGATCTGGTGATCGTGGATGAGGCGTTCCTGCCGCTGGTGCCCCAGGGCGAGCTGCAGTCGCTGGTTTCTTTGCTTCCCCACCACCCAGGGCTGGTGGTGATCCGCAGCCTCACCAAGCTGTTCGCGATCGCCGGTCTGCGGCTCGGTTATGCCCTGGCCCAACCCGAAAGGCTGGCGCGCTGGTCGGCCTGGCGCGATCCCTGGCCGGTGAACGGCCTGGCGGCTGCGGTGGCGCCGGCCCTGCTGGCTGATCCGCTCTGGCATCGGCGGGTGCAGCGATGGGTGGCGGAGGAAGGGGCCTGGCTGTCGGGCCGCCTCGCTGCCCTGCCCGGCCTGCGGCCCTGCCCCTCGGCCGTCAATTTCCTGCTGGTGCGCGCCACGGCCGCGCCGGAAGCTGACCCGGGTGCCGAGCCCCGGGAGGGGCTGGAGCCGCTGCGCCTGGCCCTCGAGCAACGGCACCGCATCCTGCTGCGCGACTGTCGCTCCTTTCCCGGGCTGGGGCCGGCCTGGCTGCGCATCGGGCTGCAGGATCGTCGCGGCCATTGCCGCCTGCTGGCCGCGCTGCACAGGGAGCTTGGGGAATCACGCGGGAGAGTGAAGGTCCCATGAGGAAAATCTGCAGTCATTTCTAAGACACCCTTGGCTGGATCATCACCCTGCTGGGGCCGATTAAGGGTCGGGATTGACCTAAGACGAGGCGTAAAGCCCGAGGGATAGTTATGACTCTCAGCCCGGTCAATCTTGCTGATTACGACCACTCGGCCTCGATGCCAAGGCTGGGAAGCCTCACCCGCAGCATCGATGGTGAGGCAAGGGATGTAAGGGATTTCGATGCACCTGTCAATCCTTATTTCCCGACCACGGATCTGTTCCGGGCATTGGGAGATCGGCTGGAAGAGAGCCTTCGTCGTTCCCCTTCCGCCAATGGCGCGATCGCTGAGGTGCTGGGCCGCACCCTCGGCTATGACCCCGACACCCTGGTGCTCGGCAATGGCGCCTCGGAGCTGATCAGTTGGATCAATCAGCTCTTTGTTCGCGATTCCTTCGCCCTTGCCACCCCCTCCTTCAACCGTTGGAGCGACGTGGTGGCGGCCAGTGGCAAGGAATTGCACACGTATCAGTGCCCCGAGAGTCGCGATTTCGCCCTCTCCCCTGCCGAATACGTGGAGTTCGTGCGGCGCTCCGGTGCCCGGGTGGCCCTGCTCAGCAATCCCGGCAATCCCACCGGCGCCCTGCTGCAGCCGGCGGAGGTGCTGGAGGTGATGGCCGAGCTGCGTGATCTCGATCTGGTGGTGATCGATGAGGCCTTCATCGATTTCGCGGAGGAGTCGGCGGTGCCTTCGGTGGCTGCCCGGGTGGCGGCCTTCCCTAATGCGCTGGTGCTCCGGAGCCTGGGCAAGACCTTCGGGCTCCATGGCCTCCGCCTCGGCTATGCCGTGGCCCATCCCGACCTCGTGCGCCCATTGGCGGGCGCGCTGCCGGCCTGGAACATCAACAGCCTCGGGGAATTGCTGATTCGCGAGCTCTCGAACCACCTGCCCGCCTATGAACAGGCCCGCCGCCAGGTGGTGCGCGATCGCCTCTACCTGGAGGCCCGGCTGCGGGAGATTCCCCAGATCCGCGTGTATCCCTCCAAGGCCAACTTCGTGTATTTCCGCCTGGCGGACCAGTACCCCGGCCTGCGTTTGCGCAATGCCCTGCTCACCCGCTACGGCTGCCAGGTGCGGGAATGCGGCTCGCTGCCCGGCGGCGGATCCCAGTACTTCCGGATCGCGGCCCGTCCCCAGGCCGAAACGGCCCTGTTGGTGGGGGCGATCAAGCGTCTGCTCGCCTGATCGCCGGCCCAGGCCCTGTTCAGGCGCCGGCTCAGGCTAGGTCCACCAGCAGCTTGGCGAGGCGCTGGTCGGCATCCCGCACCGCCAGCTGCTGCATGCCCTGCCGCAGGGTGAGCAGCGGATCCCCATCGCCTCCCTTGCCCTCCAGCCGCGGACCCAGCAGCCGCCAGACCGCCTGGTCCAGGGCCGGTTCTCCGGGTTCGTGCTGCCACACGATCACGGCGGCGCCGAGGGCGGCGGCGGCGGCGGCATTGGCGTCCTGGTGCCGGTCGGCGGCCTGGGGGTAGGGCACCAGGATCGTGGGGGTGCCGCACACCGCCAGCTCGCTGAGGCTGCCGGCCCCGGCCCGGCTGATCGCCAGGTCGCAGTGCTGCAGCAGGCCCGGCAGCTCATCGCTGAACGGCCGCTCCACCACTCCTTCGGGTAACGGCTGGCCGGCCTCCGGATCGCTGCTGCCGGTGAGGTGCACCACCCGGCAGCCGGCCGCCGCCAGCTTCGGCAGCAGCGGCCGCACCATGCGGTTCAGCCCCACCGCCCCCTGGCTGCCGCCCATCACCAGCAGCAGGGGCCCCGGCCCGCCCGGCACCCAGGCCGGCAGCGGTGCAGGCTCGAGGAAGGCCTGGCGCACGGGGGTGCCGGTGACCAGGGGGTGGCAGTGGGGCAACCGCTCCGCCGCCTGCGGCAGACCCACGGCCACATGGCTGCAATAGCGCCCCAGCAGCCGGGTCACCTTGCCGGGGATGGCGTTGCTTTCATGCAGCACCACCGGCACACCGCACCAGCGGGCCGCCAGAATCGCCGGTGCGGCGATGTAGCCGCCGCTGCTGAACACGGCCGATACCCGCTCCCTGCGGATCAGGCGCCGCATCGGGCGGGTGGCATTCAGCAGCTGCAGCAGATTCCATACCTTGCGCAGACCCTTGCCCTGCAGGCCCCCGGCCCGCACGGTGTTCAGCGGGTAGCGGGCCGGCACCAGCTGCCGCTCCAGCCGATCCGGGACCCCCACCCACTGCACCTGCCAGTCGGCAGGCAGGGCATCGGCCACCGCCAGGGCAGGGAACAGGTGGCCACCCGTACCGCTGGCAGCGATCAGAACGGTTGGCATGGGTGGAGGGGGCAGGCGCGCCTAACTTAAAAGCCGATCCCGCGGCCCCTGGCCCCCCTGTTCGCTGCGCATGACCGTTCTTCGCCGCCTGCCCGCCGCGTCTGGCTCCGCCCTGCTGGCGGGCCTGCTCGCTGCCGTGGCGGGGATCGCCGCCCCTCCCCTGCGGGCGGCTCCCCCCAGCGCCGCCCAGTTGCAGGCCCTGGAGGCAGCCCTCAACAGCCCCGCCGACGGTTCGCTCAATGCGGTGCTGCACGCGGGCAAGGGGCTCGATCCGGTGCGGCTGGAGGCGCGCCGCCGCAAGCTGCGTCAGCAGTTTCCCGATCTCAGCTGGAAGGTCAGCCCGGCGGCCCCTCTGCACAACGGCCAGCCCACCGTGGCCGTGAAGGTGAGCGGCACCCGGCGCGATGGGGCGATCATCTACCGCCTCGACGCCGAGCAGCAGCTGGTTCTGGAGAGCCATGGCTCCCACATCGATGGCCAGACGGTGCTGCGCGAGCGTTCGCTGCTCCGCAGCGGGGAACAGTCGCCGGCGGTGAGTGTGCTGATCCCCGATGCGGTGCTCACCGGCCAGCGGTATGACGTGGACGTGATCTTCGACGATCCCCTCAACGGGGCGATCACCGCCGGAGGCATCGTGGCGCTCACCCCCCAGCAGGTGGCGGAGATGGAGAGCCCCAGCATGGAGCTGGGGGCCCTCGGCGGCGGCGGTCTGTTCAAGACCGTGCAGGCCCCCCTCACCCCCGGCACCCAGACCTGGGCCGTGCTGCTGGTGCATCCGAAAGGGATCATCAGCGCCACCAAGCGGGTGCGGGTGGTCGCCGACAAAGCCGATCTCAATCCCTGAGCTTCAGGCCCCCAGCCGGCGATAGAGGCCTGCCATCGCCACACCGAACCGCTCGGGATCGTGCACCGTGGACTGCACCAGGCTGCGCTCCACGATCTCGGCATAGCGCTCCCGGTCGCCGAGCAGCTCCAGCACCGCATCCCGCAGACGGGTCACGTCGGTGGGTGGGTCCACGAACAGGGCGGCGTCGCCGCAGGCTTCCCGGCAGGGGGGGATGTCGGCCACCACCGCCGGTGTGCCCATCGCCATCGCCTCCTGGGGCGGCAGACCCCAGCCCTCCACCAGGGAAGGAAACACCAGGGCCAGGGCGCCCCGCAGCAGGTGCTCCACGGTGCTGCGCGGCACCGACCCCAGCCAGACGATCCCCTGCCGGCGCCCTTTGCTGAGGGTTTCGCAGATCTCCTCGCATAGCCAGCCGCGTTTGCCCACCACCACCAGCTGCAGGCCCGGGTAGCGACGGCGCAGTTCGCGGAAGGCCTGCACGGTGGTGTCGTGGTTTTTCTTCGGTTCGATCGAACCGAGCTGGAGCAGGTAACCCTCGCCTTCGCGGTGCAGGCGGTCCCACACCGCCAGGTGCTCTTCCACAAGCTGCTGCCGCTGCCCGGGACCCGCCAGCGGTACCGGCGCCGGTTGGGGAATCACATGGATCCGATCGCGCAGGCCGGCCCCGTAGATCTCCATCAGGGTGTCGGCGGTGTACTGGCTGATGGCATGAACGGCGGCGCTGTGGCGCAGCACGCGGCTGATCAACCTGTGGAATTCGTCGGGATTGTCGAGGCAGACCTCCGGATGGGTGAGCGGTATCAGGTCATGCACCGTGGTGATCGTGGTTCCCCCTTCCAGCAGCAGGGGATAGGGCAGGGGGTTGTGCAGCAGGGGGAGGGAGCGATCCCGTGCGGCGCCTGCCTGGGGCAGCTGCAGGGCGGTGAAGCTCCCGTTGAGGGCGAAACGCTGGCGGGCGGTGAAGAACAATCCCTGACCCGCCAGAAAGTCCGGCTCGTAGCCCGTGCCGGGCAGTCGCTTCAGGGCGGTGCTCCGCAGGGGGTCGTCGGCAGGGATCCGCACCGCCTTCAGGCGCGGCGGGCGTAGACGCCAGGGCGCCAGCAGCCTTTCGCGCAGGAGCAGTCGGATCTTGTCGGCCCTGGATCCCTGCGGTTGATGCAGCTGGAACAGGGTTGACTGGGCCAGCGCGCTTTCCGCGCCATTGCCTTTGGTCTGCAGCAGCAGGGCCGAATCGATCCCGCTGCTACGGGCGGCTGCCAGCAGGGAACGGCTGAAATACTTGATGCCGCTGCCTTTGAAGTCGAACATTTCGACCCCGTTGAAGATCACCGTCATGGGCGGCAGAACGGGACGGCGGGGCCGGATCCGGGCAATCCACCACCCTAGAGCGTGCGGATCAGGGCACTGGCTGGCCGGCAAGCAGACTTGCTTCGCCGCCTGTGTTCGCCGCCATGGCCAGATCCCAGAGGATCTGGGTCGTCGATGACGATCCCGAGCTGGGTCGCATGCTGGCCGCCTATCTCGGCGACCAGGGATATGAGGTGCGAATCCTGCACGATGGCGCCCAGCTGCTGGCCCGCCTGCAGGGCCGCCTCGGGGGCGAGCGACCCGATCTGCTGGTGCTGGATCTGATGCTGCCCGGCGAGGATGGCCTCCAGCTGCTGCGCCGTCTGCGCGACGGCGGCGATGACCTGCCGGTGGTGATGCTCACGGCCCGGGCCGATGCCGTGGATCGGATCATCGGTCTGGAGCAGGGGGCCGATGACTACCTCGGCAAGCCCTTCCTGCCCCGCGAGCTCACCGCCAGGATCGAGGCGGTGCTGCGCCGTCGTGTCTCCTTCGCTGCGGCGGGCGGGCCGATCGCCACCGCCGAGCCCGTGCATTTCGGCGACTGCGTTCTTGATCCGGCCGCCCGCCGCCTCGAGCGTGCCGGCCTGGCGGTGCCGATCACCAGTGGTGAGTTCGCCCTGCTGGTGGTGTTCGTGGGCCATCCGCACCGGCCGTTGTCGAGGCAGCAGCTGATCGAGCTGGCCCGGGGCCCCGCCAGCGAGACCGACAGCCGCAGCATGGATGTGCAGGTGTCGCGGCTGCGGCGGCTGATCGAGTCGGATCCGGCGCGTCCCCGCTACCTGCAGACCGTCTGGGGCTATGGCTACGTTTTCGTCCCCGATGGTCGGCCCCGTGCGCACTGAGCTGCGACGGCTGCTCGGCTATGGCGCCGTGGCCGCCGGACTCACGGCCTCCACCCTGCTGCTGATGCAGTTGCTGGTGGGGAGCCGGTTGGAACAGGCCCAGATCGAGCAGCTGGGCTCCGAGCTGGCCTCGAGTCTGGTGCTTGGGGAAGTGGCGCTGGAGCGCTTCAGCCCGGCGGCGTTGGCCCGGATCAGCGGCCTGCCGCTGGCGGTGGGGGCCGTGCCGGCGGCAAGTGTGCCCTTGGAGCACGCCGCCCCGCCGCTGCGGCGTCGGGCCGATCGGTTGCAGCGTCAGCTGTGCCGCCGCCTGGGGGCATGCCCGGCGCTGCGGGCCGCTGCCCAGGACCCGCCAGGGGTGTGGGTGGAGATGGCCTCCCCCCTGGAGACGATCTGGGTGTGGGCGCCGTTGCCTTCGCCCCTGCAGCGCCCCCCGGACCCCCTGGCGCTGGGGCTTGGCTTTGGGGTCGGCGGTCTGGGGGCCTGCCTCCTTTCCCTCAGCCTGGAGGTGCAGCGGCCGTTGCGGCGGCTGGAGGAAGCATTGGCCGCGGTGGGGCTGGAGGCCTGGCCGGCGCCCGTGCCCGCCCGCGGTTCCCGGGCGGTGCGGCAGCTGACGCAGCGCTTCAACACCATGCTGGAACGGCTGGAGCGGGCGGAGCAGGAACGCACCACGATGGTGGCCGGCCTCGCCCACGATCTGCGCAGTCCGCTCACCCGCCTGCGGCTGCGGCTGGAGATCGCTGCCTCCCGGCCGATGTCGCCCCGGGAGCTGGATCGCGCCACGGGCGACATCGCCGCGCTCGAGCGCATCACCTCCCAGTTCCTCGCCTTTGCCGCGGTGGGGCAGGAGGAGCCGGCGTTGGAGCTGCCCCTGGAGGCTCTGCTGGCCGAGGCGGCGGCCCAGATCGACTCCCTGTCACTCGACCTGGATCTGGTGCCGTTGCGGCGGAGGGTGCGGCCGATCGCCCTGGCCCGCGCCGTGGCCAACCTGCTCGACAACGCTTCCAGCCATGGCCGGCCGCCGCTGCGGCTGGTGCTGCGGCCCTGGTCACCAGCGGCGGCCGCGCCGGGAGGCCCCGTGCAAGGGCCCGCCGAAGGCTTTGAGATTCAGGTGTGGGATCACGGCCCCGGCATTGCCGCGCAGCAATGGCAGACGGCGCTCCAGCCCTTCCAGCGGCTGGATGCAGCCCGCAGTGGCCAGGGCCACTGCGGGCTGGGGCTGGCGATCGCCGAACGGGTGGCGCGGGACCACGGCGGCGGGCTGGAGCGGCTGGTGGGGGCGGCGGGGTCCGGGGTGGCCCTGAGGGGCCTTTCCCTGCCGGATCCGGCAGGGCCCGGTCACATTCAGTCATGACTCGCTGGGCGGCAGTTGCATTTCGGTTGGATCGGCTGCGCAGGATGGGCACCTTCCCTACCGGAGTCACCCCCCGTGCGTTCCGCTCGTGTCATTCGTGGTCGTTTCGGTCGTCTGGCGACCCTGCTGCTGCTGCTCGGCAGTGCCACCCCGGCCCTGGCCCAGGGCCAGACCCTGGCCCCTCGCCCCCGGCCCCAGCTCAGCCAGGCCCAGCAACAGAAGATCTTTCCTGAGCAGCGTGCGCTGGTGCTCCAGGACCATCGCCAACGGATCGCGATCCTGCAGCAGGGCGAACGCTGCCTGAGCGCCGCCACCAACGGCGACGCCCTGCGTGCCTGCATGAAGCAGGAGCGCAATGCCTACCAGAAGCAGCGCGACGACCATCGCGCCGCCATGAGGGCCCTGTTGCAGCGCAATGGAATCCAGCCGCCGCCCTCCCGGATGAAGGCGCCGGTTCAGAGCGCGGCGCCCACGATCTGAG
Source organism: Cyanobium sp. (assembly GCA_040399125.1). Taxonomy (GTDB): domain Bacteria; phylum Cyanobacteriota; class Cyanobacteriia; order PCC-6307; family Cyanobiaceae; genus Cyanobium. Next base: position 9,466 of record JBBASR010000018.1, on the reverse strand, counting down.
CTCCCTGCTGAGCTCCCTGAGCTTCGGCTGGGCTGCGCCGACTTTCGCTCAGCTCCCTGGGCCGAAAGCCACGCTGCAGGCGGTGTTCAGCAGCTGGGCGTTGGCACCGGCTACGGTCACTCCGTTGATCAGCCCGAGGCGGCAATCGCCCGAGACGGTCACTGGAATGCCGGAGGCCACATAGGTGAAGCGCACCTGCTGGTTGGTCAGGCCCTGCACGCTCGCGTAGTTGAGCTGGTAGGGCGTGTTGCTCACCACGATCACGGGGGACTGGGCGGCGACCGAGCTGTTCACGGCCGCGGCGATCGCGGCGCCCGTCATCAGGCCGGCCGTCGCTCCCCACCAGGGCATCGGCGAGGGGCCGTACCAGCCGTAGGACCAGGGGCGTGCCGCCCAGTAGCCCCCGTTCCCCCAGCCGGGGTGGACCACCGCCGCCCCATAGGCCGCGGCGGGGGCCCGGGTGAGACCAGGGCCCGGCGCGCCCCAGCCAACACCCGGCCGCACACCGGCCCCGCTGGCGGGGCCTCCCACACCGCCGTATCCCACCCCCGGTCTGCCGTCGAGGCCGACGCCGGCCCGGCCGGCACCGGCGCCGGGCAGCACCCCGGCTCCCGAGCGGGGCCCACCGAGGCCGCCGGGGTTGACCGGACGGGCCAGAACTGCAGGGGCCAGAACTGATGGGACAAGAATGCCGGCCAGCAGCAGGGCAGCGCTGGCCGGCACAGGACGGGAGCGGATCACAGGGCTGCCTTGAACGCCGGAACTCCCTTGATCATGGTGCCGATTGGGCCGGTTGACCGCCCCGCAGGCGGCGGCGGCCCCCTGGCTCAGGCGCGAGGATCAGGCCTCGTCGAGGGCGGCCACGCCAGGCAGCACCTTGCCTTCCAGTAGCTCGAGGCTGGCGCCGCCGCCGGTGGAGATGTGGCTCATCCGCTCGGCCAGGCCGGCCTTCTCCACCGCCGCCACCGAGTCGCCACCGCCGATGATCGTGCAGCAGCCCTTGTCGCTCAGGTCGGCCAGGGTGGTGGCGATGGCGTTGGTGCCGGCGGCGAAGGCGTCGAACTCGAACACGCCCATCGGGCCGTTCCAGATCACGGTCTTGCAGTCGGCCAGGGCGTCCTGGAACACCTTCACCGAATCGGGGCCGATGTCGAGGCCCATCCAGCCGTCGGGGATGGCGTCCACACTGGCGATCTGGCTGTTGGCATCGGGGGCGAAGTTGTCAGCCAGCACCACATCGGTGGGCAGCAGGAACTGCACACCCTTGGCAGCCGCCTTGGCTTCGAGCTCCTTGGCCAGCTCCAGCTTGTCTTCTTCCACCAGGCTCTTGCCGACGGCCAGGCCGCGGGCCTTGTAGAAGGTGAAGATCATGCCGCCGCCCACGAGGATCTTGTCGCACTTGTCGAGCAGGGCCTCGAGCACGCCGATCTTGGAGCTCACCTTGGAGCCGCCCACGATCGCGGCCAGAGGACGCTTGGGCTCATCGATGGCGCCCTGCAGGTACTGCAGTTCCTTCTCCATCAGGTAGCCGGCCACGCTGGGGCTCAGGTAGCGGGTCACGCCCTCGGTGGAGGCGTGGGCGCGGTGGGCGGCACCGAAGGCGTCGTTCACATACACATCCGCCAGGCTGGCCAGCTTCTCGGCGAACCCGGGCTCGTTCTTCTCCTCCTCGGCGAAGAAGCGCACGTTCTCCAGCAGCAGCACATCGCCATCGGCCATGGCGGCCACCCTCGCTTCCGCATCGGGACCGATGCAGCTCTCGGTCTTCATCACCGGCTTGTTGAGCAGTTCCGCCAGGCGGGCGGTCACCGGGGTGAGGCGCATCGACTCATTCACCTGGCCCTTGGGACGGCCGAAGTGGGCAGCCAGGATCACCCGGGCGCCCTTGCCGCTCAGGTCGTTGATCGTGGGCAGGGCGGCGCGGATCCGGGTGTCATCGGTGATCGCACCGGCATCGTCGAGCGGCACGTTGAAGTCGACCCGCACCAGAACGCGCTTGCCGCGGAGGTCGTCGGCGCTGAGGCTGGCCAGGGATCGCTTCGCCATGGGTACGGATAAGGGAAAGGCGCGGCGAGATTAGCCCCCTGCCGGCCCGGACCCGCGCTTCGGTTCTTTCCCCTGGCGTGCCGACCCAGCCACCGCTAGATCTTGTGGGCCGGGTTCTCCCCCATGTTCGACACCGTTCTGTTCCCGATCGACCAGAGCCGCCAGACGATGGATACGGCCGCCGTGGCCCTGAAACTTGCCCAGCAGCACCACAGCCGCCTGGTGATCCTCTCCGTGGTGGAGGCCGAGGAGGGGGTGATGCACGATGCGGCGGCCGTCAGCCAGCTGCTCGACCAGGCCCGCAGCAGCTTCGAGCAGGCAGGGGTGCCTTGCGAAGTGCTGGAGCGGGAGGGGGTGCCGGCCTTCGTGATCGGGGATGTGGCGGATGAGATCAATGCCGATCTGATCGTGATGGGCACCCGGGGCATCACGCTGGAGGCCGACCAGCAGAGCACCGCGGCGCGGGTGATTCAGCTGGCCCCCTGTCCGGTGCTGGTGGTGCCTTGATCGAACTCAGTAAGGCCGCCCCGGCCATCCAGTGGTACCCGGGCCACATCGCCAAGGCTGAACGGGCCCTGAGCGCCAGCCTGGAGAAGGTGGATCTGGTGATCGAGGTGCGCGATGCCCGCATCCCCACCGCCACCGGGCACCCGCGCCTTGAGCGCTGGATCAAGGGCAAGCAGCATCTGCTGGTGATCAACCGCCGCGACATGATCGGCGAGCAGGCACGCCGCCGCTGGGATGCCTGGTTCCGGGCCCGCGAACTCACCCCCTGGTGGTGTGATGCCAAGGCCGGTACCGGGGTCAAGCAGCTGCAGCAGGCGGCGATCCGGGCCGGCGAGGCCCTCAATGCCCGCCGGGCCGGCCGCGGCATGAAACCCAGGCCGGTGCGTGCCCTGATGCTGGGCTTCCCGAATGTGGGCAAGTCGGCATTGATCAACCGGCTGGTGCGCCAGAAGGTGGTGGAAAGTGCTCGCAAGGCTGGCGTCACCCGCAGCCTGCGCTGGGTGCGGCTCGGCCAGGATCTGGATCTGCTCGATGCCCCCGGGGTGTTGCCCCCCCGCCTCGACGACCAGCAGGTCGCCCTGCGTCTCGCCCTCTGCGACGACATCGGTCAGGCCGCTTACGACACCGAGGCGGTGGCGATCGCCTTCCTCTCGATCCTGGCGGCGCTGGAGGAGGTGCCCGATGCGGGGGTGGCGGCGGGACTCCTGCAGGGGCGGTACGGCATCGCTCGTCGCTCGCTGGAAGGTGGAGTCGGTGAGCAGGGGGGCGGTGAAGACGCGGCCGGCTGGCTGGCGGAGGCGGCGGCCCGCCACACCAGCGGCGACACCGGCCGCATGGCCCAGCGGCTCCTCGATGATTTCCGCCGTTCCTTGCTGGGGTCGATCGCCCTCGAGCTGCCCTGAGGCCCTCAGGCACTCACCGCCCGGGCGATCAGCACCGTGAGCATCAGGATGGCGAGCAGCACCTGCAGGGCCATAAACATCTTGGCGGGCCGGGAGATCACCACCTCACTGGTGGGACCGTAGGTGGAGTTCACATTCAGGGAGATGAACAGATAATCGATCAGATGCGGGACTGGCGGGGGCTCCCCTTCGCGGCTCGGCCAGACGAAGGCGCCACCCGGTGTGACCACATCGAGAAAGATGTAGATGAACATGAACACAATCACGCTTTCCATATACACCGCTCCCACATCCCAGAGATTGGACATTCCGCCCCCTTTGATGGCGCTGGAGGTGGCCACCATCGACACCACATTGGCCACCACCTGCACCACGGAAATCACCAGGTAGCTGAGCGACCAGGCGAACAGGTGCTGGTGACGGGATCGGTAGAGCGAAATCGCCAGACCCACGGTCACGATGATGAAGGCCAGGGTGCTGATCCGCTCCAGCGTGCTGAGCAGGGGATTGAAGCTGTAGGCCACCTTGTGGTGGCCCTCGATCCGCTCCACCAGCAGGGCATCCATCACCCACACCACGGTGGTGGCCAGCAGCACCAGCAGGCGTCCCTTGCCGTGGGTGAGCCGCTGCCGCAGGGCCGCAGCGGGCGTAAGGGCGGCGGTGGTATCGGCTGGGGAGGGCATCGCCACAGGATGCTGCATCCCCGCGGCTCCAGCACGGTGTGCTGGCTCCTGAGCGCCGATCCTTAAGGTGGAGGCACCCGAGCGCTTCTGCCGCCGCGCCATGTCCAGCTTCGGCGAAGGCGAAGGTGAGCTGATCACGCTCTATTACCCCAAGCCGCTGCCGATGCGGCTGGATCGCTGGCTGGTGGCCGAGCGGCCCGAGCAGAGCCGCGCCCGCATCCAGAAATTCATCGATGCCGGCTATGTGCGGGTCAACGGCGTCACGGGGCGGGCCAAGACCCCCCTGCGCCAGAACGATGAGGTGCAGCTCTGGATGCCACCCCCAGAGCCCCTGCCGTATCTGGTGGCCCAGCCCATCCCCCTGGATGTGCTGTACGAGGACGAACATCTGATCGTGATCAACAAGCCCGCCGGGCTCACGGTGCACCCGGCCCCGGGCAACAAGGACGGCACCCTGGTGAACGGCCTGTTGCACCACTGCCCCGACCTTCCCGGCATCGGCGGTGAGATGCGGCCGGGCATCGTGCATCGGCTCGATAAGGACACCACCGGCTGCATCGTCGTGGCCAAGAGCCAGGAGGCGCTGGTGAAGCTGCAGGGCCAGATCCAGCGGCGCATCGCCTCGCGGGAGTATCTGGCGGTGGTGTACGGCCAGCCCGCCGGCGACCACGGCACCATCGTCGGGGCGATCGGCCGTCATCCCAGCGATCGCAAGAAGTACGCCGTGGTGCAGGACGACTCCGGTCGCCATGCCTGCACCCACTGGCATGTGCAGGAGCGCCTCGGCGACCATGCCCTGCTGCGCTTCAAGCTCGATACCGGCCGCACCCACCAGATCCGGGTGCACTGCGCCCACATCGGCCACCCGATCGTGGGCGATCCCACCTACAGCCGTTGTCGTCGCCTGCCCGTGGCCCTTCCCGGTCAGGCCCTCCATGCCTTCCAGCTGGGGCTCGATCATCCAGTGAGCGGGGAGCGGCTGTTGTTCGAAGCACCCCTGCCGCCGGTGTTCGAGAAACTGTTGCTGGTGCTTCGCCGCCAGGCTGGAGCCACCGCCGGCTGAGCCCCCGGCCTTGCGCAGAAGGCAGGATCAGGGGTGGGGCTGCTCGCTCTGGATCGTCTCGAAGATCGTGTGGCGTTCGAACCGTTCAGCCACGGCGATGGCGGTGAGGGTGCAGAAGCCGATCGGCAGCACCAACCGGTAATCCTTGCTGAGCTCGAAGGTGAGCAGGATCGCCGTCAGCGGTGTGCGGGTGAGCGCGCCGAGGAAGGCTCCACCGCCGGCGAACATCAGGGTGTTGGGGGCGGTGTGGAACAGCAGCAGGGCCAACTGCTGGACCAGCGTTCCCAGGCAGGCCCCCACCACCAGGGCCGGCGCCAGGAAGCCCCCCGGCGCATCGGCGGCCACCGCCAGGGCCGTGCCTGCCCCCTGCAGGCCGAGCATCAGCAGAGCCTGAGCCGGATCCACCACCCCGCCCAGGGCCCGCAGCCCCACCTGGGCCGGGTTTTCAAATTCGGGAGGCAGCAGGGCCCAGCCCACGCCGCTGACCATGCCCACCAGCGCCAGCAGCCGCCATGGGGGTTGCCGCAGCGCTGCCAGCCGTCGCCGCAGCCCCAGGATGCCGCGTTGATAGGGCAGGGCCAAAAGACCCGCCAGGGCGCCGAGGCCCAGCAGCAGCGGCAGATCGATCAGCCGCAGGTCGGCGAGGGGGCTCGGATAGTCGGAGATCGGCACCAGGTTGCGCCACAGCAGCGGGCCACCGGCGGGACTGTTGAGCAGGCGGGTCCAGAACACGGCCGCAAAGGTGGCGAAGGCCGCTGTGGCATTGACCCGCAGATCGGTGCGCTTCTGCAGTTCCTCCAGGAAGTAGGCGAGCCCGCCGAGGGGGGCATGGAAGATCGCCGCCAGGCCCGCCCCACTGCCGATCGCCACCGCCAGGCGTTCATGGCGATTGCCCAGTCCCCGGCTGGTCTCCCTGGCCACCGAGGCGCCGATCTGGATCGATGGCCCCTCGGGTCCCACGGGGATGCCGCTGCCGATGGCCAGGCCGCTGGCGATCAGCTTCACCACGGCCACCTGCCAGCCCATCGGGATCGGGCGACCGCGCAGCCACTGCAGCACCTGCACGATGCCGGATCCCCTCGCCGCCGGCTCCAGCCCGATCAGGGCACCGGCCAAGCCCCCGCCCACCATCCCCAGAAGCGGCAGCACCAGCAAGGGCGGCAGATGGGCGGCCAGCTGCAGGCGCAGGCTGTTCAGCAGCGCGATTTCGCGGCCGTAAAGCCAGATGCCGAGGGCCACCACGATGCCGATGGCATTCACCAGCAGGAACGGCTGCAGCAACCGCTGCCACCGGGTGGTCAGCGGGGCCGCCGTGGCTGGAGGGGCCATCAGGGCAGAGCCGGCAGGCGCGGACAGGCCTCCACCAGCGTGCGGGTGATTTCAGCGCGGGGATCGGCCAGCAGACGGGAGCCCGGCCCCTCCTCCACGATCCTTCCCCCCTCCAGCACGATCACCCGGTGGCAGAAGCCGCTGGCTACGGAGAGGTCGTGGGTCACGAACAGCATCCCCAGGCCCAGCTCCCGCTGCAGTCGCCGCAGCAGCTCCAGCACCTCGGCCTGCACCTCCGCATCGAGCATGCTCACGCTTTCATCGCAGAGCAGCACCTTCGGCCGCAGGACAAGGGCCCGGGCGATGGCCACCCGCTGCTGCTGTCCGCCCGAGAGCTGGCGCGGCAGGCGATTTTCGAAGCTTTCCGGTGGTTCCAGGCCCACCGCCGCCAGCTGGGCCCGGGCCTGCTGGCGGGCTTCAGCCCGGCTGGCCAGTCCATGGATCTGCAGCGGGTCGGCGACCGCCTCGCCGACGCTCATCTGGGGATTGAGGCAGGCCAGGGGGTCCTGGAACACCATCTGGATGCGGCGGCGGGCCTGGCGCAGTTCCTGGCCCCGCAGGCGCCGCAGGTCCTGACCTTCCAGCCGCACGCTGCCGCCCCGTACCGGGGCCAGGCCGATCAGGGCGCGGCAGAGGCTGCTCTTGCCGCAGCCGGAAGCTCCCACCAGGCCGATGGTTTCGCCGGCGTGGAGGCTGAGGCTGACGCCATCCACGGCCTTCAGCCAGCGCTGCTGCCACGGCGGTGAGGGCAGCGGATGCCAGCTCCGCAGTTCCTGCAGTTCGAGCAGCACGGGGCCGTCCTCGGCGGCGCGCCCCTGGCTCCCCTCCCGTTCGCGGGCCTTGCCCACCAGCCGTTTCGCCAGGTCGGAGCCGGGGGTGGTGAGCAGCTGCCGGCTGGGGGCCTGTTCCACCAGCCGGCCCTGGTCGAGCACGGCGATCTGCCCGCACCAGCGGCCTGCCATCGCCAGGTCGTGGGTGATCAGCAGCAGGGCGCTGCCCGTTTCCTCGCAGAGGGTGCAGAGCTCCCCCATCACCTGGCCGGCCACCGCCACATCGAGGCTGGTGGTGGGTTCGTCGGCGATCACCAGGGGGGGCTCCAGGGCCATCGCCAGGGCGATCGCCAGCCGCTGGCGCATGCCGCCGCTGAATTCATGCGGGTAGCTGCCGTAGCGCTCCGGTGCGATCCCCACCCTGGCCAGCAGATCGGTGGCCCGGCGGCGGATCCGCTGGCGCTCCCACTGCGGGCGGTGGGCCGCCAGGGTGTCGCGCAGGTGTTCGCCGATCGTGAGCAGCGGATTGAGGCGGGTCATCGGGTCCTGGAACACCAGCCCCACCGCCTCGCCCCGCAGCCGGCGCAGCTCGGTGCGGGGCAGCTGCCTCGGATCCTGACCTGCCAGTTCCAGTCGGCCCAGGCAGCTGCTGCCCGGGGGGAGCAGCTGCAGCACGGCCCGGGCCACCGTGCTCTTGCCGCAGCCGGAGGGACCCACCAGGGCCAACCGTTCCCCCGCCGCCAGCTCCAGGTGGAGGCCATCGAGGGTGGGCTGATCGCTGCCGGGGTACCGCACCACCAGCCCCTCGAGCCGGAGGACCGGGCCAGGGCTGGCGGCGGAGATGTCGCGGTTGGCAGGGGCGCCGGGGCTGGAGGGGGCTGGCGGAACCATTCGGTGGCGGGATCGCCCGGGGCACTCGTTCTGTCGGCCAGTGTGGCCCGCCTGCCCCCCCAAGGTCGGTTGGGACGAAGGCTGCTTAGCATGGGCGTCACGCGCAGGGTTGCATGCTCAGGGCGGTTCCCGATCAGAAAGCCGCCAAGGCGGCCCCCGTCCCCGGGGTGGAACCGTTCTCCCCTGCCCCGGCTTCTGCCGATTCAGTCACAACGCCCGCCCCAGTGCCGGAGCCGGAGGCCCTGCCCCACCGCCGCCGCCTGATCCAGGGCCCCGCCGATTACGGCGTGCCCCTGCCGGAATGGCTGCAACGCTGCGTGGAGCATGTGCCTCCCGGCCGCGGCGACAGCTGCCCCACCGATACCGAAGCGCTGCTGGCCTCCGCCTTCGATTTCGCCTACCAGCTGCACGAGGGCCAGTTCCGGGCCAGTGGCGAGCCCTACATCATCCATCCGATCGCCGTTGCCGATCTGCTGCGCGACATCGGGGCCAGCGCAGCGGTGATCGCTGCCGGATTCCTCCATGACGTGGTGGAGGACACCCAGGTGACCCCTGAGGAGATCGAGGAGCACTTCGGAGCGGAGGTGCGGGCTCTGGTGGAGGGCGTGACCAAGCTGGGCGGCATTCACTTCACCAACAAGACCGAAGCCCAGGCCGAAAACCTGCGGCGGATGTTCCTGGCCATGGCCAGCGACATCCGGGTGGTGCTGGTGAAGCTGGCGGATCGGCTCCACAACATGCGCACGCTCGGGGCGCTGAAGCCCGAGAAGCAGCAGCGCATCGCCCGGGAAACCCGCGAGATCTATGCCCCCCTGGCCAACCGCCTGGGGATCGGTCGCTTCAAGTGGGAACTGGAGGATTTGGCCTTCAAGGTGCTTGAGCCCGAAGCCTTCCGCGAGATCCAGCAGCAGGTGGCGACCAAGCGCAGCGAGCGCGAGGAGCGGCTCGGCAAGACGGTGCAGATGCTGCGCGACCGGCTGGCGGATGTGGGGTTGGCCTCCTGTGAGGTGAGTGGCAGGCCCAAGCATCTCTATGGCATCTGGAGCAAGATGCAGCGCCAGCAGAAGGCATTCCACGAGCTCTACGACGTGGCCGCCGTGCGCATTCTCTGCCCCGGTCTCGAAAGTTGCTACCGGGCTCTGGCCGTGGTGCACGACACCTTCCGCCCGATCCCCGGGCGCTTCAAGGACTACATCGGGCTACCCAAGCCCAATGGCTACCAGTCGCTGCATACGGCGGTGATCGGCCGCCACCGGCCGATCGAGGTGCAGATCC
>JBBASR010000017.1:0-45924 GCA_040399125.1 Cyanobium sp. | reverse complement strand
TGCGGGAAATGTTCCGCCTGCGGGTGCCGATCATCGCCACCGTGATCGGTGAGGGGGGCTCCGGTGGTGCCCTGGGGATCGGCGTGGCCGATCGTCTGCTGATGTTCGAGCACAGCGTCTACACCGTGGCAAGTCCGGAGGCCTGCGCCTCGATCCTGTGGCGGGATGCCGGCAAGGCGCCGGTGGCGGCGGAGGCGCTCAAGATCACCGGCCCTGACCTGCTGCAACTGGGCGTGATCGACACCGTGCTGCCGGAGCCCTCCGGAGGCAACCACTGGGCACCGCTGCAGGCGGCCGAAACCCTCAAAGCCGCCCTGCTGGAGAACCTCGCATCGCTGCAGGCGCTGGGGGAACAGGAGCTGCTTGATCAGAGATATGCCAAGTTCCGCCGCATGGGCCGCTTTCTGGAAAATGCCCCCACAGAAGGCGTCGTGACTGTTTAAGGTTTTCTTCAACTGCCCGTCTCCCTTGGTCGCAGCCCTGATCACCGGCGCCTCACGGGGCATCGGAGCAGCTGCCGCACGGCGTTTTGCCGCTGCAGGGTTTGATCTGCTTCTGGTGGCCCGCCCCAGCTCCGAACTGGAATCCCTTGCAGCAGAGCTGCGCCACTCCGGCCGCCAGGTGGAGACAGCTGGCATCGACCTGGCAGACCCCGCCTCAGTGGGACCGGGGATCACCGAGCTCTGCCAGCGTGGACTGGTGCCGGCGGTGGTGATCAACAATGCCGGCATGGCCTGGACCGGAAAGCTGGCCGACATGCCCTTGGAGGAGTGGCAGCGGCTGCTGCAGCTCAATCTCACCAGCGTCTTTCAGGTATGTCAGGCGGTTCTGCCGATTCTCCGGGAGTCAGGGGGTGGGCTGATCATCAATCTGAGCAGTCATGCCTCCCGCAATGCCTTCGTGGACTGGGGGGCCTATTGCTGCAGCAAGGCCGCCCTTGCCTCCTTCAGCCGCTGCCTGGCGGAAGAAGAGCGAAGCCACCGGATCCGGGTGAGCACCCTCACTCTTGGATCGGTAAATACACCACTGTGGGACAGTGAAACCGTTCAGAGTTCCTTCGACCGCCGTGCCATGCTTACGGCCGAGCAGGCAGCTGACGCCCTGCTGATTCTGGCGCAACAGTCACCCACTCAATGCGTGGATGATCTCACCCTCATGCCGGCAGCCGGCGTTTTCTGAATCCCAAGCCATGACCTCCACCCTTCCCTCTGGTTTCAGCTCTATTCAGGGAACACCAGATATGCCCCCTTCTCCCATAAGTGTGCGCATCCGCGAAAGGCTGACGCAGGCAGGAGTTCCCTTTCTGGCCAACGACAACATCTCCGAACATCTTGGAGATGGTGAACTCGATCAACTCGAAGTTGAGGTGGCCGGCAAGGTGCGTGATCTACTGCGCAGCCTTGTGATCGATATCGACAACGACCACAACACGGAAGAAACGGCAGAGCGGGTAGCCCGCATGTATCTGCATGAAGTCTTCAAGGGCCGTTACCACAGCCAGCCCAAGATCGCCAGTTTCCCCAACGTCAAGAAACTGGACGAGATCTATACCGTGGGGCCGATCACCGTCCGTTCGGCCTGCTCCCACCACCTGGTGCCGATCCTCGGCTCCTGCTGGATCGGCATCAAACCGGGCGAGCGGGTGATCGGTCTCTCCAAGTTCACCCGGGTCGCCGACTGGGTGTTCTCCAGGCCCCACATCCAGGAGGAGGCGGTGATGATCCTGGCTGATGAAATCGAACGCCTCTGTGAACCGCAGGGGCTGGCGATCCTCGTCAAGGCCCAGCACTACTGCATGAAGTGGCGCGGCGTGAAGGAACCCCAGACCAGCATGGTCAACTCCGTGGTGCGCGGCGACTTCCGCCACGATCCCAGCCTCAAGGCCGAATTCTTTGAGCTGGTGAAACAGCAGGAATCCCTGCTGGGCCACTGAGGTCAGCCCGGCGTTTCGCTGGCCCCAGCGCCCCTCAAAGCCTCCCCCTGACGGTCGCCACCAGCTGGCTCACCCGGAGCAGGTTCTTCTCCCCCGGAGCGTCCTCCACACCGCTGGAGGCATCGAGTCCGTCGGGAGCCAGACGCCGCAGCAGCTCCGGAACCCGCTCCGCCGTGATCCCACCGGCCAACCACCAGGGGATCGGAGACCTGAATCCTTCCAGCCACTCCACCGGGATGCGATGGCCGGTTCCCCCGAGCTGGTCGGCGACCCAGGCATCGAGCAGCAGGGCATCCACCACCGGGGCATAGTCCCGGGCGCGGGCCAGATCCTCGCGGCGGCGGATCCGCAGAGCTTTCCAGAACAGAAGCTCGGGATCCAGCCGCTGGCGCAGCTGGGCGCAGCGCTCCGGTGTTTCCTCCCCGTGCAGCTGAATCACCCGATGGCCCTGGCTGGCTACCAGCCAGGGCAATTCACTGTCGGGAGGATCGGCTACCACCAGCACCCCAAGGCAGGGGGGGGCAACAGCCTCCACGGCCGAGAACAAGGGCTTTCGCTGCGGCGGAGCGAGAAAACGGGGGGAGTGCTCCACCGCGATCACCCCGATCGCATCCACCCCGAATTCCGCCACGGCCGCCGCCTGGGCAGGGTGACGGAGTCCGCAGATCTTCAGGAGGGTCACGGAATCCAGCCAAGGGAGCGACCCTACCTTTCTAGAATCGCCAAAACCCCTCCTGGCAGGGCTGATCCGTGGCCATGGACGAAGGTTGGCAACTGCTCAAGATCCGCGGCATTCCGCTGAGGATCCACCCCACCTGGTTTGTGATCCTGCTGATGGCCACCCTGGCCTTTGAGCGGCAATACCGGGCAGAGCTCAGCGCCCCTCTGGCCGGCCTCAGCCAGGGAAGTCTGTGGAGCCTCTCGTTCCTGACGGCGCTGCTGTTGTTCGTCTCGGTTCTGCTCCATGAGCTGGGCCATTCCCTGGTGGCTCTGGGCCAGGGGGTGAAGGTGCGCAGCATCACCCTCTTCCTGCTCGGCGGCGTGGCCAGTGTGGATCGGGAATGCTCCACTGCCCGCGGTGCGCTGATGGTGGCGGCCGCCGGTCCGGCGGTGAGCCTGCTGCTGGCCTTCGCCTTGCTCGCCAGCAGCCATGCGGTGAGCCATGGCTCGCCACTGGTGGGGGCCATGGTCACCCAGCTGGGCGAACTCAACCTGGTGCTCGGTTTGTTCAACCTGCTGCCGGGCCTCCCCCTGGATGGGGGGCTGATCCTCAAGGCCCTGGTCTGGCAGATCTCCGGCAGCCAGCGGCGGGGGATTGAGGTGGCCAATGGGAGCGGCCGCTTCCTCTCCTTCCTGGCCGTCGGCCTGGGGAGCGTTCTGCTGCTGCGCAACAACCCGATCCCTGGCACCTGGTTGCTGCTGCTCGGCTGGTTCGGGCTGGGGGCCTCCCGCAACCAGCGGCAGATGCTGGTGGTTCAACAGGTGCTCAGGGATCTGAAGGTGCGGGACGTGGCCCAGAAACGCTTCCGGGTGCTGGAGGCCTCCACCACCCTGCGGGAACTGAGCCGCCTCCAGCTCAACGAAGCCACCCCGCTGCGGCCGCCTGTCGAAGGCCTTCCCGACTGGCTGCTGGTCTGCGATCGAGGCCGCTGGCAGGGCTTCATCGACGAACAACCCCTGCAGTCCCTGCCCGTGCAGAGATGGGATGGAGAGCAGGTGGGAGATCACCTGCGCCCCCTCAGCGAACTCCCCAGCATCGAAGATTCCGCGCCGCTCTGGCAGGCAGCCCTGCGGCTGGAGGAAAGCCAGAGCCCCCGGCTGCTGGTGCTCAGTGCCGCCGGTCTGCCCTCCGGCACGATCGAGCGACCCGAACTGGGGGAGGCCGTGCTCCAGCGCCTTGGCCTCAGGATCCCGCCACCTCTGCTCGCCACCGCACGACGCCAGAACGAGTACCCCCTGGGCATGGCCCTCGGTCAGGTGGCCCGCGGCATGGTCAGCAGCGGCGAGGTTTCCATCACCACTCAGCAGGAAGCAGGGGTTTCAGGGGACAGGCCAGCGGGCCGATAACGCTCAAGCCGAGCAGCGATCGCCTCCCTTTCCCAGACCTCCAGGGGTTGATTCCTCCAGGCCATGCCTGGGCGAGCGAAAGGGAGATGGAGCTCCCCCATGCGGCGCAAAAGCTTCACCAGAGACTCCCCTTCCAGCCCCAGCGGTGGCAGATCGGGCGGGCTGGCGCCGAACAGGGCCTGCCAGAGCCGGATGGGGGGACGGAGCAGGATCGTTCCGTGCTGCAACAGCCGCCCTCCCCTCCAGAGCTGGGCGCTGCCGATCCGTTTGGCCCCATCGGAATGCACCAGATCGGCGCTGGTGCTGAGGGCGAAACAACTGCTGTGGGCAAGGCCAGCCCGTTCGCGGCCGAAGGCCAGGGGCAGATCCAGGGCGGCGAAGGCCTCCTGCAGCCATCGGCAGGCCTGGAGGTAGGCCTCCTGGCGACGCTGCGGCGGATCCGGCCAGATCAGAGCATAGGTGAGGCAGCCGGCATGGAGCACCGCCCGGCCGCCACTGGGACGCCGCACCAGATCCAGGCCCCCTTCCTGCAGCAGGGGCAGCCAGTGGGGGTCGAGCTGCCGCTGGTGATGGCCCAGCGAAAGGGTGGGTCGCCGCCATTCGTACAGGCGCAGCACGGGCATGGAGGCGGTATCAAGCAGCCACTCGTCGATGGCCATCTGCCAGGCACCCCCCAGGATGAGCGGCGGAATCCAGCGGGCCTCTCCGGCCGCAGCGATCGGGGATCCAGGATCGGAGCTCATCGCGCGCAGGGATTGCAGGGCCAATGGGTACCGACTGGATGGCCGAACTGGTGCCCCTGCTGCCGATGTTGCCACTGGGGCTGCTGGCAGGACTGCTCTCCGGACTGCTCGGCATCGGCGGGGGGCTGATCTTCTCGCCGATCCTGCTGATGGCGGGGCTCTCCCCCCATCAGGCTCTGGCCACAAGCACCCTGGCGATCGTGCCCACCACCATGGGGGCCAGCTGGTCGCATGTGCGCAGCGGCACCCTGCCGGGAAAGGCCACCGTGGTGATCGCCACCGCCGCCTGCCTCGCCGCAGGCCTGTTCAGCCGGATCGGCAGCGGACTGCAGGGATGGACGCTGCTCGGCCTGCAGGCCCTGATGTATCTGATTCTCTGCCTCACGATCGCCCCCCGCGAGGACGCGGATGAGCGGCGCGGAACCCAGGAACCTTCCTGGCTGGCCCTGGCCCTGGTGGGGCTGGTGGCCGGGGTGGCCAGCGGCCTGCTGGGGGTGGGCGGGGGCCTGGTGATGGTGCCGTTGATGGTGCGATGTGTGGGCCTGCCGATCCATCTGGCCATCCGACTGAGCACCCTGGCGGTGCTGGCTTCGGCTTCCGTGGCCGCCACCGGCTTTGTGGCGGATGGCAGGGCGCAGACCACGCTCGGCCTTCTGCTGGGGGGCACCGCCGCCATCAGCTCCCGCTGGGCTGCCGCCCGGCTGCAGCGGGTCAGCGCAGACCAGCTCACCGGGCTTCTGCGCCTGGTGACGCTGCTGCTCGCCCTGGACAGCGGCCGCCGGGCCCTGGGACTGGCCCTGCACCTTCATGCCTAGGCCGAAGCGGCCGGCGGCAGGGGGTCCCAGAACCCAGCATCGAGCTCAAAGCCCAGCACCGCGGCCATCTGCCCCAGCCCCTGACGACAATTCAGAGCGGCGGACTGGGAGCAATGGTCCAGCAGAAAAAGACGGTGGGTGATCCAGAGCTCCAGGCTCTCGGGGGCGAAGCGAATGCCCTCGTTGCGGTGAAAACCATGGGGTAGAAGCATGGCCACATGGCGGGTGAGCTGGCCGCTGCTGCGCTCCAGCAGCAGCGGAAGCCAGGGATGCACGGCATCCGCCCGGAGACTCCAGAGCCGCAGTTCGGGAATTTCGGAAAGTTCGCGGGGGTCCTCAACGGGTCGGGGCCAGTCGAAACGCAGTTCCAGCTGGCCGGCCAGGGGCAACAGCTGCGCAACGGGCAGGGTCCCGAGCAAGGCGAGGGGAGCAAGGTCGAGGCGGCGGATCTGCTCGGCCGTCACGATCAGCGAGGTGGGGAAGGGGTCGGAGGCCGTCAAGAGCTGTGACAGGGCGAGGCCGGAGGCTGGACCGTAGCGAGGCAAGGCCGAAGAATGGGTCCGTCGCGTTCGATCCGCTCCGATGATCACCCAGGCCGAAATCTTGATTGCACTGGTGGTGGCTGCCCACGCCGGCGTGTTGGCCGTTCGCCTCTGCTTCAGCCTCTACAAAGCCTGAATCCCCTCGGCGCCCCCTTGGCAGTAGGCCCGCAGCCTGCTACAAGCGGAGCGTCAGCAGGTCCGCCGGTGCGATCCCGATCCCGTCCCCGCCCGCAGGGGCTCCGTTCCGGCTCCCAGACCCTGGATCCAGGTCTCTCCAGCAATCCCTTCTTCCTGGCCACGGCATCAACGGCCAGGGAAGGGGTTGCTTCTGACGCTTCCAGTCCGTTTTCCGGCCAGCGGCTTTCCCGCCGATTCGACGGCCTACGCCGGCAACTCGATCGATTGGATCGAGTTCTGTTCAGCCCGAATCTTCCCTCTCCCTCCCTGCGAGCGAAAGGTCCGGGCCGGCCCGCTGCCATGAGCAGCGAAGCCCACCAGCTCACCCTCAGCAACGAGCGTCAGGAACTGATCTGCAGCGTGATCGGCCTGGTCGTGAAGGTGGGCATCGTGGCCGTGGCGGGCACCAGCCTCTGCCGCCTGGCCGGGGCCTATCAGCAACGGATGGAACGCCAGGGAGAGCTTTCCGCCGTGCTCGAGCTCGAAAGCGCCAAGCTGGCCAAGGCGCGGACCCGGTTCGATCTCCTGTTCATGGTGGAGGGGGAACAACGGCTGATCCGTGAACAGAGCCAATGGATCGCCCCCAACCGACTGCGGATCGTCTGGCGCTCCAACAAGCCGTTTCCAACTGTTGAAACCGCCGCAGCCGCGGGGGCTTCCGGCACGTCCCGTCCGTAAGTTGGGGCGCCGCTCCCTCGACCGAACACCCCACCATGGTTAACGCTGCCGGAACCCCTGGGACCGCCATGATCACCGGAGCTTCCTCCGGGGTGGGCCTGTTCGCCACCAAGGCACTGGTGGCCAGGGGCTGGCATGTGGTGATGGCCTGCCGCGATCTGGAGAAGGCCCACCGCGCCCAGGCCGCTCTGGCCCTTCCCGACAGTGCCGTGACCCACCTGCAGGTGGACCTCGGGGATCTGGACAGCGTGCGCAGGCTGGTGCACAAATTCCACGCCACCGGTCGGCCCCTCGATGCCCTGATCTGCAACGCGGCTGTCTATAAGCCGAGGTTGAAACAACCGGAGCGGTCGCCCCAGGGCTACGAACTCTCGATGGCCACCAACCATTTCGGCCATTTTCTGCTCTGCCACCTCCTGCTCGACGACCTCAAAAAATCAGCTCACCCCTCCCGCCGCCTGGTGATCCTCGGCACGGTGACGGCCAACTCGAAGGAACTGGGTGGCAAGATCCCCATCCCTGCCCCTGCCGACCTGGGCGATCTCTCCGGTTTCGCGGCCGGTTTCAAAGCTCCGATCGCCATGGCCGATGGCAAGAAGTTCAAGCCTGGCAAGGCTTACAAGGACAGCAAACTCTGCAACATGATCAGCACCCAGGAGTTGCATCGCCGCTTCCATGACTCCACGGGGATCGTGTTCAGTTCGCTTTACCCCGGTTGTGTGGCTGACACCCCCCTGTTCCGCGACACACCAAAAGCATTCCAGGTGATCTTTCCCTGGTTCCAGAAGAACATCACCGGCGGCTACGTGAGCCAGGCCCTCGCCGGCGAACGGGTGGCTGAAGTGGTGGCCGATCCCGCATTCGCCACCTCCGGCGTGCACTGGAGCTGGGGAAACCGGCAGCGCAAGGATGGGCGGCAATTCAGCCAGGAGCTCTCGGAAAAGGCCAGCAATCCCGCCACCGCCACACGGATGTGGGATCTCTCCATGAAACTCGTGGGCCTGGAAGGAGAAGCTGCGAGGCAAGCGTGATCAAACCATCCCCAACAGCCTTAGGGATGTAGCAGTTTCCGCACTGGAGCTGCAGTAGGTGCTAGCTATCGTGAAGCTTCTTCCTTCCCTCCGATGTCCCGCACCCTGCGCTGGGCGTTGGGTCTGCTGTTGATCGCAGGCCTGCTCATCGGCGCCTTCTTCTATCTCCCCTTCAGTCCCTGGATGCCAGGGGGCACGGTGGGCAATGTCCCGAACCGGGAGGTGGTGAACGGCACGGCCCTGAATCGCCACTTCCCCCAACCGGGCCCAGGTCAGCAGATCGTCTTCACCCAGGAAAAACGGGGGTTCAGCCAGGCACGGCTGAAGCAGGGGAATGAGGTGAGGGCGCTGCTCTCCATTTCCGATGTGACCACCACGCCGGTGTCCCGGGCCAAATTCAACGGCATCGAAACCCTGCTCAAGGGCTGGCCCCTGGTGGACCAGGGTGCCCAGGCCAGCGCCTTACTGGTGGCCGATCGCTTCCAGGTGAAGGTGATCGCCCAGGGCATCGGCATGGATGCGGGTCAGCGCCATGAACTGCTCGAGGATTTCGACCTCCAGGGCCTCGCCAGCCTGGAACCCGCCTCGCGCAAGGGCTCGCTCAAGCCCGCTCGGGACACCGCCACCGCGCCCCAGGCCCTGCCCCCAGGCCGGAAGCAACCCCTGAGATTTCCCTTCCCCGCTCGCCAGAGGCAAATCGCGAGTTCCGTTTCCTCCGCCCTGGAGCCAGCCACATGAGACCCACCGTTCTGGAACGCCTGGAGCGACTGCCCCGGCGCAACCTCACCGTTATGGCCCTGCGTGGCATCAGCACCCTGGTGCCGGGTGGCTGGGAGAACATCACCAGTGGCGACGAACTGATCCGACGGGTGATGGGTAGTTCCGACCCGGAGCTGATCGCCCAGGTGAGGGCAAGGGCCAACGAACTCAGCAATGCCCGCCATGAAGGCTATGGGCGGGCCCTCTCCCTCTATGACGCGGTCAACCGGTCCCAGAAGGCCACCGGTGGCCTGCGGGTGCTGGCCAACGTGGCGGGCGGGCTTCCGATCGTCAAGCGCCTGGCGATGATCGCCCCCTCCAGCGATCTCCTCCAGGCTGTCGATCTCAGCCTCAAGGTGGGAGCCGAGATGCTGGCATTCACCCAGGTGAACGGCCTGCCGGGGGACAGCTTCGGAGCCTTCGGGGCCTCTCTGAAGGACTACGCCGAAGAAAACCGGGTGCGGATGACGGCCCTGATCTGCTACGACGCCCTGCTACCGCTGGGGGATCGGGCCCTGGAACGCTTGGATGGCCTGCTGGGAGCCGCCAGCGGCAGGGAGCTGCACCAACTGCCCTCCTATGCCGGCATGGCCGCCATGATTCCGGGCCATGGCGATGAAGCCCACCTCAATTTCCTGCGCCGCAGCGTGGACGAATGGAAAGGCTGGGCCGGAGGCTTCATCAGTGAATTCGGCCTCACCAGCCAGAAGGCCGTGAGGGCCCTGGAGAGAACCATCGGTCCCTGGCAGGGAAGCCTGGAGGGGCTGGCGGCGTTCCTTGACGCCTTCACCGAGACCTATGCCCACACCGGCATCCAGGCGGTGGCCACCCGATTGGTGGAGAGGGCAGCAGCCGAAATCTGACCCCATAGGGGACCATGGAGCACGATTCACCAATGAGGGAGCATGCGCTGGTCTGAAGGACGCCGCAGCGACAACGTCGAGGACCGGCGTGGCATGGGCGGTGGTCCGATGGTGGCCGTCGGCGGGGTCGTGGGTCTGCTGGGGTTGCTCCTGGCGTTGATCGTGGCCCTGTTGGGAGGGGACCCCTCGATCATTCTTCAACAGCTGGCGGGCGGTGGAAGGATGGCCCCGGCCCCGGCCAGCATCAGCCGCCCTCGGGCCACAACGGCCCAGGAAAACGGCCTGGCCGACTTTGTTTCGGTGGTGCTGGCCGACACGGAAGACACCTGGGAGGATGAATTCCAGCGCAATGGTGGGGTGTACAAGCCAGCGAAGCTGGTGATCTTCGATGGGGTGGTGCAGTCCGCCTGTGGCATGGCCCAGGGCGCCATGGGCCCCTTCTATTGCCCCAGCGATCAGAAGGTGTACATCGACCTCAACTTCTACCGCCAGCTGCGCCAACAGCTGGGCGCCCCTGGCGACTTCGCCCAGGCTTACGTGGTGGCCCATGAAATCGGCCACCACGTACAGCATCAGCTGGGTATCGACCAGCAGGTGCAGAAGCTGCAGCGGCGCCTGCCCCAGGCCCAGGCGAACCAGCTTTCCGTGCGCCTCGAACTCCAGGCCGACTGTCTGGCTGGGGTGTGGGCCAACAAAACCGCCACCCAGCGCCGCACCCTGGATGAGGGAGATATCGAGGAAGCCCTCAACGCCGCTTCCAGGATCGGGGATGACAACCTGCAACGCCAGACCAGTGGCAGGATCCGGCCGGAAACCTTCACCCACGGCAGCTCAGCCCAGCGCCAACGCTGGTTCGTCACCGGCCTTCGCAGCGGTGACATGAACAGCTGCGACACCTTCAACAACGACCGGGTCTGAAAGAATTGCCCTGCCCGCAGAAACCACGGGCAGGGCAATCAACCAGGTCCATCAACCCGGTCAATCAATTCCGGCGGTCAATCAAAGCCCAGCAGGTCAAAGATCTCGCGATCCTTCAGGGATTCCGCCTCCAGCGGCTCCACATTCTCCAACATGGCGGTAGCCAGGCGGAGATATTCCTGCTGCACGGCTTCCACTTCCGGGGTGGACTCCATCTCAAAGATGGTGCACTTCTTCAGCCGTGAGCGGCGGATGGCATCGAGATCTGGGAAATGGGCCATGGTTCGCATGCCCACTCGCTCATTGAAGCGATCAATCTGGTCGGTGTCCCGGCTCCGATTGGCCACTACACCGCCAAGTCGCACCTTGTAGTTCTTGGCTTTGGCCTGAATCGCGGCGATGATCCGATTCATGGCGAAGATCGAATCAAAGTCGTTGGCGGTAACAATCAAGCAGTAATTGGCATGTTGAAGCGGAGCCGCAAATCCGCCACAAACAACATCACCAAGAACATCAAAGATAACAACATCAGTGTCTTCAAGGAGGTGGTGTTCCTTCAAAAGCTTCACCGTCTGCCCCGTCACATAACCGCCACATCCCGTGCCGGCCGGAGGACCACCCGACTCCACACACATCACACCATTGAAGCCCTCGAACACAAAATCTTCCGGTCGCAATTCCTCGGTGTGGAAATCAACCGTTTCCAGAATGTCGATCACCGTAGGCACCATCTGCTTGGTGAGCGTGAAGGTGCTGTCGTGCTTGGGATCACAACCGATCTGCAGCACACGCTTGCCCAGCTTGGAGAAAGCCGCAGAAAGATTGGAGGAGGTCGTGCTCTTGCCGATGCCCCCCTTGCCGTACACGGCAATCACCAAGGCACCTTCCTCAATGTGGAGGGAAGGATCCTGATGCACCTGCAGACTTCCTTCGCCGTCCTCACGGCGATCAGGAGCGGCGGCACCGGGATTATGGAGGGTGGCGGTCATAGGAAAAGCAGGCGATGCCGGGGATCGCGGAGGCGAGCACCGGCTTTGAAAACACTAGGAACGGGTGATCTGGGGAGGGTCGGTGGGACGTGGAAATCGAAACATCGATTCCGCCCGAATAATCGAATGCGAATAAATACCTAGGCCAATCCCTCAGCGGCTGAAGTGGGCCTTGGCGTCATAGAGAGCCTCCGCATCGATGCAGGCCAGGCCCCTTTCCCTGGCAAAGGTTTCCGTATTGCGCCGCACCTTCCCCCGCACGAAGAAGGGAATCTTGTTCAGTTCGGCCTCCCCGTCGGGGGTCCATACGGTCCCATTGGCCGGTGGAGCAGCGAGCGCCACGACGGCTTCGGTGACGACAGGCTCCGGCTGGTGGCCGGGTAAGGCCTGCTGATGAGCCGGAACAGCCATCGGGGCCCCGTCTCCCAGATGGCTGCGATGGCCATCCACGAATTCGAAATCCTGGCGGAACATGCCGATCAGATGTTCCTCCAGGCCCATCATCAGCGGGTGCACCCAGCTGTCGAAGATCACATTCGCCCCCTCCCAGCCCATCTGGGGGGAATAGCGGGCGGGCACATCCTGCACATGCAGGGGCGTGCTGATCACCGCACAGGGAATGCCCAGACGCTTGGCGCTGTGGCGCTCCATCTGGGTGCCAAGCACCAGTTCAGGCACCGCCTCGGCCATGGCCTTCTCCACCGCCAGATAGTCATCGGTGATCAGGGCCTCCAGACCCAGTTCGCGGGCAGCGGCACGCACCTCCCGGGCCTGTTCGCGGCTGTAGGTGCCCAGGCCCACCACCTCAAACCCCAGTTCCTTGCTGGCGATGCGGGCAGCCGCCACCGCATGGGTGCCATCGCCGAAGATGAATACCCGTTTGCCGGTGAGATAGGTGGAATCCACCGAACGGGAATACCAGGGGAGGCGGGAAGGGGGGTCCAGCGACGGCGGCTCCATCCCCAGCAGGGTATGGAGCTCCTCCAGGAAGGCCACCGTGGCACCGATGCCGATCGGCACCGTGCGCAGCGCCGGCTGACCGAAGCTGCGCTCCAGCCAGGAGCACACGGAATCGGCGATCTCCGGATACAGGCAGACATTCACATCCGCCTCCGGCAGCCGCATCAGGTCCGCAGGCCGGGCCCCCAGCGGAGCCACCACCGACACCTCGATCCCGTGCTCTTCCAGGAGGCGGGTCACCTCACGCACGTCATCGCGGCAGCGGAAGCCCAGCAGGGTGGGGCCCAGAAGATTCACCCGGGGCCTCCTTCCCTCCTCCCGCCAGCGGCCGGGGGCTGGCCGGGGCGCTCCCGGGGCCGGCATCTGGTTCTTCAGCAGGCCGCGCACCAGCTGATAGAAGGTTTCGGCAGCACCCCAGTTCTCCTTCTTCGAATAGGCCGGCAGGTCCAGGCTGACCATCGGCACCCCCAGGTCCATGCCGGCCGCGAGGGCTCCCGGCTGGTCCTGGATCAGTTCAGCGGTGCAGCTCTCGCCCACCAGCAGGGCCTCGGGCTGGAAACGCTCCACCGCATCGCGGATCGAGCGCTTCACCAGTTCGGCGGTGTCACCGCCGAGATCCCTGGCCTGGAAAGTGGTGTACGTGACGGGCGGACGCCGGCCACGCCGTTCGATCATCGTGAACAGCAGGTCGGCATAGGTATCCCCCTGGGGGGCATGCAGCACGTAGTGCACCCCCTCCATCGAGGTGGCGATCCTCATCGCCCCCACATGGGGAGGGCCCTCGTAGGTCCAGAGCGTGAGTTCCATTACAGACAGGGGGAAGGAGGAGGGAGGAAAGGGAGGTCGGATTTGTCAGGGAAGAGAAAGGCGCTCACGGCGCCGCAGCGGACGGGAGAACAGCTCGGCAAGCTCCCCGGCCTGATCGCAGCCATGGATCGGACTGAACACCAGCTCGATCGACCACTTGGTGGCGATGCCCTCCGCCTCAAGGGGATTGGCCAGGCCCAGACCGCAGAGCACCAGATCAGGGCGCGCCTGACGCACCCGCTCCAACTGCCGTTCCACGTCCTGCCCCTCACTGAGCTGCACGGAATCGGGCAGCAGGGCGAGTTCGGCCTCCATCAGCTGACGATCGAGGTAGGGCGTGCCCACCTCCACCAGTTCCATGCCGCATTCCCGCTGCAGAAAACGCGCCAGGGGAATCTCCATCTGGGAATCGGGCAGCAGGAACAGGCGCTTGCCCGCCAGCAGCTGCCGATGGGGCTCCAGGGCAAGACGGCCGCGCTCCACCAGCGGATCGAGCACCTGGGCCACCACCGCGGGGTCGATCCCGAAGGCGGCAGCGGCGGCCTCCATCCAGCGGCGACTGCCCTCCACCCCGAAGGGATAGGGAGAGGAGATCAAGTGGGCGCCACGGCGCACCAGGGCGCGGGCGGTGCCGCTGAGAAAGGGCTGGGCCAGGAGAACCCTGGTGCCGGAGCCCACCGGCGGCAGTTCGGTGGAGCGTCGCGGCGGCAGGCTGCGCACCACGGGGATACCGAGACGCTGAAACAGGGCCTGGAAGCGGTCTTCCACGGCATCGGCCAGGGTGCCTACCAGCAGCAACTGGGGTTCGTCGGAGGCGGGCATCAGGGGGAGCAGGGCCTGAAGGGCCTGGTCCTCCCCCTGGGTGAAGGTGGTTTCAATGCCGCTGCCGGAATAGTTGAGAACCCGCACCCGGCCGGCCAGCTGGCTGGTGAGCCGCTCGGCGGCCCTGGCCAGATCCAGCTTGATCACCTCGCTGGGGCAGGAACCCACCAGGAACAGGGTGCGGATCTCGGGGCGACGCTCCAGCAGATCCCGCACCAACCGATCCAGTTCCTCGTTGGCATCGGCCAGGCCGGCCAGATCCCTCTCCCCCAGAATCGCCGTGCCGAACCGGGGCTCGGCGAAAATCATCACGCCGGCGGCCGATTGGACCAGGTGGGCGCAGGTGCGCGAGCCCACCACCAGAAAGAAGGCATCCGGCATGCGCCGGTGCAACCAGACGATTGAAGTGAGGCCGCAGAACACCTCACGCTGGCCGCTCTCCCGCAGGAGCTCGGGGGGCGAAGGCAGGGACACGCCCATGCGGGGCTCGCGGAAAGGAACCTTCCACTGTTAGCCAGGCCGGAGCGCCCCCTGGGCCGATTGTTGGATGAATTCGGGATCAGGCTCGCTCCGGCCCCCTGGCAAAGGCTTCAGAGCCGGCGGCGGAAGCCTTCGCTGAAGGCTGCCGGAACCCGCTCTCCCGATTCCGCCGCACGGCTGAGCTTCCAGACGTTGCGGCTGAGGCGCCGGGCAGCCAGACCGCCCCGTTCGACCGCAGCGGCACCCGGGCGGGCACCCAGCAGCTGGGTGACCTCGGCGGTGCTGAGGGGGGCACCTGTCTGCAGGGCCAGCTGGATCAGTTCCAGACGCTGACGCAGGCCAGCCAGATCGGCGGCGGCGCCGGCTTCCTCCTCGTTCCAGAGGGCGGCCCCCAGGGGAGGATCCTGGTCGGCGGCCATCTTGCGCATCAAGCCGAGGCCGATGAAGGCAAGGGCCTGCTCAGGCTTCACCCCCTGCTCCACGGCATGAACCATCCAGTCGGGCATGGCGGCGCGGGCCGGATCGGCGGGCATCGCTTCGGCCGGAGTGGCGGGAGCGGGGGAATCAATGCCGGCAGCGTGAGGGTGCTTGGGGGCCATGGAGATCCCGTGGAGGTTGGGCGGACGGTACCGGCCCGATCGAGACCCGCAAGGGGGGCACTCAGCTGCGCCGCAGCCAGCCCGGAGCCCCACCGAACCAGCCCTCGATGTCGTCATCGCCTGGCCGGTAGGTGGCATCCGGATCGGAGGGGCCGAGATTCATTTCGGAAAGCAGGTGGTCGATCGCATCCAGCGGCTCGCTGCGACTCTGCTGACGCCTGCGCGCCTGCTGCAGCCAGGCGGCCACGGTCTGGTCACGATCCACGAATTTCTGCAGGTAGATCCTTTCCTCCAGAGTCACCGGCTCGTCCCTGCCGATGCGGTTGAGGATTCCCTGGAGGCGCAGACGCGTGGAGGGGGTCAACATCGTCCGATCGAACAGGGTGATCTGTGTGATAGCCACCCCTGATCCTTTCGACAGAAAATCAGCCCCAGGGAAGCGGTTTTTGTCAGGAAGCGCCGATCCCCACGGGGTAGGATCCCCCCACTTCCCGGCGCTGCCGTCAAGCCTGGTCCGGCTTTCCGGAGTCCAGGCAGGAGTTCCAAACCCTGGCCGGCTCTTCGGCGCGATGGTGTGACGGCGACGTGATCGATTCCAATCCATCCCGCTCCCAGCCCCGCTTTCCCTCCTCCGAGGAGCGAGCCCTCAGTCGGCGTCGATCGGCTCTGCGGGTCACCGGCAGCGAGATCACCGGCAGTGGGGTGCTCGGCAGTTCCGGCACGGGGGAGGCCTCCGGGGCCAGCTGTGTGATCACCACAGACAGCGAAGGTCGGCGCATCGCCCGCCAGTCGAGCCATGTGCAGTCGATCGAACTGCGCACCTATGTCTTCCTCGACTCGCTGCAGCCCCAGCTGGCCGCCTACATGGGCACGGTCTCGCAGGGCTTTCTGCCGATCCCCGGTGACGCCTGCCTGTGGCTGGAGGTCTCTCCTGGCATGGCGGTGCACCGGGTCACCGACATCGCCCTCAAGGCCAGCACGGTGCGCCTCGGCCAGATGGTGGTGGAGCGGGCTTTCGGTTCGCTGGCGCTCTATCACCGGGATCAGAGCAACGTGCTCCACTCCGGCGAAGTGGTGCTGGAGGCGATCGGCAGCCGCATCGAGCAGCGCAGCCGCTGCGAGGTGACCTGGACCGAGATCATCCGCGCCGTCACCCCCGACCACGCCGTGCTGATCAACCGCCAGAACAGGCGCGGCTCGATGATCCAGTCGGGAATGAGCATGTTCATCCTCGAGACCGAACCGGCCGGCTACGTGCTGGTGGCCGCCAATGAAGCGGAGAAGGCCTCGAACATCACCGTGGTGGATGTGAAAGCGGTGGGAGCCTTCGGTCGGCTCACCCTGGCCGGCAAGGAAGGAGATGTGGAAGAGGCGGCAGCGGCCGCGATGCGAGCCGTGGACCAGATCAACCGCCGCTGAACGCCGACAGCCCGAAGCTCGGCAACCCCGAGCTCGTCACCCTCAGGGCTCCATCCCCAGCAGATGCTTCAGCCCAGGGGCGATCTCGCGGGCGGCCTTGCCGCGGCTGCCCAGCTTGTGGCGCAGGTGCTCAGGCATCAGGGCGTAGCTGGTGCCGGCCTCCCGCACATGGAAGATCGGGTCATAGCCAGGACCCTGACCGAACGGCTCGGCAAGGATGCGGCCATGGCACACCCCCTCGGCCTCCATCCTGGTGCGGCCGTTGGGGTCCGCCAGCGCCATGGCGCTCACGAAGCGGGCGCCCCGGTAGAGCGAATCGCCGAGCTCGGCGAGCAGCCGCTGAATGCGCTCTGAATCCGTGGCGGCGTAGCGGGCCGAAAACAGGCCGGGCCTGCCGTCGAGCGCATCCACTTCGATGCCGGAATCGTCGGCCAGGGCCCAGTGACCGGTGCTGGCTGCCACCGCTTCGGCCTTCAAGCGTGCATTGGCGGCATAGCTGTCGCCGGTCTCCTCGATCTCAAGACCCTCGGGCTGCTGCAGCACCGTGAGATCCACCAGCTCCAGCATCGAACGGATCTCCGCCACCTTGTGGGGGTTGCCACTGGCGATCACCAGCACCGGAGAGGCGACGGCAGGGGTGGGGCGATCAAAACGCAAGCGAAATCAAGCCGGGAGCCCATTCTGAGGCAAGGCGCGGCCGGGCTTCGGGGGGCCTTGAAGGGGGGCCTGGATTGGGGTGAGGCAGGGACGGGTTGAACATTCCACCCCCGGAAAGACTCCAGGGACCTGCCTCGGAGGAAACCATAGGGATCTGAAGCGATTCTGGCCGCAGGCCAGGTCAACTTTCAGTGACCGCTGACGAACGGCGGGACAGACGCGTCTAGGTTCTGAACACTGTTGTGAGAAGAGGGCAGATGCAGTCAAGCCTGGTCCTGCAGAACCTGCTCTCCCCCCCGATTCTGTTTTTCTTTCTGGGGATCCTGGGGGTGCTGCTGGGGTCGGACCTGGAGATCCCTTCCCCCCTGCCGAAGTTGTTTTCGCTCTACCTGCTTCTGGCCATCGGCTTCACCGGCGGCATGGAGCTGGCACACAGCGGCCTGGGAAGCCAGGTGCTGCTCACGATCGGGGCAGCGGTGCTGATGTCTCTGGTGGTGCCGATCACCAGCTTCCTGATACTGCGCACCCGACTGGATACCTACAACGCGGCGGCCGTGGCCGCCTCCTACGGTTCGATCAGTGCCGTCACATTCATCACGGCCCAGAGCTTTCTTACGGTTCTGAATGAGCATTACGACGGCTTCATGGTGGCGGCCCTGGCCCTGATGGAATCGCCGGCCATCGTGGTGGGGGTTCTGCTATCAAAGCTGGCGATCACAGCCTCCAGCAAGATCAATGGGGAGGCAGAATCTTCGGGGCTTCGCTGGCGTGAAGTGTGGCAGGAAGCATTCCTCAATGGTTCTGTTTTCTTGCTGATTGGCAGTCTGGTGATTGGGTTTGTGGTAGCGAGTTTCAGCCCAGCAGGGGTTGAGAAAATGGAACCATTCACAGCAAAGCTGTTCTATGGAGCTCTCTGTTTCTTCCTTCTCGACATGGGAATCGTGGCCGCCCAGCGATTACAGGATCTGCGCAAGGCCGGTCCTTTTCTGATCGCTTTCGCGGTACTGGCGCCCCTGCTGCACGCGGCTGCAGGCCTGGTGATCTCAAGGATGCTGGGCCTGCCCCGAGGTGATGCGGTGCTGTTCATGGTTCTCTGCGCCAGCGCCTCTTACATCGCTGTGCCCGCCGCCATGCGCATGACGGTGCCCCAGGCCAATCCAAGCCTCTACATTTCCTCCGCTCTCGCCGTCACCTTCCCGTTCAATGTGGTGGTGGGCATCCCGGCCTATATGGCCCTCGCCCAACGTTTCATCCCTGCCGGCTGACATGTCATGAACCGCCTCGACCTCTTTCTCAGCGACCGGGAAGTGACCAAGATCTGTCGGGCCATCCGCGAAGCCGGAGCCCCCGGTTATTCGGTGATGCGCCATGTCACCGGCATGGGTGTGGGCGGAGAGATCTCGGAAGGGATGGATTTCAGCGGCCTTGGCGCCAATGCCCACGTGATCGTCTTCTGCGAACCGGAGGTGCTGGAAGCGGTACGGACGGCGATCAGACCCCTGCTGAAGCGCTACGGAGGCGTGGGCTTCGTATCGGCGGCAGAACCGCTCTGAGCAGAGCAGCGGCCGAGGAGGGCGCGTCCAAGCATTCCTTTACGTTTTGTTCTGAACCGATAAGCGCTGCTTATCCGGAGATCCGAAAACCTTGATGGCCCAGATGGCCGAAATGTCTTGACGGGAGGTTGGGCGCCGGAGCAGGGTTGCTCACGAACATTCCACCCCCCTCCTCCAGGAGCAGGTAATGGCAAACGAAACCATGGGCATCGCCCTCGGCATGATCGAAACCCGCGGCCTCGTGCCCGCGATCGAAGCCGCTGACGCCATGACCAAGGCAGCTGAAGTGCGCCTGATCGGTCGCGAGTTCGTCGGCGGTGGCTACGTGACCGTTCTGGTGCGTGGCGAAACCGGTGCCGTGAACGCTGCCGTTCGTGCCGGCGCTGACGCCTGTGAGCGCGTGGGCGACGGCCTCGTGGCTGCCCACATCATTGCCCGCCCCCACCGTGAAGTGGAGCCCGCTCTGAACAGCAGCTTCGGCCTGGGTTCGAAGGACTGAGCGGTTCCGCGCCAGGCGCAGACCCTCTGACCAACCCCACGACCCAAACGGAGAAACTCCATGAGCAAGAAGTACGACGCCGGGGTCAAGGAGTACCGCGACACGTATTGGACTCCTGATTACGTCCCCCTCGACACCGACCTGCTGGCCTGCTTCAAGTGCACCGGCCAGGAAGGGGTTCCGAAAGAGGAAGTTGCCGCAGCCGTGGCAGCCGAATCCTCCACCGGCACCTGGTCCACCGTGTGGTCTGAACTTCTCACCGACCTCGACTTCTACAAGGGCCGCTGCTACCGCATCGAAGACGTCCCTGGCGACAAGGAAGCCTTCTACGCCTTCATCGCCTATCCCCTCGACCTGTTCGAGGAAGGCTCCATCACCAACGTGCTGACCTCCCTGGTCGGCAACGTGTTCGGCTTCAAGGCCCTGCGCCACCTGCGTCTGGAAGACATCCGCTTCCCGATGGCCTTCATCAAGACCTGCATGGGTCCCCCGAACGGCATCCAGGTCGAGCGCGACCGTATGAACAAGTACGGCCGTCCCCTGCTGGGTTGCACCATCAAGCCGAAGCTCGGCCTGAGCGGCAAGAACTACGGCCGCGTGGTGTATGAGTGCCTCCGCGGTGGTCTCGACTTCACCAAGGACGACGAGAACATCAACTCCCAGCCTTTCCAGCGCTGGCAGAACCGTTTCGAGTTCGTGGCCGAAGCTGTGAAGCTGTCCGAACAGGAAACCGGCGAGAAGAAGGGGCACTACCTCAACTGCACCGCCGCCACGCCCGAAGAGATGTATGAGCGTGCCGAGTTCGCCAAGGAACTGGGCCAGCCCATCATCATGCACGACTACATCACCGGTGGCTTCACCGCCAACACCGGTCTGGCGAAGTGGTGCCGCAAGAACGGCATGCTGCTCCACATCCACCGCGCCATGCACGCGGTGATCGACCGCCATCCCAAGCACGGCATCCACTTCCGGGTGCTGGCCAAGTGCCTGCGTCTCTCCGGTGGTGACCAGCTCCACACCGGCACCGTGGTCGGCAAACTCGAGGGCGACCGTCAGTCCACCCTCGGTTACATCGACCAGCTGCGTGAATCCTTCGTTCCCGAAGATCGCAGCCGCGGTAACTTCTTCGATCAGGATTGGGGCTCGATGGGCGGCGTATTCGCCGTGGCCTCCGGCGGTATCCACGTGTGGCACATGCCTGCCCTCGTGAGCATCTTCGGCGACGACTCGGTGCTTCAGTTCGGTGGTGGTACCCACGGTCACCCCTGGGGTTCGGCCGCTGGTGCTGCTGCCAACCGTGTGGCACTGGAAGCCTGCGTCAAGGCTCGTAACGCCGGTCGTGAGATCGAGCGCGAAGGTCGCGACATCCTGCTCGAGGCCGCTAAGCACAGCCCTGAGCTGGCGATCGCCCTTGAGACCTGGAAGGAAATCAAGTTCGAGTTCGACACCGTCGACAAGCTCGACGTTCAGTGATCCCGGCGGAAAACAGATCGGGACGGAAACTCTCCGTCCCCCTGTGATCCAAATCCGGTAGCGATATCCAAAGACGAATTTCGTCTTTACACCATTTCCCCCAAGGATCCCCATGCCCTTCAAGAGCACCGTGGGTGACTACCAAACAGTCGCCACCCTGGAGACTTTCGGCTTCCTCCCGCCGATGACCCAGGACGAGATCTATGACCAGATCGCCTACATCATTGCCCAGGGATGGAGTCCCCTGGTTGAGCACGTTCACCCCAGCCGCTCCATGGCGACCTACTGGTCCTACTGGAAGCTTCCTTTCTTCGGTGAAAAGGATCTGGGCGTGATCGTGAGCGAGCTCGAAGCTTGCCACCGTGCCTACCCCGACCACCACGTGCGTCTGGTGGGCTACGACGCCTACACCCAGAGCCAGGGTGCTTGCTTCGTTGTGTTCGAAGGCCGCTGATTCAGCAGCCTTGAATCCATAGGTCCCGATCAAAGATCGGGACCTTCCATCAACCGTCGGTTCGCTGAGAACCGATTGTGTTGTCCGTGCAGAGCTGCTTGCAGCCCTGCCTAAATCTTCTGACGTTGTCAACCCAATCTCCGGGCGGATATGGCCAGCAATTCGAGTCGTGAAGCAGCCCTGGAGCGCCGCAAGGCGCTGACCAATGGTGGCAAGAAATCTGCTGGCCGCTACGCCTCGGCCCCCGGTCGGGTGCGCTCAGCCAGCGATGCTCGCCCCAGCCGCACCACGGTTCCTGACGCTGCACCGGAGGCCGTGAATCCGGCCCCCGCAGTGGCCGAACCGCAGAGCCGTCCGAGCCGGGCCAGCCGCAACGCGCCAACCCTTTCGGCACCCACCGGCCAGAGCCATCGCAGTGCCGCCAAGCCAGTGGGCAACGCCAGCCGCGAACTGGTGCTCTCCCGCCGTGAAGCCCTCTCCCGCCGCGGCAAACGTGCCGACAGCTCACGGGATCGCACCCGAAACGAGGTGCGTCGCGCCACCGGAGCCGGAACCGGAGCCGCCGAAGCTCCCGCCAAGGAGCACAAGTGCAATTGCCATGAGCACGGCGAAACCAGCGCCGTGGCCGCTTCCACCCCCACCAGCCGTACCCGTCTGAGTCTTTCCGGGCCCAATCTCTCCGCCCGCAGCTCCAGTCGGGCTGAGGGAGCGACTGAGCGCCGTGTCACCGCCAAGCGTGCCGCCCAGTACAACCCCAGCAGGGCCCTTGTGCTCGCCCGGCGCGAAGCGCTATCCAAGCGGGGCAAGTCCGCCAGCACCTCCAGCCGCAGTGCCGCTGCAACAATGGCGCGCCAGGGAAATCCCGACCTCAGCAGCCGCGAACTGGCCCAGAAGGTCCGCGAACTCAAGAGCAAGGTGGGCGGATCAGGCAGCACCGGCAGCCTGCCTGGCACCTGCCGTCCGTGTGGCCCCAATCGCAACGGTGCCCGTGAGGCGGCCAACGCCGCCGTGGTTGCCGATGCCCACTGGAAAGTGGGAGTGAGCGAGACCCTCCGTGGCCAGGTGGTGACCGGCACCCAGGCCAACCGATCCACCAAGACCACCGGCAACGAGGTGAGCACCTGCCGCGCAATCACGGGTACGGAGTACCTGGGTGCTGAAATCTTCAACACCTTCTGCCAGACGGAAGCCTCCGCCCTGCAGCCGGCCAAGGTGCGGGTCAGTGCCACCAGCCATGGCAACCGGGTCACCGGCAACGAGGTAGGCCGCTCCGAAAAGGTCACCGGCGATGAGCCCGGCACCTGCTCCCTGGTCACCGGCACCGAATACGTCTCGGCCAACCAGGACGCCTCCTACTGCGGCATCAACCAACCCGGCCCCAGCAAGGTGGGTCATACCCTCACCGCCGCCGGCCGTCCGGTTTCCGGGGTGATGGTGGGTCGCTCTGAAAAGGTCACCGGCAATGAATCGGGCTCCGGTCGCCAGCTGACCGGAGATCAGTACGTGGGTGACCAGAGCAAGGTTGCTGGCCGTGCCCCTGTCAAGGTGAGCAGCCTGCAGACCCTGCGCGGTACCGGCATCACCGGCACCCATGTGGGGCGCAGTGATCAGGTGACCGGCGATGAGCCCGGCAGCTGCCGGTTGATCACCGGCGATGAATACGTCGGTCCCCAGCAGTACGACCGCTTCTGCGGTGTGCGTGCCGAACCGGAAGCCGCCAAGGTGGGCTTCAGTGTGACCAACCGCAATCAGGTGGTCAGCGGCACCCGCACCGGTCGCTCTGAGCGGGTCACCGGCGATGAACCCGGCACCTGCAACGTGGTGACCGGCACTCCCTACGCAGGCATCGAAGATTCCGGCAACTGGTGCTCCACCAAGGATGTCAAGTCCGTTCGGGAGCGGACTCCGGTGCGAATGGGTTCAGTCATGACCGGCATCCGTCCAGGCATCGGCGGTGTGATGACCGGGGCTGGCCGCGGAGCCTGCGAAGACATCAGCGGTACTCCCTACGTGGGGAGGGACCAGATGGCGGAAGCCTGTGGTGTCTCCCCGATCGCGGAAGCCGATTTCCCCCAGCCGCTCGACCAGGCGCCCTGGCAGCAGTTCAGCGTCCAGTCGCCTGCCCGCACGGCTCAGGTGGAACGGGAGCGCTCCGGCTGCGTGACCGGCAGCACCTATGAATTCGGCGGCAAGATCACCGGCCCCTTCGACATGGCCAGCGACAAGGTGACCGGTACAGAACAGTTCCGCTTCGACCGCCGTCCCGCCAAGGCCGCCATCAACCCCGCCCGTGCCATGGCATCCCTGGCACCTGCCCTAGCCAACGCCGCTGCCCTAGCCCCTGCAGAAGCAGGCGTGGATAGCAAGGCCCTTTCCCGCGTCACCGGCGAGGGATCGGGGCAGCGGATCACAGGCGACGACTGGGATCGCGGAGATCGCGTGACCGGTACCGAAGGGGTTTCGGCCCGCCGTCGCAACCCCAGCCGCAGCGGCAGTGGCAGTGGAGCCGGCAATACCGCCATGCCGAGGTTCCAGCCCAAGCGCAATGAGGAACTGCCCGAACCCGTGAGCAAGATCACCGGTTCCAGCGGAAGCACCGATCGTGGTTCCCTGATCACCGTGTCCGGCGGAGCCCGCGGCTGACCCCCTGATGCCAAGACGTCCGGCCACACCCATCCGACCTCTGGCCCCGACCGCCCCGCGCCGTCGACCTGGAACCAGCGCAGTGGAGCCCACCTCTGCCGCCGAACTCCAGCAACCCGCTGAGACCCGGCCGGATCCATCCCAAGCCAGAGGCAGACAGAGGCCGACTGCGGTGCCATCGCCGGTGGGGCGTCGCCCCACCGGTCGACTGCGCCCCCAACCCGTTCCCATCGAACAGGTACGCCAGGGAATACCCGCCATCCTGTCTGGCGTCAATGCCGGCATCACTGGCACTGCATCCCCCAGCCTCCACCCGCTCAGCGACGCCCGCACCAATGCGGCACTGGAGCACTACGACAGCCAGGTGAAGCGGGCGTTCGACCGGATCGTGCCGGTGCTCAAGCAGATTTCCGCCCTGCAGCACGAACAGGATTTCGTGGCCCAGGCCCAGGCCCTTGCCCGGCAGGAACTGGGCTATGAGCTGCCCCTTCCCCTGCTGGAAACCGCCTGGGTCACCCAGCTGGACATGCGAACCCTGTTCGCCTGGTGCGTATTTGAAGCCTACGAGCAGACCAGCGCCACGTTCTTCGATCAGGACCCCCTCTCAGGCAAAGCCGGCACACCCCAGGCGGACGCCTTCCAGGCCTTCCTGCTGGAGTGCGGTTTCCATCTGCTCGATGTGACCCCCTGTGCCGATGGCCGCCTGGCCCATGCCGTGGCCTATGCCCTGCGGTTGCCGTTCAGCTCGGTGCGGCGTCGCCCCCACGCCGGCGCCCTGTTTGACGTGGAAAACACGGTGAACCGCTGGGTCAAGACCGAACATCGCCGCTATCGGGAGGCGAGCCCCAATCCCGCCCATAACGACACCCGTTACCTGAAGGTGGTTCTGTACCACTTCAGTTCGCTTGACCCCAGCCATGAGGGCTGCGCTGCCCATGGAAGCGACGATGCCGCCGCGGCCGGCTGCGGTTTTCAACGCCTGCGGGATTTCCAGCAGGCGGTGGAGAACAGCTTCTGCTGTGGGGCCTCGGTGGACCTGCTGCTGATGGGCATCGACACCGATACCGACGCCATCCGGGTGCATGTACCGGGAATGGATGGCAGCACCAATCTGGATCGTTGGCTCAGTGCCTCCGAGGTGTACGAAGCCACACGGGCCTTGGCTCCGGAGCAGGGTCGGGCCCGGATCGAAGCCATGGTTCGCGAGGCCGCCACGAGCACCCCCGATCCAGGCATGGTGAAGCTGATCAGCCGCTTCCTGGAGAACAACATCTCCCAGATCGACTACGTGCGGCAGTACCACGGCGGAACCTATGCGGATGCGGGCCACGCAGAACGCTTCATCGGAGTGGGCATCGGTTTCAAGGAGATTCACCTTCGCAATCTCACCTACTTCGCCTACATGGATACCGTCGAGGAAGGAGCTCCCGACCTTGATGTGGGAGTGAAGATCTTCAAGGGCCTGAATGTGTCCCGGGGTCTACCCATACCGGTGGTGGTTCGTTTCGACTACGACGGCAAGGTGCCGGGAGCAAGGGAGCGGGCAGTCCGCCACGCCAGGCGTGTTCAGGAGGCGATGGAAAGCCGCTACGCCGATCTCTTCCAGCAGGGCCTGCTCCATGCCCTGCTGACCGTGCGGGACAAGGACCGCCACGCCCCAGCTGAGGCGGTAGGGTCCACCATCACCTTCGCGACTGCAGGAGGGCATTGACATGTTGATCTGCAAAGTGCTGAAACCCCTGGTTTCCACCAATCGCATCCCAGATTTCGAACACAAACATCTCCAGGTGGTGCTTGATGGCAGCACCCAGAAGGTGGCGGTTGATGCCGTTGGATGTGTACCCGGGGACTGGGTGATCTGTGTGGGCAGCTCGGCAGCGAGGGAAGCCGCAGGCAGCAAGTCTTACCCGAGCGATCTCACGATCGTGGGGATCATCGACCACTGGGATCCAGAGGCTGCCAAGGCTCTGGCAGCCGGATCCAGCGGGGGTCCCAAGTAATGGAGATCATGCAGGTCACCGGCTCCCTCGTCTGCAGCCAGAGGGTGGAAGGCCTGGGACACCTCAACCTGCGCGTTCTTCGTACCCCCAAGGGCAAGCTCAATGTTGCCGTGGACCCCGTGGGAGCCTCTCCAGGCAACTGGGTGTTTACCGCCAGCGGGTCCGCCGCCCGTTTCGCCTGCGGCAACCCCGAACTATTCACCGACCTCACCATCGGCGGGATTATCGATTTCTGGGAACCCGATGGTTGAAGACTGAATCCATCAGCACCTTTCCGAGCTCTCCCCCCTTTTCTGCCCCTTCCGATCCATGGCCAGCCGCACACCCCGTCGCTCCTCCGCCAGGAACAAAACCGTCGGAGCGGCATCCTCCAGCCTGACCCCAAGCGCCGCAGGCAGCGAAGCGTCCGGGATCTACCCGGCCATCCAAAGCGGCACAGCGACCAGCGGTTCCGGTGAGGCATCCGTCACAATGAACTCCCCGGCCGTGGAGAAGCAAGATTCCGCAACCCAGCTGAGCGTGGTGAATACACCTCCGAGCACGGCTCCAAGCGCTCCCCCGAGCCAAGCCGGTTCGTCCAGCACCGTGAGCCCAGCCGCAGCCACGCCCGAACCGACTGCCGCCAAGAAGACGATCCAATCCCTCCCCCCCGCCAAGTCCACCAGCAGCACTCCCGTGAGCAGCAGGTCCTCCAGCAGTCGTGCCTCGGCCTCCAGCTCCAGAGCCAGTACCCCAGCCAGCAGGGGCCGTTCCCGAACGGTTCCTGCTGCCCGCTCCAGTGAAAAGCCTGATGGCCGCGGGGCCGTCACGCCGCCTCCAGCCCGTTCTTCCTCCTCCGCACTCTCCTCCATGGCACCTTCCGTACAGGGCATCGCCCTCGGCATGATTGAAACCCGTGGACTGGTCCCCGCGATTGAAGCGGCTGACGCCATGACCAAGTCGGCTGAAGTGACTCTGGTCGCCCGCGAATTCGTGGGTGGTGGCTACGTGACCGTGATGGTCCGCGGCGAAACCGGTGCTGTGAACGCTGCCGTGCGGGCAGGCGCCGATGCCTGCGAGCGCGTGGGCGATGGCCTCGTGGCTGCCCACATCATTGCCCGTCCCCACAGCGAGGTGGAACCCGCCCTCGCCGCCTCCGGCACCCGCAGGGCCTGATCCGGATGGACGCCGTTGCTCCGCGCGTCCTGGCCTACCTCGGTCGCGCCCTCAGCCTGGAACTGACCGCTGTACAGCAGTACATGTTCCAGGCCTCGCTGGTGGAATCCTGGGGTGATCAGGATTCTGCCCAACGTTTCCGACAGGAAACGGTGGAAGAGATGCAGCACGCCGAAAGGATCGTGCAGCGCATGCTTGCCCTGGGGGTGGCGCCTGCGGCCTCCCAGCTCCGACCGGTGACCCACGCCCCTGATCTGGTGGGTCTGCTGCGGCTGAATTCAGTTCTGGAAACCGATCTGATTGAGCACTACGCCGAAGCTGTTCGCTTCTGCCTCCTCCACAGGGATGCGGACAATGGGGCCTTCTTCCAAGGTCTCTGGAGCGATGAACAGCACCACGGAGAGGAATTGGCCAGTTGGCTGGCCAGCCTCGACAGCTCCAGGGTGCTGGCTGCCGAAAGGGCCATGTTCTGAAGCCCGGAAACTGTTTAAAGTCCTGCGCCGGATGATCGATTCGCTCGATCGTCCGGTTCTGGCGTATCCCCCCTCCTGCTCCACGTCTTGCCCCCGCCGCTCCCCCTGCCGATCCAGCTCGCCTGGCTGATCCCGATCTACGGGTTCAGCGGCATGGTGCTGTCCCTGCCCTGGGCCACCGGCTGGATCAAGCGCAACGGACCGAGGCCGGCGGCCTATCTCAACCTTCTGGTCACGCTGCTGGCGGTGCTTCACGGCAGCTGGGTGATCCGGGAAGTGATCCAAATCGGACCCCAGCATCTCGACTGGAACTGGTTCAGCGCCGCCGACCTCAATCTTCGGATCGGCTTTGATCTCTCCCTCACCAACCTGGCGGTCCTCGAGTTCGTCACGTTCATGAGTCTGCTGGGGCAGGTGTTCGCCCTCGGCTACCTCGACAAGGACTGGTCCCTGGCCCGCTTTTATGCCCTTGTGGGCTTCTTCGAGGGTGCCATGGCCGGAGTGGTGCTCAGCAGCAATCTGTTCGTGAGCTATTTCCTGCTGGAAATGCTCACCCTCTCCACCTATCTGCTGGTGGGGTTCTGGTATGCCCAGCCCCTGGTGGTGACGGCTGCAAGGGATGCCTTCCTCACCAAGAGGGTCGGGGATGTGCTGCTGCTGATGGGCATGGTGGCGCTCTCGGCCTGGGCCGGTTCGCTCGAATTCACCGATCTGTACGCCTGGGTAGGCAACAGCCAGCTGCCTCCCCTGGCCGGCACCCTTCTGGGCCTCGGACTGATCGCAGGCCCCATGGGCAAATGCGCCCAGTTTCCGATGCACCTCTGGTTGGACGAGGCGATGGAAGGGCCGAATCCGGCCTCCATCCTGCGCAACTCCGTGGTGGTGACCTGCGGGGCGCTGGTGCTGCTGCGACTGATGCCCCTGCTGACCATTTCGCCCCTGGCCGTCCGGGTACTGCTGGCGGTGGGCACGATCAGCGCTCTGGGCGGAGCCCTGGTGGCGATCGCCCAGGTGGATCTGAAGCGTGCTTTCTCCTATTCCACCAGCTCCTATCTGGGCCTGGTGTTCATCGCCATCGCCCTGCAGCAGCCCGCCATCGCGCTGCTGCTGCTGTTCGCCCACGGACTGGCCAAGGCGTTGCTGTTCATGAGTGTGGGCAGTGTGATCGCCACCACCAACTGCCAGGACCTCACGGAACTGGGCGGCCTGGGCACCCGTATGCCCGCCACCACCATGGCCTACCTGGTGGCCGGCGCCGGTCTGATCGGGGTTGCGCCCCTTGGTTGCTTCTGGTGCTTCGGTCTGATGGTGGAATCGCTCTGGGCTCAGCATCCACTGTTTGCCGCCGTGGTGCTGCTCACCAACGGTCTCACCGCCTTCAACCTGATCCGGGTCTACCGCCAGGTGTTCCTCGACACCCGCCATCCGAAGACGAAGCGGGCTCCCGAGGTCAACTGGCTGATGGCCCTGCCGATGGTCAGCCTCACCGTGCTGGTGGCCCTGATGCCATGGGTGATGGCGCGGATCGATACGGTGCCCGGCATCGCCACCTTCGGCCCCACTACCGCAATCGCAGTAGTGGGCAGTGGCATGGCCGGACTGCTGGCCGGTGCCTTGGTGCGTCTCGATAAATTCTGGTCCCGCTCTGTGATCAAACCGCTGCGGATGGTTCAGGACCTACTGGCCTTCGACTTCTATACCGACCGGATCTATCGGGCCACAATCGTGGCGTTCGTGGCAGGTCTGGCCCGCTTCACCAATGGCTTCGATCAGGTGGTGGTGAATGGACTGGTGAATCGAATCGGGCGTTTCTCCCTGGCCAGTGCCGAAGGTCTGAAGCTGGGGGTCAGCGGGCAGATGCAGACCTACGTGCTCACCACCCTGGTGGCGATCGTGCTGCTGCTCACCTCCCTTTCCTGGTTCCACGGCTGATCCGCGCCATGCTCACTGCCCTGCTGCTGATTCCCTTTCTCGGAGCCCTGGCCCTGGTGATCTGGCCTGGGCAACCGGCTCCCGAAACCATCCGACGCGGGGCGATCCTGGTGCTCGGCCTGCAGCTGCTCTGGTCGCTGAGGGTGCTGATCGGCTTCGACCCAGGCGATGGGGAGATGCAGATGCAGGAATCGATCTCCTGGGTGCAGAGCCTCGGCCTTGAATACCGGCTCGGAGTCGACGGACTCTCGATGCCGCTGCTTCTGGTCAACGCAGGCCTCTCACTGGTTTCCGCCTTTGCCTCGATCGGCATCAGCCAGAAACCAAAGCTCTACTTCGCCATGCTGCTGGTGATCAGCGGCGCTGTGAATGGAGCCTTCCTGGCCAACAATCTGCTGTTGTTCTTCCTTTTCTATGAACTGGAGCTGATTCCGCTATGGCTGCTGATTGCAGTATGGGGAGGAAAGAACAGGGCCTATGCAGCCACCAAGTTCCTGATCTTCACCGCCGTTTCGGGCGTGCTCATCCTGGGGGCATTTCTGGGGCTGGCCCTGGTCAAGGGCCAGGTGGATTTCAGCCTGACGCCGGTGATGAGCGGCCAGCTGAGCATGGGAGCCCAGTTGGTGCTGATGGGTGCGCTGCTGATCGGTTTCGGCATCAAGGTCCCGCTGGTGCCCTTCCACACCTGGCTGCCCGAGGCCCACACCGAGGCCTCGACCCCGGTTTCGGTGCTGCTGGCCGGGGTGCTTCTGAAACTGGGAACCTATGGCCTTTTGCGCTTCTGCCTCGGCCTCTTTCCCGAAGCCTGGGCAAGAGTGGCTCCCTGGCTGGCGCTGTGGGCAGCCTTTTCGGTGCTCTACGGCTCCCTGGCAGCGATCGTGCAACGCGACATGAAGCGGATGGTGGCCTACAGCTCCGTGGGGCACATGGGCTACGTGCTGCTGGCGGCGGCGGCAGCAACCCCGGTGGCCCTGCTCGGAGCCGTGTTCCAGATGGTGAGCCACGGCCTGATTTCCGCCCTGCTGTTTCTGCTGGTGGGCGTGGTCTACCGCAAGACCGGCACCCGGGATCTGGAGGTGCTGCGAGGGCTGTTGAATCCGGAGCGGGGATTGCCCCTCACCGGCTCGCTGATGATCGTGGGCGTGATGGCCAGCGCCGGACTGCCGGGGATGGCAGGTTTCATCTCCGAATTTCTGGTGTTTCGCGGCAGCCTGGCGGCCTACCCCCTGGCCACCCTGCTCTGCATGGTGGGCTCCGGCCTGACGGCGGTGTATTTCCTGCTGCTGGTGAACCGGGCCTTCTTCGGACGCCTGGCGGTCACGCCCGCCACCGAACCGATCGCCGATGCCCGGCTCGACATCCAGCTGCCGGCCGTGAATCTGAGGGACCAGGTGCCGGCCATGGTGCTCACCTCTCTGGTGGTGGCCCTGGGCCTGGTGCCCGCAGGCCTGGGCCGTCTCAGTGAGAGCGCCACCACCGCCATGAGCCAGCTGCCGGCGCTGGTGGCGGCGATCGCCTCGGCAGGAGTGGGTTGATGCAGAACATCACCCCCGCCATTCGGCAAGGCAATCATCCAACCGTGGAGCAACTCGAGCAGCAGCTGCTCCGCGGCCAGACCCTGCTGGCGGATACTCCGCTGCATCTGCTGGAGGTGGTGGGGGTGCTCGAGAGTTACGGGGAGGTGCTCGACGCCTACAGCCGCAACCTGATCTTCCAGGCCGAGCGCCAGTTCCTCAATCCCCTGCCCCTGTTCCGCTTTCTCGATGGCGAGGTGACCCCGGCCAAGATCTGGCGCCATCTCCTCCATGACCGCATCAATTTCGAATATGCGGAGTACTGCCAGAAGGCGATGTTCTGGCATGCCACCGGTGGGCTGGATGCCTACTTGGACAGCGAACCCTTCCTGGAGAACTGCCAGGCGATCATCCGACGCAAGACCGGCCGGGATCCGCTGCTGGGCCTGCTCAATCCCCTGTTTCCGGAATTCCTGCCGGAACTGATCCGCTCGGCTGCCACCACCCATGCCCTCGGGCAGTTCTGGCGGGTGATGAGTGACCTGTTTCTGGCGCTGGCCGACGCAGAGCGCTCTGGCACGGTGCGCTCAATCCCGGCGGTGGTGGATTTCATCCGGCAGGGTCTGGTGGATGCAGCTGCCAATCCGATCACCTACAGCGTGGAAGTGGCCGGCGAGACGATGCCGGTGCTGCCTCCCGAGGCCGGTCTCACCTTCCTGGTGGATGTGGCGGTGCCTTACGTCGAGGCGGTGTTCCTGCGGGGGATGCCGTTCCTGGGGACGGTCTCGTTCAATGCCCAGGCCCAGCAGATCTCCCCCGACCAGGGCCAGTTCACCTACGGAGCCCTGTTTGCCGATCCCCTGCCCACCATGGGCGCCGGGATTCCACCGAGCCTGCTGATGCAGGACATGTACCGCCACCTGCCAGAGGCACTGCACGACTGGTACCGGGACGTGACCCGGGGCGAAGGGGATGTGAGGGTGAAAATCTGCTCAAGCTTCCAGAAATCGATGTTCTGCGTCACCAACGCAGCCATCAACGGCACCTTCCCGTTCCCGCTCGACAGCAGCGAGCCCGGGGCCGTGGCAGCCAATCGGACCCATGCCAGGGCCTGGGCCCAACGGCTCAGCCAGGCCCGTACCGATTGCCTCGACGAGGAACCCGGTTCGCCTCTGCCCTAGGGTCAGTCCATGGATCAGCCCTGGACCCAACGGTCGCGTCCCGACCGCCTCGAGCGCCGCATCGAATTCGAGGACTATGAAACCACCCGCGAGTTTCTGGAGCGTCTGAATGCGCTTTCGGAGCAAGAGAATCGGTTTCCGGACATCAGCTTCGGTCGCACTTATGTGAATCTCACGATTCGGGCTGAGACCGAAGGCGATCCCGTGAGCGAGGCGGAACACCAACTTGCAGCAGCCATCGATGGCCTGCTCTGAAGGCTCCAACATCTCCGATGGCACCGGCAGCGAAGCGGACGACGGCCTGAGCATCGATCTGCGCCAGGCCTATGAAGGGGCGGGCATCGAGGCGGTGCTTGAGGAGCTTGAGCGGGACCTGATCGGCCTGCGGCCGGTGAAGGCCAGGATCCGGGAAATTGCGGCGCTGCTGGTGGTCAACCGGGCGCGCCAACAGGTGGGACTGGAAACTGCTCCCCCCAGCCTGCACATGTCGTTCACGGGAAGGCCAGGCACCGGTAAGACCACGGTGGCCGAGCGGATGTCGAAGATCCTGCATGGCCTTGGCTACGTACGCAAAGGCCATGTGGTGACCGCCACCCGGGACGACCTCGTGGGTCAATACATCGGCCACACGGCCCCCAAGACCCGCGAGATGCTGAAGAAGGCCATGGGCGGGGTGCTGTTCATCGACGAGGCCTACTACCTCTACCGACCGGAAAATGAGCGTGACTACGGGGCGGAGGCGATTGAGATCCTGCTGCAGGTGATGGAAAACAAACGCGACGATCTGGTGGTGATCTTCGCTGGCTACAAAGAGCGAATGGATGTGTTTTATCAATCCAATCCAGGCCTGTCTTCACGAGTCGCCAACCACATTGACTTCCCTGACTACAGCGCCGAAGAGCTGCTGGCGATTGCCAAGCTGATCCTGGCTTCCGAGAACTACCGGTTCAGCGAAGAAGCAACCGCCGCCTTCGCTGACTACATCACGCGCCGGATGCAGTTGCCCTTCTTCGCCAATGCCCGCTCAATTCGCAACGCCATCGACCGCGCCCGCATGCGTCAGGCGAACCGGCTGTTCAAACGAATGCACACCCGG
Organism: Cyanobium sp.; assembly: GCA_040399125.1. GTDB lineage: Bacteria > Cyanobacteriota > Cyanobacteriia > PCC-6307 > Cyanobiaceae > Cyanobium. The sequence continues at coordinate 12,692 of JBBASR010000017.1, read as the reverse complement.
TTGACCAAGACCGATCTGATGACAATCGAGGCGGAAGACATCACCGCCAGCCGGGTATTCGAAGGAGAAGTGGAAGGGCTAGATCCAAGCCAGCCGGTTACAAAGATTTAGAACCTTTGGCTTCCAGCATACAGGCATCCAAGATGTTGCAGAAATGTTTAGCCACATAGTGGGCACTGTAGGTCTCGATCGCTTGGGCATGCTCTTGATAGGCCTGTTTAAAGCCGCTGTAGTTTGTTTGAAGCTGGGCCAAAGCATCAAGAATTCCCTGGGTATCTCTGCTGTCGAGATAGAGGCCGATCCCCAGGTTGTTTACAATATCTCTCAGGGGATTTTCCATTGGCCCCAATACCAGCACAGGCTTTTGGTGGGCGAGATATTCAAAAAACTTGGATGGGTAGTTATCGATATGACGGGGCCCAATCACCACGAGCTGGATATCCGCATCTTCCGCCAGCCAATGGGATTCGGAATAGGAGACCATGGGATGAATCTGGATCAGCGCTGCCAGTCGAGGATCGGTTGTAATTCGTTGCTGTGCCTTGGGATAGACGAATCCAAAAATAGAGAGGTGATAGGCGGGCTGGGATGCCTCTTGTCTCTGTGAAAGCGTGTGCAGAGCATCTAGGAACGGCTCAATCGGACGCCACTCGGGCAACATCCCGAGATAGATCATCTTGAGGCTGGAAGCCGGGAGGATTCCTGTTGCTGGCCTGAGGGCCAAAGGACTACGATTGGCTTCGTAGAGGCCTGGGAGTTCGGGGTAGCTATCCGTGGTGTAATGTGATTTTGCATGACTTACAAGACCAGCCTCTACATACCGATCTCTTGTTAGAGGAGACATGAAGAGTGCTCCGCAACTCTGATCAAGAATTTCCCTCTGAAGCTCGGGTTGAGATGGATAGAATCCCGATTCATCTCGCGCCCCATGTGGATCATCAACCAAGGCCAAAAATGGCTTGTTCATATCCCGAGTGATTCGACTGATCAGGTTGAGTACCTTGAATTCAGGGCTTTTGCCGGCAATCAAATCAAAGGTCCACTGGCTCTCCGCCCGGCGAACTGTTTTCTCCAATCCCCGCAGAAGGTATGCCTCCCCGTCATGCCGAAGCAACTTCTCTGTGATCCGCGAAAGCAGCTGAAGAAAGCCAAAGAAGACATATGCTGGCGAATATCTTGCATAACGATTCTTTTGAACAGAGAAACGGAGCGAGGGGGAAATATTGATTGCATAATGAAGCCGCTCAGATGGATAATCCAGGTTTTCCGTTAAGCGGGAAACAAGCCACGGAGCGGGGCCCGCAAAATGAAACTCCCAATCCCCATCTGCTAAAAACGGCAAGAGTTTATTATAGATTAATGCCTGTACACCGCTGCAGCCAGGCGGTTGAATCATCACCAGCAAAACCCTTCTCATTATAGTGTCGCTCTACAAGAGTCCTGTCGATTATAAGCCACCAATCACCGCCGTTTTCTTGAATCGATCTGAAGCAGATCCCTCACCTGCTGGATGCGGCGGGCGAGGGCAGGATCACTGCCGAGTTTCTTTTCCACCTGCTCCACGGCATACATCACAGTGGAGTGATCCTTGCCGCCGAAGGCTTCACCGATGCGCGGCAGGGAAAGGTTGGTGTTCTGACGCATCAGGAACATGCCCACCTGACGGGCCTGGCTCACGGCCCGCTTGCGGCTGGGACTGAGCATTTCCTCGATCTTGACCGCAAACACCTCCGCCACCTTGTCCAGAACCTGCTGGGGGGTCACCTCCACCTCGTTGCCGACCGGATCCAGCATCGGCGCCACCGATTCCACCGTCATCGGCAGACCGGTGATCGAGGCGAAGGCCACAGCACGGGTGAGCGCACCCTCAAGTTCCCGGATGTTGGAGGTGAAGCGACCGGCGATGTAGTGAATCAGCTCCCTGGGCAGGGCCATCTGTTCCACCTCCGCCTTCTTGTGGAGGATGGCCATCCTGGTTTCCAGATCGGGCGCCTGGATGTCGGCGATCAGCCCCATCGTGAACCGGGAGATGAGCCGTTCCTGCAGGCGAGGAATCTGGCTCGGCGGCCGGTCGCTGGCGATCACGATCTGGCGGCCGGCTTCATGGAGGGAGTTGAAGGTATGGAAAAACTCCTCCTGGGTGTACTCCTTCCCTTCGATGAATTGGATGTCATCCACCAGGATCAGGTCGGCAGCGCGGTAGCGGTCGCGAAAGGCCTGCATGCCGTCCTTGCGGATGGCCTGGATCAGATCGTTGGTGAAGGTTTCGGTGGAGACATAGAACACCCTCGCTTCCGGATCGATCTCCAGGCGGTAGTGGCCGATCGCCTGCATCAGGTGGGTCTTGCCCAGGCCCACACCGCCGCAGATGAACAGCGGATTGAATTCGCGGCCCGGGGCCTCCGCCACCGCCAGGGCAGCAGCATGGGCCATGCGGCTGTTGGGGCCCACCACGAAGCGGTTGAACACGTAGCGGGGATTGAGACCCGCTCCGGGACGCAGGGCTACTGGCCCCTGGCCCTGACCCTGGCCCTGGGCGGTGCGGGGGCGCGGCGGTGGCACCGACCGGGACGGGACCGTGGCCGCCGCAGAGGCCGCCTGTCCATCGGCTGCCCGAGCGTCGCCGGCCTGACCATCGCCGACCTGGGCGGTAGAGATGCTGAGGTCCACCGCGATCGCGTGGCCGGCCAGCTCGGTGGCCAGCGCTTCGATCATCGGCTGGTAGTTCTTGCGCAGCCAGCCACAGGCAAAGCTGTTGGGCGCCTCCAGCTGCAATCGGCCCCGATCGACCCCCACGCAACGGGCGGGGCGGATCCAGGTCTCGAAGGTGGGTTTGCTGAGGGTGGCCTGGAGTGCCTCCTGGACCTGGTGCCACAGCTGATCGCCCTGCTGCACCGAATGTCCAACCCGCGGAAGCCGAATTTAAGCAGGTTCCGCGCGACGGTCCGTCTTTAATGAGGCCCATCGAGAACCTGTCCCGTGTCGCCGTCGATGCGTCCCCTGCCTTCCCCCATTTCCCTCTGCGGCCTGGGTGCCGGCCTGCTCATCAGCGGGCTCCTGGGGGGCTGCGCCGGCAGGCTGCCACTGCTCAACAAGCCGGCCGCCGAACCCACCCGCATCAGCGATGCCGCACCGATCGCGCCGGTGCAACCCGGCAGCAACGTGATCGTGGAGGCGGTGGAGAAGGTGGGGCCGGCGGTGGTGCGGATCGACACCGTCAAACGCACGGTGGATCCGATGGGTGGCCTGTTCGGCCGCGGCCCGGCCATCCATCAGCAGCAGGGTCAGGGGTCGGGCTTCATCACCCGCTCCGATGGGGTGCTGCTCACCAATGCCCATGTGGTGGAGGGGGCCAATGAGGTGCATGTGACCCTGCCCGACGGTCGCAGCTTCACCGGCAAGGTGCTGGGCGCCGATCCCCTCACCGACGTGGCGGTGGTGCGGGTGGTGGCCTCCCGCCTGCCGGTGGCGCCGCTGGGGGATTCGAGCAAGGTGCGTCCGGGCGAATGGGCGATCGCGATCGGCAACCCTCTTGGGCTCGACAACACCGTGACCGCCGGCATCATCAGCGCCATTCAGCGCACCAATGCGGTGGGCGAGGGGCAGAGGGTGCCCTACATCCAGACCGACGCTGCCGTGAACCCCGGCAACAGCGGCGGTCCGTTGATCAACGACCGGGGGCAGGTGATCGGCATCAACACCGCCATCCGCCAGGCCCCCGGCGCCGGCCTCAGCTTCGCGATCCCGATCAATGTGGCCCGGCAGATCGCCGCCCAGATCGTGGACCGCGGCTTCGCCAGCCATCCCTACATCGGGGTGCGGCTGCAGGCGCTGACGCCCCAGCTGGCCCGGGAGATCAATGCGAGCACCGACCAATGCCGACTGCCGGAGGTGAACGGAGTGCTGGTGGTGGATGTGATGGACGGCTCCCCCGCCGCGGCCGGCGGCCTCAAGGCCTGCGACCTGATCGAGAAGGTGGCGGGCAAGCCGGTGAAGAATCCCTCGGAGGTGCAGCTCGCCATCGACCGCGGCCAGGTGGGCCAACCCCTGAGCATCAGCGTTCGCCGGGGCGAACGGGCGCTGGACCTCACCCTGCGTCCCGCCGAACTGCCTCGCCGGGCTTGAGCTGCGACCGACAGCTGGTGGTGATGGCCCGCTGGCCGGCGCCGGGACGCTGCAAGCGGCGCCTGGCCGCCGGCGTGGGCAAGGCCAGGGCCGCCGCCATCCAGGGGCGGCTGACCGCCCATACGCTCCAGGTGGCCACCGAGAGCCGGCGGCTGGCCTCCCAGCTGGGGATGCCGTTCGAACTGGTGCTGGCCAGCGAGGGGCTCCCGGCCCGCGCCTCCCAGCGCTGGGGGGCCGCCCTGGGCGCGGATCGGATCCGTCCCCAGGGGCCCGGCAGCCTCGGACTGCGGCTGCAGCGGCAGATGGTGCGGGCACGGCGCGAAGGGGCGCGCCAGGTGGTGCTGATCGGCAGCGATCTACCGGAACTGACCAGTGGCGACCTGGTCGCCGCCTTCGAGGCCCTGAAGCGAGCCCCCCTGGTGCTCGGTCCGGCGATCGACGGGGGCTACTGGCTGCTGGGGCTGCGGGAATCCTGCCCCCCCCTGTTCGCCGGCCATTCAGGCCCGATCCCCTGGGGCAACGGGGCGGTGCTGACCACCACCCTGGAGGCGGCCCGGGCCTGTGGACTGGAGGCCATCCTGCTGGCGGAACGGGGCGACCTCGACCGCCCGGAAGATCTGCGGCGCTGGCGATGACCATCGAGCCCCCCGATGCCCCGTCAGCGCTGAGCCCACCGGTGCCCCCACCGCTGAGCGTGGTGATCGTGGCCCTAGATGAAGCTGCTCGGCTGCCGGCCCTGCTGGCCGATCTGGCCGCTGGCGGGGGGTTGGTGCGGGAGGTGCTGGTGGTGGATGGGGGCAGCCAGGATGCCACCCGGGACGTGGCCAGGCTCGGGGGAGCCAGGCTGCTCGACAGCCCGGGAGGCGCCGGCAGGGGGAGCCAGTTGCTGGCGGGGATCGAAGCAAGCCAGGGCCCCTGGCTGCTGTTGCTCCACGCCGATGTGCGCCTGCCCGCCGGCTGGGCGGCCCTGGTGGCGGAAGCCATCCAGGCCGGGCCCGATCTGGCCTGGGCCTTCGGCCTGGCGATCGAGGGAAACAATCCCAGCCTGCGGCTGGTGGAGGCGGCGGTGCAGCTGCGCAGCCGCTGGCGGCAGGAGCCCTACGGCGACCAGGGCCTGCTGCTGCACCGGGATCTGCATCGGCGCTGCGGCAGCATGGCGCCGCTGCCCCTGATGGAAGACCTGGAATTCATCATGCGTCTGCGCCGCCATGGCCGGGTGCGGCTGCTGGCGGCGCGACTGCGGGTGGATGGACGCCGCTGGCGGCGGCTCGGGGTATGGCAGACCACCATCCGCAATGCCCAACTGCGACGTGCCTGGCGCCGGGGAGTGAGCGCCGCCGAGCTGGCCGTGCTCTACCGGCAAGGCACTCAGGGGGCGTACCAGAAGGCGCAGCGCCGCTCCAGCGGCTCCAGCTCCCAGCCGCGGGCCTCGTAGAAGCCCACCACACCGGGATCGGCGTACAGGCTCACCCGATCCACCCCCATCACCCGCAGCTGGTCAAGCACATAGGCCATCAGCGCGGTGCCGAGGCCAGCCCCCTGGTACAGGGGATGGACGGCCACATCCCAGATGGTGGCCTCCACCACTCCGTCGCCGGTGCAGCGGGCGAAACCCACCAGGCGGGGCAGGCGGCGATCGTGGCGCCACAGCCCCACCCAGAGCAGGCTGTGCTGCAGTGCCTTGCGTACCCGCCGCAACGGCCGCCGGCTCCAGCCCACGGCATCACACAAGGCCTCCAGTTCGATCAGGTCGATCTCCCGCTGCTCACTCAGCACCAGAGAGAGCTGGGGATTGGGGGTGGGACAGAGCCGGTAGCCAGGCCCGTAGAGGCTGGTGAGCAGGGCTTCCGGCAGTGACTCCTCGCAAGGTGATCCCTGGGGCTGGCTGGGCTCCGACACGGAGGAGGAAAGGCGGTGGCTAAGCAGTCTGACGAACGCGGCGGAAGCGAGCCGAAGTGCGGCAGGGTAGGGACCCTGCATTGAACGGACGCTGAGCCCGAGTCCTCCCCTTCCCGCGGCCGAAGCCGGGCCAGCCGAGCAGCTTCTGCTGGTGGGAGTACATGGCTGGCTGCTCTCCGGCCGTCTGTGGGAACCGTTGCAACAGCAACTGGCACCGCAGCGTTCGATGTGGTGTCCGGATCTGCCGGGCTTCGGCCACTGTCCGCGCCCCCGCGGACTGCAGAGCAGCCTGGCCAGTTATGGCCGCTGGCTGGAGGAGCAGGTGCGGCTGCGGGCGGAAGGAAGGCCGGTGGTGCTGGTCGGCCATTCGCTCGGAGGCAGTGTGGCGCTGCATGCGGCGCGGGGGCTGGGGTCCCAGTTGCGGGGGCTGGTGCAGATCGGAGCCGGCGGCGGCGTCTATCAGCCGCGGCCGTTCCGGCTGTTGCGCCGGGGGGGCAGCCTGTTCCTGCGGCTGCGACCCGCCTGGCTGGCGGCGCTACCGGGAACGGAGGCGATCCGCAGTCCGCTGGTGGCCGACCTGCGGGCCGCCCAGGGCCTGCTGGCCTGCAGCACCAACCGCGGAGCGGTGCGCCAGCTGCCCCAGCTCACGAGTGCCCTTGAAGTGCCGAGCCTCTGGATCGCCGGCAGCCGGGATCAGGTGATGGAACCCCGTTATGTGCGCCACCTGGCGGGCTACAGCCGCCTGCACCGGATCGAGGTGCTGGAGGGGGCGGGCCATCTGCCGATGTGGCAGGAACCGGCGCCGCTCGCCCAGCTGATCGAGAGCTGGATCCAGGAAGAACTGGCTGGGGGCCCCGGTCAGCACGGGGAGCATCGGGGGGGCGATCCAGCTACCCCCAATGACGAGCTTCAGAGGCTGGCGAGCCCCTTTTCCTGGAGTTCGGCCAGCTGCGCGTAGAGGCCGCCGGCGGCCCGCAGCTCGCGGTGGGTGCCCTGCTCGATCAACCGGCCCCGCCGCAGCACCAGGATGCGATCAGCGGCCTCCACAGTGGCGAGGCGGTGGGCGATCACGATGGCGGTGCGGCCCTGGAGCAGGGATTCCAGGTCCCGCTGCAGGGTGGCCTCGGTGGAGGGATCGAGGAAGGCGGTGGCCTCATCCATCACCAGCACGGAGGGGTCACGGATCGCGACCCGGGCCACCGAAAGCAACTGCCGTTCGCCGGAGGAGAGGTTGGCTCCCCGCTCCCGCAGTTCGGTGGCGAGGCCCGCCTCGAGCCGCTGCAGCAGCGGGGTGAGGCCCAGTTCACCGCAGAGGCGCTCCAGCTCCGCGTCACTGATCGGGGCATCCAGCCGCAAGTTGTCAGCCACGTTGCCGCTGAACAGGAAGGTGTCCTGCAGCACCACTCCCAACCGCTGGCGAAGGGTCGGCAGCGGCAGTTCCCGGATGTCCACCCCGTCGAGCAGGATGCGGCCCTGCTGGGGTTCGTAGAGGCGGCAGAGCAGCCGGATGATCGTGGTCTTGCCGGAGCCGGTGGGACCGACGATCGCCACATGTTCGCCGGGGGCGATGCGGAAGGAGAGGCCCTCCAGGATCGGATCGTCGCTGCGGTAGGCGAAGGAGACGTCCTCGAACACCACCTCGCCGGGGCTGCTGCGTTCGCTGCCGCTGCGCAGGGCCGCGCCGGAACGCTGGCTGTCGGGGAGATCGGCAATTTCGATCGGCTGCTCGAGCAGTTCGCCGATCCGCTCCACGGCCGTGAGGCCCCCCTGGATCTGGGTGAAGCGCTCGGCCAGCTGGCGCAGCGGGTCAAACAGGCGCTGGGAGAAAAGGATGAAGGTGGTGAGCGTTCCCAGGCCCATCGAGCCGGCGGTCACCATCCAGCCACCCAGACCGAGCACCACGGCCACCGCCACCAGGGCCACCCACTCGATGAACGCCGAGATGGCGCTGTCGTAGAGGATCGTGCCGGTCACCGCTTCCCGGTAGGCAGCGGTTGTGCGGGCGAAGCTGCGGCTGTTCACGGCCTCCCGCCGGAACATCTGCACCACCTCGAGGCCCTGGAGGTTTTCCTGGAGATCGGCATTGAGCTGGCCGAGCTCTTCACGCACGCGGTAGTTGGCGCGGCGGTAGCGGCGCTGCAGCCAGAGGATGGCCAGGGTGATCGGCACCTGGCTGACCATCAGCAGCAGCCCGAGGCGCCATTCGATCGTTATCATTGTGATCCCGATCACAACCAGGGTCACCAGGTCGGCAAGCACCCCGACAGCGCCGCTGCCGAACACCTCAGCCAGGGCATCCACATCGCTGGTGAGCCGGGTGAGCAGCTTGCCCACGGGGGTGCGGTCGTGGAAGCGCAGCGACAGCGCCATGGCATGGCGGAACAGGTCGTCGCGGATGCGGGCGGTCAACCGCTGGCCCACCACCTGGACGTTGAAGATCTGGGTGCCCTGGAGGGCCAGACGCAGAAGTACCGCCACCAGGAGCAGACCCACCAGCAGCCGCAGGGCGACGGGGGTGGGCATCCCCTGCAGCCAGGGAAGCACCGACTCACCCCGGAGCACGGAGATCGCCTGGCCGACCAGCAGCGGCTGCACCGCGGCCGCCAGGGCGAGGGGGATGAGCAGCAGCAGGGTGAGGCCGAGGCGCCGGCGATCGCGGCCCAGATAGGGGAGCAGGTGGCGGAGCCGTTGCCAGTCGAGGGAAGCCATCAGACCGGTACCGCCCCGAGACGTTCCACGAGCCCCTGGAGCGGGCCGGCATCAAGCCGCAGGGCCAGGGGATGGCCGATCAGGCGGGCGGTGCTGTGGAAGAGGTCCTCGATCGCCACCAGCCCGTTCTCCTGGAGGGTGCGGCCACTGGCCACCAGATCCACGATCGCTTCGCTCATGCCGGTGATCGGCCCCAGTTCCACCGAGCCGGCCAGGTGGATCAGCTCCACGGGGAGATCGAGGGCCTCGAAATATTCCTCCGCGCAGCGGGTGAACTTGCTGGCCACGCGGCAATGGGCGGGCAGGTCGGCGGCGCGGCGATAACCGCTGCTGGCCTTGACGGCGACGCTCATGCGGCAGCCGCCGAAGCCGAGATCGAGCAGCTGGGCCACCGGCAGCCGGTGTTCGCGCAGTACGTCGTAGCCCACCACCCCAAGCTGAGCCTGGCCGTAGGCCACATAGACGGGCACGTCGGCATTGCGCACCAGCAGCGCCCTGGCACGGCCGCATTGGCTGGGGATCATCAGCTGGCGGTTGTCGGCCTCAAGCAGTGAGGAAAAATCAATCCCGGCGGCGGCGAACCGCCGCACCGAGTCCTTGAGAAGAGCGCCTTTGGCCAGCGCGACGGTAATCATGGAACTGCGCCGGAGCTGGGACTTTAACGATGCAGGAGGTCGGGCTGATTCCGGTGCTGCAGGACAACTACGTGTTCGTGGTGCCAAGCGGCGATAGGGCCCTGGTGGTGGACCCGGCGGTGGCCGAACCGGTGATCGACTGGCTGGAAAGCCGGCAGCTGGAGCTGGAGGCAGTGCTTCAGACCCACCACCACAGCGACCACATCGGCGGCACTCCGGCTCTGCTGCGGCGCTGGCCGCAGGCGGCCGTGGTGGCCGCCGCCGCCGACTGCGAGCGGATCCCCTTCCAGACGCTGGGAGTGCAGGGGGGCGATCGGCTGTCCTTGCTGGGGATGGCGATCGAGGTGCTGGCGGTGCCCGGCCACACCCGTGCCCACCTCGCCTACCACCTGCCGGAGCGAGGGGATCTGTTCTGTGGCGACACCATGTTTGCCGCCGGCTGCGGTCGCCTGTTCGAAGGCAGTCCGGAGCAGATGCTCACGTCGCTGCGAAGCCTGGGGGCCCTGCCGGCCGCAACGCGGGTCTGGTGCGCCCACGAATACACCGAAGGCAACCTGCGTTGGGCAGCGGCCGAGGCCCCGGAGGATCGGGCGATCGCCGCCCGGCTGGTGCAGGTGCGCCAGCAGCGCCTGGCGGGCCAGCCGACGATCCCGAGCAGCATCGCCCTGGAGCGGAGCACGAATCTGTTCCTGCGGGCCGAAGACGGCGAAGAACTGGCTCGTCTGCGGGAGAGCAAGAACCAGTGGCGCAGCTGAGGTGGCGCGGCTGAGGCTGCGCGGCAATCAGCCGGGCAACGGCAGGGGACCAGGAGCACCAGCGCTGCGGCGGGAGGCCGGCAGGGCCCGCAGCCGCTGACCACCGGGGAAGAGGGTGGCCGCTGCCCCCTCCCGCAGGCTCAACCGACAGGCCATCCCCCGGGGCAGATCCACCGGCAGCGGCTGGCGCAGGCGCAGGGCCACACCCTCGAGCTCCACCCGGTAGAGCCATTCCTGGCCGAGGAATTCGCGGCCCAGCACCCGCCCGGGTCCATCGGCGCTGGCCTCGAGATCGATCGAAGCGGGGCTGACCAGCACTTCCGGGGGCTGATCGGCCGGGACCGGAGGGGCTGGCTCCGGCTGGAGCGGTTCCGGCAGGCCCTGGGCGATGGCGAAGTCCCCGAGGCAGGTGAGCAGACGATCCTCCTGCCAGCGGGCCGGCAACAGATTGGCCTGGAGCACGAAGCGCCCCACGAAGGCGGAGGCGGGGTTCTGAACCAGCTCCAGCGGGCTGGCGATCTGATGGAAGCGCCCGTCCCGCAGCACGGCCACCCGGTCACAGATGGCGAGGGCCTCCTCGGGATCGTGGGTCACGATCAGGCCACTGGTACCGCAGCTGGCGAGCACACCGGGCAGTTCGCTGCGCAACCGCAGTCGCACCTCCACATCGAGGTTGGAGAAGGGTTCATCGAGCAGCACCACGGCAGGACCGGGGGCCAGGGCGCGGGCCAGGGCCAGGCGCTGGCGTTGCCCGCCCGAGAGCTCGTGGGGATAGCGGCGCTCGAGACCCTCAAGGCCGAGGAGTTGAAGCAACCAGGCGGCGCGATCGGTGGCCTGGCCGCGGCGCAGCCCGAAGCAGGCGTTGTTCCAGGCGTCGAGGTGGGGGAAGAGGGCGTAGTCCTGAAAGACCATGCCCACGCCGCGACGCTCAGGGGGCAGCCAGCGCTGGGGGCCGGCCACCTCCCGCCCTTCGATGCTCACCGACCCGCGCAGCGGTCGCTCGAAACCGGCGATCAATCGCAACAGGGTGGTCTTGCCACAGCCTGACGGCCCGAGCAGACCCACCAGCTCGCCCTGCCGGAGGCTGAGGTCGATGCCCTGCAGGGTCCACTCCGCCGGGGGGCCCGGGCGATAGCTGTGCCACACCCCTTCGACCCGCACATGCTCCCGCATGGGATGGGAAACGCCATAAGCTCGCCCCACCATCTTCCCCCGGCATGAGCGCAGCGCCGATCGCGGTCCACACCGAGGCCGCCCCCGCCCCCGTGGGGCCTTACAACCAGGCGGTAGTGGCCGGGGGCATGCTGTGGTGCTCCGGCCAGATCGCCCTTGACCCCGCCAGCGGCGAGATGGTGGGTGGGGGCGATGTGGAGGCCGAGACCCACCAGGTGCTCGCCAACCTGCGGGCGGTGCTCAGCGCCGCCGGTGCTACGCCAGCCCAGGTGGTGCGCACCACCGTGTTCCTGGCCGATCTGGGGGATTTCGCCCGGGTGAACGCGATCTACGGCGAGATGTTCGGCGAAGGGGTATCGCCGGCACGGGCCTGCGTGCAAGTGGCGGCTCTGCCGAAGGGAGCCCGGGTGGAAATCGACTGCGTGGCCGTTCTTGGCTGAAGGCCCAGCTCAGGCGGGGAAAGGACGGTCGGACCCACTCGAAGGCATGGCCCGGCAGACCTCAGGGTCATGAACGCTGAGACGGGCCAGCAGGTTGTGGAGATCGAGGGCGGTCAGCTCCCCGTCCTCCCCCCACTTGAGGCTGGTGCTCCCGGGGGAATCCACGCCGGCCACGCAGTCCGGGCGACCAAAGGCCCCCATCTCAGGCCCAAGCGAGCCAGGGGTGACGAACTCGGAGCGGCGGGGGCCGGAGGGAAAGGGCGAACCGGTGTCGGCTTGCATGACCCAGACAAGCAATGTCTTGATTTCCACACTAGCGAAGCCACCGAGACCGGCCGGGCTGGGGGGCGATCATGGAGAGCCCTTTTCTTCTCGCCGCTCCATGGACACCCCCTTCGGCAGCTGGCTTCCGGAGATGGTGGTGATGACCCCAACCCGTTACGAGGACGCGATGGCGGCGGTGCAGGCCGTCCAGCAGCTGAAGACGGTGGTGCTGCACCTGGGGGAGATGGATCCGGAGGAAGCCCAGCGCACGATTGACTTCGTCTCCGGCGGGGTGTACGCGATGGATGGCCAGTCGGAGCGACTGAGCGATACGGCCTTCCTGTTCGCCCCCTCCCTGGTGACGATCCGGCGGGACTCGGAGGGGGGGATCAGCGGCGTCGAATGAGCCGCTGCACCCGAAAGGCCACAGACCTTCACAGTCGCCGCAAACTTCCGTTACATTGGTGATGGCGGGATTCCGCCCTTCTTTCCGTCCCCTGCTGTTCTCTGATCTCTCAGGGAGCTGCCGGCGACCTCTCCTCTCGTTCTCATGACCGCCACTCTCCAGCAGCGCTCCGGCGCTACGGCGTGGAATCAGTTCTGCGACTGGATCACCTCCACCAACAACCGCCTCTATGTGGGCTGGTTCGGCGTGCTGATGATCCCGACGCTCCTGGCCGCGACCATCTGTT
>JBBASR010000016.1:22696-48101 GCA_040399125.1 Cyanobium sp. | reverse complement strand
AACAAAGCCTATAACGCCAGCTTGTTCGGCGGCGGCAAGTATCGCGTGGCCATGCGCTGGAACGGCTTTTTCGGCCTCTCCAATGAAGGAGGAAGCTTGGCCTTCCGCAGCTTGGCAAAGCTGGCCATTGGCGTCACCGAAGCCGGTACGACGAACTACAAAGGAAACGGCGAAACGTTCGACTCGCCTCACATGGCATTAAAGTATAAACAGATTCTTGATCCAACAAAGATTGGGACAACAACGCTGATCAACGACAACAAATGGCGAGTAATGGCAGCTGGCTCCATTGGCAGCAAAATAGTCTACAATCAAAAAGGAAATCACGATCCGAGCCTGCTCGAAGCGAGAGAATCTGTCTCACTTGATGTCGGATTCGAACATCTCCATAGTTGGGTTAATTACAGATCAACCATACCTACGGTTTACACTCTCAATTTCAGCGCCAGCAACGCCCTGGGTTATCAGTGGATCACCTCCATTGGCAACGGCGTGGATGCCTTGCCAGCAGGCGCCTTGGGCCTCAGCGGCAAGGTATTTGGCGGCATCGGCGATTCCGAAACCTACCTGCAGATTCTCGCGCCTGCGATCGCTATCGGATTGACAAAAGATGCCGAAAAGTACAGTGGATCGCTGCAGGCAGATTTTCAGCTTAACACTCCCCAGCATAAAGTATCATTTGGAAAAAATTTGTTCAATGCCGTAGTCGGCACGACCACGGCTGCGATCAATCCGATTCTCAGCGCCACCAGGGCGAGCCAGATCCAGAAATCCACAGGGCTCGAATACCAGTGGAACCGCGGCATCTTCAACACCACAAACCTGGAGTTGGTCGGCAAGGTTGATAGCGTCTTCAACCTGCGCGGCAGCTTCATCAATAAGTACAACTACACCTTCACCAATCAGGCCGGCAATCGCAGTTCCGATTCGTTCGAGTTTCAGGTGGCTGTCGGCGCCTTCGGGGCCTATCAGCCGGTGTTTGCCATCAGCAACACCTACGGCAGCATCGGCACCCCGATCAGCTCTGGCTCCACCTCAGATTCCACCACCACCCAGGCCCCAACTGCCACAGCCAGTAGCAGCCGCAATGCCTATGGCGCAGCAGCCCCGGCCCCTGCCAGTAGTGGCGGCAGCATCGTCTATGCACCCAGCCAGGGCAGCAATCTCTATTGGGCGCCACCCACCGGCGACCACCTGCTCACCGGCCAGAACACCCAGATCCTCAGCCTGCAGAAGCTCTTCGCCACAAGTACCAACTTGATGCAAACCAGCGCCACCGTCCAGAAGGGCAATGGGGGCACGGGCTTGAACGATGGCACCTATACCAAGGTTCGCCTGCTCGGCGTCACCCCCGGCGGTGAGGACGACCTCGCTGAAGCCACGCTGGTGGTGGCCGGCGGCAAGATCACCAGTCTGGTCATCACCCGGGGCGGCATCTATGGGTATCTGCCCGAATACGCCAACAGCAGCGCCACGGTGGTGGTGGTACCGGATCTGGTCAGCGTCAACCCCGGCACCGGTACATCGATCGTCAACAACGGGGCGATTGGCCAGGGCCAGGCCACGCCTCCCACGATCATTCTCAGCGCCACCACCGACAGCAACATCTGGAGCAGCCAGGCCGCCGCCGTGATTCAGAGCGTGAATGTGGCCAATGGCGGCAGCGGCTACCAGCCCTTTGACGCCCTCAGCCAGCAGCCCAAAGCGCTGCCGGCGGGCAACCAAAGCCCCTACAGCTATACGGGGGTGGCCTACACCGTGTACCAGGGCAGCAATGCTGTCAGCAGCCTGGTGACCGGCAGCACGGCCACCGCCACGGTGACCCTGATCAATGGCGCCATCGTCAAGGTGAGCCTGGATGAACCCTTCTATTGCTCCCCGCCCGCCAATGGCAGCCCCAGCTACAGCCTGGTGCTCGATCTGCCCACTGGGGTGACGCCAAGCCAGGCAGCCGATCTGACGGTGACACCGACCACCCTGGTGTACAACAATTTCATTGATGAGCACAGCTTCTTCACGGAGCGCGCCGTGCCTGGAGCGCTGGCGGCGCCCACCACCAGTGGTGTTTACATCGCCGATGGCAATACTGATCAGGCGCCATTGTTCGCCTCCCAGAAAGGCAATGCCATTGGCAGCCGTGTGGTGTTCGTGGATGGGCAAAGCGACAACACCAACAACCTCAACACCTATTACCTGAATGCCATTCAGTGGAATTCGGGCACGGATTCCTGGCAAGCCGGGGTCAGTCGCACGGTGGATCCGAGCCCCTCACTCTCCTGGAAAGCCGAGGAACAACAGTTTTCCTTAGCGCGGCTGCCGGTTGCCACCAAACTGCCGACAGGCAGCAGTTTCGGCAACATCGAAGGCGGCGATCTGGTCGCCTGGGTGGAGGTGATCGATCGGCCGGTGCCCAACAGCGGCAGCAGCGGCGCCGAGGACTATCAGAACTTCTACGACAATTATTTCAGCAATCAGCAGATTGCCTTTTCGATCCACACCACCGCCGGCTGGCAGACCAATCCCTTCAACTACATCGCCGCCGGCAACACCATCATCGACGACCTGGACATCTCGCTGGTGCCCGGCAGTACGGCCGATGCCCCACTGCAGGTGCTGCTCACCTGGAGCGAAACCAAGATCGCGGCCGTTAAGGGCCAGGCCTCCCTCTCGGGCACAGCGGCTGCGGGCGACGCCCCCACGGTGATCAAAGCGGCCCTGTTTGATCCCACCACCCAGAGCTTCCAGACATCGCAGACGATCACCTGGGCCTCCCCCGATGCGGTGGGGATCGGTGTCGCCGATCTCAGCATCAGCACCATGGCGATCGCCCAGGCGGACGGCACGCTTAGCCAGGACCCAGCCATCTTCTGGAGCCAGAACGTGGCCGTGCCCTACGAGCAGGCCGTGCTCACCAGCAACCCCTACATCTATCTGCAGATGAACCAGGGGCAGAGCGGTGTCGGCAACTACAACATCGGCAGCATCGCCGATTCGCCAGCGGCGGTCACCAGCGCCTCTGACACCGGCCTCGCTTTCAACGTTGCCGGGGCCCTGGGAGTCAACAGCGATGCGGCGATCGAAAACAGCGATGGCACCGGCGTGCTCAGCACCGGCGTCGGCAGCCTCAGCACCTTCGTGCCGGCGACGGCCGTGCCCGCCGGCGCCACCCCCAGCAGCAGCGGGGTGGCGCGCAGCCCCTACACGATCGAGTTCTGGGCCCGCGTACCGCAAACCGGCAATGCCAACGGCGCCGGCCTGTTTGCCCTCGGCCAACCCTCGATCACCACGGGCCAGCTGCCCACGGGCTGGCTGCTGAGCTCCGAATTCCTCGTCGATCAGATCAGCTATCAGGACGCCCTCGGGCGCGGCCTGATCGCCAGCATCCCCACCGGCACCGACAGCGGTGCGATCTATGGCTACGCCTGGGCCGTGGTGGCCGCTGGCGCCAACACCACCGCCCTCGGCGGCAACGGCGGCGCCGGCCTCTACAGCAACGCCCTGCAGATCACCAACCTCCAGGCCGGGACCGCACTGGCGGGGGTGAATGAATTTCTGGCCAGCTACGGCCTGGCCGCGGATACCTTGATCGGCACGACCGGCAGCGCCGCTGGCGTGATCGCCGAGGTGCCCGCCACCAGCCTGGAATTCGATACCGCCCTGCTGAATGGGGCACCGAATTCCAGCCTCAACACCATTGCCGTCAGCACCGATCAAGCGTTAATGAATGGCGGCCTGGTCACCACCGCCAGCAGCACCTGGGCCGGCAACAGCAACCTGCAGACCCTGTTCCAGAACCTCTGGAACTACCAGCAGAAAGCAGGCAAGGCCAAGGTCAACTTTGGCCTCAACCCCGCCAGCTCGGCGGCCAGCGGCAGCATCCCGCCCCAGTACGCGCAGGAAAACTATGGCGGCCTCGCCCTCGATTTTGAACTGACCCATTCGACCGCCGTGTCGGTGAATGGCGAGGGACAGGTGGTCTTTGATGTGGGCAGCAACACCAGCCTGCTGAGCGCGATCACCACGACGGCTGGCACGACACCGCTGAGCATCAACGACGGCGCCTGGCATTACATCGTCGCCACCTACCTGCCGGACATCCAAACCCAGGAGGTGAATCAGCAGATCGTCGATGTGCCGCTCAGCACCGGCACGGCCAGCCTCTACATCGACAACCAGCTGGTGGGCAAGACGGCCCTCAGCGATGTGTTCAGCCCCGCCACCGAGGCCCAGGATGCCCTGCTGATCTACCTCAACAATGGCGGCGCTATCGACGAACTGGCGCTCTATCAACAATCCCTCTCCGGCGTTGATCTCAGCACGCCAGACAATCCCAGCGGCAACTGGCCGGTGATGGGCAGCGCCGATGCCGTCGGCCTGCTCGCCAGCCTGGGGGTGAACATCGGCGGCCTGTCGGCAGCACCAGGGGTGGATTCCGGCGCGGTGAATCTGCACTGGAAAGCCCGCTCCGTTGATCCGAATGGGGCCGAAAATGCCACCTTCTACACCACCTACGACGAGCCATCCGCTACCTGGAGCAAGGCCCAGCTGCTGAATCCCGTCAGCGCGCCGGTGGCCACCCAGCCCAGCGGCAGCCGCAGCACCTCTCTGCAGGACGCCGATCTGTTGCAGATCACGTCCAGCGACTGGAGTAAAGCCGGCTTCAACCCCGCCAAGCAGCAGCTGCAATCGGTGACGGTGAAACTGCTGAGCAGTAGCGATTCCAGCACCATCGTCAGCACCTACAGCCTCGATGCCAGCCAGGTGCTGATCGGCGAGCAGACCGTGCTGAGCCGCCAGCCCCGGGCTACCACGACTGACCTGAATTACACCTTCCTCAACAACACTCCGTCGGTGAGCCTGGTGGTGCCGAGGAGCAAGCTGAGTGACAGCGCAGCGCTCTACAGCTACGAGCTCAACTTCTTCAATCCCGCCACCAACCTCAGCACCACATTTTCCTCAGCGCAGCTCAATGCTGGCGGCGTCAATGCCGTGGTGCCCGTCTCTGGGCCCCGGATCAGCGCCAATGCCGATCCCAGCAGCTTCACCACCAAGCCGCTCTACCCCCAGCAGATCGTCAGCGCCGACATTCTCGAAGCGGCGCCCTATCAGCTGCAGTACATCGACAGCGGCGAGGTGATCCGCTCCCAGCAGAACCCGGCCGAGACCAGCAAGGGCTTCGGGCTCTCCCAGGTGGCCGGGCGTTACACCTCCACCCTCTCCGGTTATACCGGCACGGCCGCGGGCTGGCTGGCCATCTCCCAACCCTTCACCCCCACAGCCGACAGCAACCCCGCCGGGCGGGTGTGGATTCAATACACGGGCCTCTATCCCGAGACCCCCAGCAGCGGCAATCCACCCGTCGACCAGAGCCCCAGCACCTGGCTCAATGCCCTGGCCCGCAGCAACTTCAATGCCGATGCGCCCAACCTGCCGCTGCTGCAGGATGCCAAGTCGCAGAGCAGCAGCGGCGGCCTGCTGATTGAGGCCGATCCCACCGAGGGCTGGGGCGGCCAACTGGGCCGCATCATGCTCGTGGCCGACCTGAATGGCGATGGCTGTGATGAACTGATCATCGCCGCCCCCGATACCAACAGCGGCGGCAGCGTCTACATCATCTCCGGTAAGTGGATTCAGCAGAATCTCAACAGCAATCCCGAAACCCTCGATCTCAACAATCCCGATGGCCTCGGTGCGGGTGTGGTCACGGTGTTGACCGCCGACCTGGCGGGTGCGGTGGCGGCCGGCAGTGATGCTGAAAACAGCCAGTTCGGCTCGGCCCTGGCCTTTGATGGCACCGCCCTCTACATCGGCGCCCCCACCTATCTCACTGAGGTGGTGAGTGGTAACACCAAATCCGCCGTTCCAGTCGGCGCGGTCTACCGCTACGGCCCCCCCGCGGCGGGCGGCACAGCCGCGCTGACGCTCTACCAAGCCGGTATCGGCGGCAGCCTGGTGGGCCTCAATGCTGTCGGCGCTGAGATCACCAGCTACTGGGGCGAGCGGCTGGGCAGCTCCCTGGCCGCCAGCACCACCGCCGGCAGCAACGGCGGCGCCGCCACGGTGGAACTGGCGATCGGCGCGCCGGGCCTGGTGGCGGGCCTGCAATACAGCGGCAACAAGGCGTTGCTGCAAGAGGAGGAACAGGCCGCCAATCTCAGCTCCAGCACCGCCAGCAATCCCTATGGCGATGGTGCTCTGCTCAAGGTGCAGCTGCCCACAAAAGCTGCCAACAGCATCAATCTCCCCGCCGGCAGCACCAGCTATACCGCTATCGCCAACTCTGCGGAAGGTAACGCCAAAGAGGCCACGGCCTACATGCAGCGCCTCAAGGCGCTGATGACCGATCCGATCGTGCAGGCCACCACCTTTTACGATCAGAGCCTCACCGCCAATGAAATCGGGGCGGTGTATTACGCCAAGTTCAGCAGCGGCTCCAGCAGCGCCGCGCAGCAATCCGTGTTCTATGGCGCCTCCCCCTGGAACACCGGCTCCACCGGCTTTGGCAGCAGTGTTGCCTTGAGCGATCTCAACAACACCAACGCCAACACCCTGGTGATCGGTGCCGACACCAGCGGTGGTTCCGGGGCTGCCTACTTCATCAGTCCCGGCACGTTGCCGGCCACAGCCCTGGGCCAGACCAGTTCCGGGGCCAACCAATATCTCGCCCACCTGTCTGCCGGCCTCACCTTGTATGGCCAGAACGTCAACGACCACTTCGGCAATGGCCTGGTCAGCACCGGTGATGTCAATGCCGATCCCGGCAATCCCGCCTACACCGGCTACAACGATCTGCTGATCAATGCCTACAACGCCCAAGCGGGCATGGGGGTCGCTTATCTGGTCTTCGGGGCCGATGACGTGCTCGGCGATCCAACGGATCCCGCCAGTGGCCCCTACACCGGCAGCGTTTCGGCCGGCGGCATCGGCACGATCACCAACAACAACGGCAGCAAAAACCTCAACATCCTCACCGAATCCGGCAGCGCCAGCCAGGAGAATGTGGGCCTGGGCAGCTTCAATGCCAATGATGTCAACGGCGATGGCATCAACGACCTCCTGCTCGGCGGCCGCGGGGCCGGCAATGGCTATCTCACCTGGGGCAAGGCCTACCTGCAGGACATCAGCAACTTCCAGCTCAACAAACTGGCCAGCAATCAGGGCTTCCTGCTGGAGGGTCTGGCCACCACCACCCAAGCCTCCCTGCGCTCGATCGGCGACTTCAACGGCGATGGCTATGGCGACTTCTATTCCGTCACCCCAGGCGATTACCTCACGGCGGTGCGGGTGGAACTGGGGGGGTCCAGCGAGGCGATTCTGGCGGATTACCTCTACAACGATTTCAGCTTCTACGTCGACAACGGCACCCAGATTCTCGCGGCTGGCGATCTGAACGCCGATGGCTGTGATGATCTGGCGTTGTTCCTGCCCAAGAACCTCAGCACCGCTTCCCAGGGTGCCGGCAGCACCACCGGCATTCTCTACGGCCGCCCCAGCGAAAGCCTGCCCCTGGCTTCGGGCTTCGGCCTGCTGGCACCGGCCGGACTGACGCCCCCCAGCCAGGACGTGGAGTACGGCCTCAGCGATGTCGCCCCCTGCTTCCTGGCCGTGGGCGACACCATCTATGCGGTGGTCAAGTCCTGGGACGACGACTCCCTGTGGTTCAGCCGCAGCGCCGACTCCGGCAACAGCTGGGAGAACTGGGTTGACATCAGTGCCAGCCAGCCGGACATCAGCTCGTCGCTGCCTGTGTCGCTCGCCTCTTACGAGGGCAAGCTCTATCTCGCCTTCAGCAACAGCGCCCAGGGCATCAGCCTCAGCTCCTGGGATCCCAGCAGCAGCAGCCTGGACCAGTGGTCGGCACCAACGGCGATCCAGCTCGCCACTGCCAGCACCACCACCACCACCCCGGCGACCGCTCTGGCGCCGCTGCTGCTCAATGAGGGCGATGGACTGGCTCTCTACTGGGTGGATCAGACCAGCCAGGCGATCACCTCGGCCACCAGCACCACGCCAACAGCGACAACGGGCTGGTCGCCGGCCTCGACCCTCAGCAGCGATGCCGCCGGCACGCCGATCCTCAGTGCCACGGCCCTGGCAGGCACCCTGCTCAACGGCGCCCCGGTACTGGCCTACGGCCAGGCCAACGGCAGTGGCACGGCGCTGGAGGCCATCGCTCTGCTCACCCCCGACGCGGGCGGTGTGCTCTGGAAGCAGCAGGACTCACTGGCGTTGACGGGTTCCGTACCCGTCAACGCCCCGGGCCTGGCCGCCACCGGCACCGGCCTGGCGCTCACCTACACCAATGCCAACCAGCAGATTGTGGTGAACCAGCTGCAACTGCTGCAGGCCGCCAGCGATTCGCCCACCTGGCAGATCAACGACAACCCCCAATGGCAGAGCAGCACCCAGACGGGAGTCAGCTCCAGCCTCGGCAGTGCACCGGTGGTGGTCAACGAGTTGCTGCTGCTGGGCACGGTCAACGAAAGTTTGGCGGTGGGAATTCAGGCTGTTTCCAGCAGCGATGCGGTGCCCTGGCTCACCTGGATGGACACCACCGTGCAGCTCCCCGATGGCAACGGCGGCTCGATCCTCAGCCAGCGGGCTGGGACCGATTACGGCATCGGCGGCCTGACTGCCGGCGCCTGGCAGGACGTGGCTGGCGGTGCCGCCCTGTCGCCGCCGTCGCTGACCCGCAACGGCGACACGGTGTACATGGCCGTGCGTGGCACCGATGATCACATCTACTGGAACAGCAGTAGCGACAACGGACAAACCTGGAACAACTGGCAGGGATTACCCACCAATATCGGCACCTATACAGCGCCTTCAATCGCCTACATGGGAGGCGACTATCCCTATCTCTACATCTGCTACGTCGCCGCTGGCAGCAATGAACTCAACATCGTCTCAATGTATGAGGGGAACAATTATTGGTACACTCCGTACCAGATTCCCGGCCAATCAGCCACCGCTGCCGCGATGATCGTCGAGGGCAGCAATCTTGCCGTTTACTTCACTTCCAACGACCCCTCCAATCGCCTGCTCAAGAGTTACTCAAGCCAGCCCAATAGCAGCCCCCAAAAGGACTACTGGACAACCACGTCCGTTGAATACGGCAGCGGTTCCAGCCAAACAGCCAGCAGCAATCTCGCCCTCACCCGCTACAACGACCAAACCTATATCGCCTATCAGGGCGGCACCACCGGCACGCCCAGCAACAGCATCTACCTCACCACAGCCACGGATACCGTCGCCAACGGTGGCTCGCCGATCTGGACTCTGCTCGACACCCCCTCTGGCATCGACCCCGTGCTGCAACGAGGTGTGGGCCTCACCAGCAGCAGCCAGGGCTTGGTGCTCACCTACACCGACAACAGCCAATCCGATCAGGTGGCTATCCAGAGCAGCAATGCCGACGTGACGGATTGGTTGGCCCTGGTGGATCCAACGGCCCTGTCCTCCAGCATGGGCTATACGCCTCTGATCACAGCCGATACGCAGAATCCCCTGCTGATCGCCGGCAATGCCAGCAATAACGCGATCAACGTGCAGTTGAATGATCAGTCCGACGCCCAGGTGCTCAGCAGCGCCCAGACCGGATCGAGTCTCAGTGCTGTGGGCGATAGCAACGGCGATGGTTACGACGACCTGGTCATCACGGCCAACAATGTGGCCTATGCGCCCGGGGCAGATTTCAGCGACAGCACCACCGAGCTCGTCACCGGGCTGCGCTTCTTGTTGGGGGCGAAAACACCCGGCGACATCAAGGCCAATAATCTCTCTACAGCCACGCAGCAGAGCGTGCAGATTGCTTCGCTGTACCCGCAGCAGGCAACGGCGCCCAGCTTCACCCCATTCGCAGCGCTCGCTGGCGACAACAGCATCCGCCTCAATGGTGTCCAGGCTGGTTCCACCTATCAGATCAGCAGCACGGCTGGCAGTGCGTCCGGCACCTCCCTGAGCACGACCGATCTCACGGCCACGGCCAGCACTCCAAGCAGCCTGCAGCAGCTGTTTGCTGGCGCCAGTGCCAGCGTCAAGCCCATCGCCAACACGCTGACAGCTGGTGTTGCCGGCACGCCCAGCCTGCAGACGCTCGGCGGCTTCGGCGATCTCAATGGCGATGGCTACACCGACTACCTCGCTGCCGATGGCCTGGCCAACGTGTACACGGGTGATGGAGCCCTTGCCTATGCCATCTGGAGCATCCGGGCGGCGGGCGATGTCAATGGCAACGGCTTTGATGATGTGATGCTGGCCCTCAGCCCCGCTGAAACGGCCGACCAGTGGATTCAGACCGTGCTGGTGGATGGCAGCTTGTTCAAGGTGGCAGACAGCAGCTTCAGCCTCGACAACCTGCGTGCGCCGCTGAATCCCTATCTCTACCCCTACAGCGACAATTATATTCCCTCCCTGCAGGTGTGGTTTGAGCCGATTCAAAGCTACAAGCCGCCAAGTAGCCTCACGTCAATTTCCACTTCGGGCGTTTTCCTCAACGACATCAGCACAAGTGATATTTTCGGCGCCACGGCAACAGTGGATCCCAGCGGCATCACTTATATCGCCTCCGCAAACTATGGCGGCATCCAGCTCTCCTATGGCGTCGCATCCTCCAGCAGTTGGACCACGGTCAATGTCGGTGGAATCCAAGCCGCCAAGAGCAATAACGCGTCAGTTGAAAGCGCAGCCATCTACGACAACAAGATCTTTATATCCTATAACAATGGTGGTGCCATGGATGTGTCTGGCTCCAATGAGCTCTGGATTGCTTGGGCAGAGCTTGGATCCAACCTTGCGCAGGCAAGCAGCTGGACAAACTACAATCCAGGCCAACTCCAGGGCATCGGTGAACTGGTGAATGAGGGCAATCGGCTGGCTCTCTACTCCATCAATAGCAATGGCGTCACGGCAACTGAAATCTACGCCTCCTATTCTACAGATCCAAGCAGCAGCTCCTCCTGGGGTTCCAGCCTCAGCGGCAACAGTTTCAGCGGATCAGCCACTGCCCTCCAGGCGGTCAACTCGGCTGGCAGCACTTCAGCGCTGAGTGGCACGTCCTTGGCCGCCACCCGCTTCCAGGGCAAGACGGTGCTCGCCTTCTATTCAGGGGCCTACAACTCCAGCAGTTACACCCTGACAACAGCCCAGGCCGTGTCCTCGGATCCGGGCGCCAACTGGTCAACCTATGCGACCAACTTCGGCAAGGCCCCCACGTACAGCTCCGAAGATTCGCCCACCCTGGGCCTGACCGCCAACTCCAGCCAGCTCTACCTGGTGAACGGCTTCTCTGGCGGCCCCACCCTTGCCGTGGGAGCTGCCTACGACGACTGGAACAATCAGGTCGATACCCTTTTGCCAGGTATCCCCGCGCCGTTTGTCAGCCAATCGCAGCTCTATTTCACGTCTCCCTACACCGAGAATGTTGGTGGCTACGACAACACCAAGAATCTGGTGGTTGAGGCCGTCACCAGCACATCCCCAACCGCCAGCCAGGTGTCCCTGGCCGGCTACTCGATTGATGGCAACTTCGACCTCAATGCCGATGGCTACAAGGACCTCCTGATCAGCGATCCCAGCAACCGATCCGAGGGCCTGGCCAACCAGTACGCCCTCTTCGGTGGCGACTTCCTCGACATCGCCAACCAGATCGGCACCCCCAGTGACGACACCCTGCTGGGCACACCCCTGGCCGATGTCATCGCCGCCATTGCTGGCTCGGACCGCATCGAAGGGCGCGGTGGCAAGGATGTGATCCTCGCCGGCGACGGTGACGACCAGATCAGCCTGATCGACAACGACTTCCTGCGCATCGATGCTGGAGCCGGTATCGATTCCCTGGTACTCCAGGGTCCGGTCAACCAGAACTGGAGCTTCACCGAGGCAAGCTCAGGATCCGATAGCGCCACGTATTACATCCGTCCCGGCAACAGGCTGAAATCAGTGGAGCTGATCAGCAGTGTGGATTACGGTGCCAATCTCCTCAGCATTGATAGCTTCGGCGTCGAAAATCTCAACGAAGATCAGGTGCTGTTCCTGGTGACGGATGCCCAGGACTCGATCCAGCTGAGCTCCGATTTCAGCCGCAATGCCAAGGCCGACATTGTCTATGGCGGTGCCCGCTGGAATGGCTTCACGGCCAGCGATAGCCCTGCGCTGGTGTTCGTACTGGTGCCCACATCCGAAACAGCCGTCAACGGCGAGGGCGAAAACAGTTGGCTGGCCAGCCATGTCATCAGTACGGCGGTCATGGCGCCGGCAGCCCTTGCGGCGGAGCCCCTGGCCGCGGTGGCACCCAGCAGCATGCTCACCAGCGACAGCCCTGATCCTGCGGATGCCTATCTCGCCTGGCTCAAGCAGCAAGCCGGCTCCCATTCCCTCCAGAGCGACGATTACACCGTCACGGCGATGGCGGCGAAGGAAGGCGACAGCCTTCTCTACGAGATCAAACGGAAGGGGCCCCTCAACAAAACCCTGGCCATTCAGTACAGCTCCAGCTCCGACAACGGCACCACCAGCCTGGGTGTCGATTGCCCCGCAGTGGCAGGTGTTCTGGTGTTAAAGCCCGGTGAGATCAGCAAGATGGTCACGGTTCCCACCTTCGCGGATCAGATCGCCGAAGGTCAGTCGGAAAAGGCAAGTCTCCGCTTCCAGGCCGTCGATCCCCAGCGCTTTACGCAGGAACTCCACCTGCTCATCAAACCCTCCCAGCCAGTGGTGTTGAGTGGCTTCAATCTCGAGGGGGGTGAACTTCAGTTCCGCGCCGATGTCAATAGCGCTGATCAGAACTCCTTGAGCTTCTGGGTGAGCCAACGCGACAGCGCCCAGTCCTCAACGGTCTCCGCCAGCCGCGAGGTGATGCTGGCCGACTTCAAGTCGGATGGCCGTTTCAACCTGTCCAGCGATGGTCCCTTGCCCCTGGATCAGGATGGCCTCGCCAATCAACAGGTCGGCACCAGCCTGCGCCTCAACCTTGATGGCGGATCCAACCAACCCCTGGTCTCCGTCGTCGGTCCCGATCTCACCTGGCAGAGCAGCGTTCAACTGCTGAACGGCAACCAGGTTCAGTTCTCCCAGAACGCTCCCCTCACCAGCTGGCGCGCCGACAGCGGCCCGGGCCTGGTGACCTTCGGGCTCCAATCCAAGACCGGCAACCTCACCCTGATCAGCGGCGCCAGCGGTGGCACCAGCGGCAGCCTCAACCCCGCCAACGCCAACGACGACAACACGGCGAACGGCTGGCAATCCACCGAGGCCCGGGCCATCGGCAGCCGCGCGATCACCGAGGGCCAGAACCTCAGCGGCCGCGACTGGATCCCCACTGCCAGCCAGGACGGGATCTCCCTGGCCCTGCTCAACATGGCGATCGATGGCAATCAGGTGACCGCCAACTTCAGCGGTGGCGTCACCTGCGTGTTCTGGCAGGCCACAGGCAACGCCCCAGCCGTCGTCCCGGCTCCGGCGGCCGTTGAGGTGCAGCGCCTGGCCGGATACAACAACAGCATCGGCTTCTACACGGTGGATTCGATCATCGGCAGCGTCGCTGGCCTCAATCCCGGCGACAGCGGCTATCTCCAGGCGGCCCTGGCCCGCTGCAAGAACGAGGATCTGCTACTGAATCCCAACTCCCTGCCCGCCTTCGGGGCTTCCGCCACCTACAACTCCCTGCCCATTGACACCCGTAAGAGATACGGCCTGCTGCTATTACAGAACAACGATCCTTCCGTGATCTTCTCCTCCTTCGCCGCCGCCAACCCCGCTGGCGCCACCCAGATGGTCAGCCTCAGCAACAGTGCCAACACCCTGATGCTCGGCATTGAAGACCAAACGGTGGCGGGAGCCAATTGCGACAACGACTTCAACGATCTGATCGTGCGCATTCGGAACGTCTCGGTGCAACTGTTCTGAGGGCCCCATGGACGCCTCAGGACCCGACCGCTCACCCATAGCTGAGCCCGGGCTGGGCACTGGGGGCCAGCCATGATCATCCTCGGCATCGACCCCGGCCTGGCCCGGGTGGGCTACGGCGTGATCGAGGTGCAGCAGCGAGCGCGTCTGCTCGACTGCGGCATCCTGCGCACCGACCCCGGGCGCAGCGAGGGGGAGCGGATGGTGGAGATCGCCGCCGACCTGCGCACACTCGTACGCCGCTGGCAGCCTGATCTGGCAGCCGTGGAGAAATTCTTCTTCTACCGCTCCAGCACCACCATCTCCGTGGTGCAGGCCCGCGGCGTGGTGATCATGACCCTGGCCCGCTTCCGGATCCCGGTGGTGGAATTTCCCCCGATGCAGATCAAGCTCGCCGTGGCCGGCCATGGCCACGCGGAAAAGGCGGAGGTGCTGGAGGCGGTGATGCGCGAACTGGAGCTCGACCAGCCGCCCCGGCCCGACGACGCCGCCGACGCGCTGGCGGTGGCGCTCACCGGCTGGTTCCAGCGCTGAGATTCGGATGGGCACCGCCGACCCCAAGCAGGCCCTGCGGGGTATCCAGCGCCGCCGCCGGCGCGAGGCACTGCCTGGGGCCGCCGCCGGCCTGCTGGCAACGGCGCTGCGGGAACTGCCGGCCTGGCTGGCCCGCCAGCCCCGCGGCCTTCACCTGGGCCTCTACCGGCAGCTGGGCAGCGAGCCGGATCTCGACCCACTGATCGCCACCTGGCCGCCAGCGGCCCCACCGCCGCTGGCGCTGCCCGCCGTAGTGGCCGACGCCCACGAAGGCCGCCAGCTGGTGTATCTGCCCTGGTGCCCGGGACAGCTGCTGCACCCGGACAGCTGCGGCATCCCCGCCCCGATCGGGCCGCCTCCCCTGGCCGCCGCCGACCTGGCCCTGCTGCTGGTGCCCGCCCTGGCGATCGATCGCCGCGGGATCCGCCTGGGCTATGGCGGCGGCTGGTACGACCGCCTGCGTGCCGATCCGGCCTGGCGGGCTGTACCGGCCCTGGTGGTGCTACCCGCTGCCTGTGTGGTGGAAGCCCTGCCGTCCGATCCCTGGGACGTGCCCTTCGATGGCTGGATCGATGAATCCGGCCTGCACTGGATCGCTCCCCCCTGACGCCACAGCCTGAGGGCAGGCGCCCGCAACCATGGCCCGCAAACGTTGCAAGCTCCTACGACTGCGGAGCAGCGATCGCACTGCCGGCTTCGGTTTGGCAGGATCGGAGAAGAGCAACCGTCGTGCCATCCCTTGGACCTGAGCGCCCTCCAGAAGCAGGCCACCCGATCCGCCGACCTCCAGCCCCAACCTTCCGGCTCCGCCGCCGCGATGGCGCCGGGCCCCACCGCCTCCGAGCGGGTGCTGGCCGCCGAACTCCAGGGCCGCAGCCAGGCCTGCGATGCCCTTTCGATGATGGTGAGTTCGATCGCCCGTATGGTGCAGGCAGGCAAAACCTGCGACAGTCGCTGGAAAGCGTCCTGACTTCCCTTCCTGCCATGTCCCGTACCTTGCTGCTGCGGGTTCTTCCCGTCGCCGCCGTGCTGCTCACCCCGGGGCTGGCCGCCGCCCATGGGATCGAAAGCAGCCTGCAGCGCCTCGGCGATCTGCGCAACGGCATGCAGCTACAAAGCCAGTACTCCACTGGTCTGCCCGCCGCCGATGCGGCCGTGCGGCTCGTGCCTCCGGCTGGCGGTCAGCCGATCGCCCTGGGCCGTACCAACGCCAAGGGACAACTCAACTTCTCCCTGCCGGCCCAGGCCAGCGCCGATTGGGAGATCCAGGTGGATGCCGGGCCCGGCCACCGCGACTACCTCGAAGTCAACGAGACCGGCGCCGCTCCCCAGGCCCACCACGCCCCCGCCATCAGCAGCCTGCTGATGCTGCTGGCCGCCACCGGCACGCCGGTGCTGCTGGTGGGCCTGCTGCGCCGCTCCCGCCGCTGAGCAGGATGAGCACCGGCAGTCCAGCGCTCGACAGGATCGTGGAGCGCCTCTCCAGCACCACCGATCCGAAACGGCGCTACGAATACGTGCTCTGGCTGGCCAAGAAGCTCGAACCCCTGCCGGAGGAATACCGGCAGGAGGTGTTCAAGGTGCGCGGCTGTGTCTCCCAGGTGTACGTGGTGGGCCAGTTGCAGGAGGGCAAGCTGCACTGGCAGGGCGATTCCGATGCCGCCATCACCAAGGGGCTGCTGGCTCTGCTGATTGCAGGCATGGAGGGGCTCACGCCCGAGCAGGCCGCGGCCCTCGACCCCTCCTTCCTGGCCGCCACCGGCCTCCAGGCCAGCCTGACCCCCTCACGGGCCAATGGCTTCCTCAACATCCTGCGGATGATGCAGAGCCAGGCCCGCAGCCTCGCCACCCCCAACCCCGAAAGCCCCAGCCCCGAAGCCGGCTGAGCGGTCCGATTTCTAGGATCCGGAGGTTTTTGGTTGGGGGCCCATGGCCATCGGCGTCGGCTTGCTTGGTCTGGGCACGGTGGGGGCCGGCGTTGCCGACATCCTGACCCACCCCGAGGGGCGCCACCCTCTGGTGGCCGACCTCGAACTCCGCAGGGTGGCGGTGCGCGATCCGGCCCGGCCCCGCCCTGTGGCCCTGGCCGATGGACTGATCACCACCAGCCCTGAAGCGGTGGTGGACGATCCGGCTGTGGAGATCGTGGTGGAAGTGATGGGCGGCCTTGAGCCGGCCCGCTCCCTGATCCTGCGCGCCATCGCCGCCGGCAAACCGGTGGTGACGGCCAACAAGGCGGTGATCGCCCGCTTCGGCGAGGAGATCGCCGCTGCCGCCGCCGCCAAGGGCGTGTACGTGCTGATCGAGGCCGCGGTGGGGGGTGGCATCCCGATCATCGAACCGCTGAAGCAGTCGCTGGGGGGCAATCGCATCCGGCGCGTCAGCGGCATCATCAATGGCACCACCAACTACATCCTCAGCCGCATGGCCGAGGAAGGGGCCGCCTATGCCGAGGTGCTCGCCGATGCCCAGCGCCTCGGCTACGCCGAGGCCGATCCCGCCGCCGACGTCCAGGGCGGTGACGCCGCCGACAAGATCGCCATCCTCTCGGGCCTGGCCTTCGGCGGGCCGGTGCCCCGCGCCGCCATCGCCACCGAAGGCATCGACCGGCTCGAGGCCCGCGATGTGGCCTATGCCGCCCAGCTGGGCTTCGTGGTGAAGCTCCTGGCCGTTGCGGAACGCATCGACAGCCCCGATCCGGAGGCGCAGCTCCTCGATGTGCGGGTGCATCCCACCCTGGTACCCCGACAGCATCCGCTGGCCGGGGTGAATGGCGTCAACAACGCGATCCTGGTGGAAGGGGAGCCGGTGGGGCAGGTGATGTTCTACGGGCCGGGGGCCGGGGCCGGTCCCACCGCCTCCGCCGTGGTAGCCGACATCCTCAACATCGCCGGCATCCGCCAGGTGGGCGGTGCCGAGGCCGGCCTCGATCCGCTGCTGGCAGCCAGCAGCTGGCGCCAGTGCCGGCTGGTGGACAGCGCCCTCACCAGCCACCGCAACTACGTGCGGCTGCTGACCCGGGATGAGGCGGGCGTGATCGGCCGCATCGGCACCTGCTTCGGCGATGCCGGCGTCTCGATTCAATCGATCGTGCAGTTTGAAGGCCAAGGCATGGCCCCCGAAGCCGGCGCCGCGGAGATCGTGGTGATCACCCACGAAGTACAGGAATCCCGATTTCGTTCAGCCCTCAGCGCGATCGAAGCGCTGGAGGACGTTCAGACCGTGGCGGCCTGCCTGCGCACGCTCTGAAACACTCCAATTTCTCCTCCAGCATATCCCGATCCAAACGTAGGGGAACAATCCCTTCCAGAGCAATGCGTCGCTGTGAAGCACAAATGCAGCACAAATAAAGCAGATTCAATACTTGCGCGAGCCATAGCAGTTGCGCGGTTCTGCAGCAGAAACACAGCAGCACTTAAGGGCGAAGCTGATTAGCCTCTAATTGGCTTTCTCCCGTCAGCCAATTACTTTTTCAATCTTTTATTCATGATTCAATCCGTTAGCCAAACGCTTCGCAGCGAAGTGCTGTCGCAGCTCAAGAACCTGCCCAAGTTGGCGGTTTCGGCAGCCCTGATCGGAGGCGGCGCCGCCTCTGTTCTCGGAGCAGGCTCTGCCCAGGCACAGCAATGGTTCACCTACGACCCGGTGACCCCCCCAAACCCGCCCGAGCTCACGGTGGGCGACAAAACCTTTACGTTCCGCAGCTTCCAGGACAACGGCACCTGTTCCGCCACCGGCACCTTCATCTGTACGGTGAGCGTCACCGGCAGCGGGACCGGCCCCTATCAGGTGGATATCGATGCCGCCAATCCAACTGACGGCAGCTTTGTTCCCGGCCCCTTCCAAGGCAGCTTCGAATACGAAGTGGCGATCAACCCAGCCATCAATCCTGTAGCCACGTTCGCCAGGGCATCGCTTGACGCCAATTTCGATCAGGTCACGCAGAACTCCTTCTTCACCAAGGAACTCCGGGCCAACAACAGCTCCGGTGTCATTCTCGACACCCTGGCGGTGAACTCCTCGAACAACTGGGGGCCGGACAACACCACCGCGATCGCGGGCCAGACCAGGCTCTATGTGAGGGATGTCTGGAACCTGGCCTCCGGCGATCGCTTCGACAACATGATCAACGGCTACACCCAATCCGTTTCCGAGGTTCCTGGTCCTCTCCCGATCCTGGGCCTGGGAACAGCCTTCGGCTTCAGTCGCAAGCTGCGGCGGCGAATCCAGAAGGGCGCATCCTCTCTGACCTGAGCGCACGGATCAGAGGTCACGGGCCCTGCTTCGGCAGGGCTTCCACCCTTCGGCAAGCGGTGATCTGCGCGTTGAGGGTTTAAATGGGGGCCCACCACCTAATTTGCAGGGCTTGTCCGCTCCCGGGGGTCCCCTTCAACGCCAGCCAGGACGGCACCCACGGGCCACGGCCCTGGGTCTAATCCGGCTCGCCCCGGAACCAGCCTGATCGTGGCCAGCAAGAGCCGCATCAATTCGCTCGATCCGCCCAGGCCTCGCGCTCCGGCCAGATGCAGGTGCTCAGCGCCCTGGGGGATCCGCTCTATGCCATCGGTGCCGACGGCGCGATCGAACCGCGGCTGGCCACGGCGCCGCCGATCCTCAGCGCCGATGGCCTGCGGGCCCGCATCCCGCTGCGCCAGGGGGTGCGCTTCCACGACGGCACCCCCTTCGATGCCGCCGCCATGGTGCGCGCCTGCAGCAGCCATGAGATCGAGCTGGAACTCAAGGCTCCTTTCTCGCCGCTGCACCGCTTGCTCTCGCCCATCTTCCTCACCCCTGTCTCCCCCACCGCCTATTGCGGCCACACCGACATGCCCGTCAACGACCACTTCGTGGGCACCGGGCCTTACCGGCTGAGCTTCTTCAGCGCCCAGCAGCAGCGGCTCACCCCCTTCATTGCTCGTACTACGGCACTACAAAACAGATGTGCTTCATATGCCAAAACCAGGCCTTTGATGCGGCCGCCAGCTAGAACAAAGGAAAGCGGAACATGCCGAAGCGCTCACCTGGATCACAACCGGTAGCGGAATGTACACTTCCCCTACGCGAACGAAACAATCCTTAAGGACGCTCTCCTCTCTCCCATGGATCTCCATCCAGGCGAGTGCATCCGCCTCAGCGGCGATGCCGCTGCTGACGGCCCGCCGGACCAGCTGTACCAGGTGATCGGCCTCGACGACCACGCCGATCGCCTCTGGCTGCGGCGCTGGCCCCTGGCGCGCCATGGCTCGCCGGTGTTCGAGCTGGCCCTCAGCCAGGTGCGCTCCGACGCCCACCGCTGCCTTCCCCACCCCCCTTCGGCCAACCACTGCCGCCCGTGAGGCTGGAGTGCCCCTGGGGGGACGTCGGATTGAATGGGTGATGTCCGACCCCCTGGGTTTGCTCTCCGCCCCGGCCCCTTCCTCCGCCAAGCCGTCCCGCCTGTTCTGCCGGCAGACCTCCCGGCAGTACTCCCGGCTGCGGCGCCTTTCCCTGCCAGGCGCGTTGCCCCTGGCGCTGCTGCTGCTGGTGGGCGGCTGCCAGCCCCCACCGCCAGGGGCCAGCCTGATCGTGGCCAGCAAGAGCCGCATCGATTCGCTCGATCCGGCCCAGGCCTCGCGCTCCGGCCAGATGCAGGTGCTCAGCGCCCTGGGGGATCCGCTCTATGCCATCGGTGCCGACGGCGCGATCGAACCGCGGCTGGCCACGGCGCCGCCGATCCTCAGCGCCGATGGCCTGCGGGCCCGCATCCCGCTGCGCCGGGGAGTGCGCTTCCACGACGGCACCCCCTTCGATGCCGCCGCCATGGTGTTCTCGCTGAACCGCTTCATGGCGATCGGCACCCTTGGCTATCAGTTCAGCGACCGGGTGAAGGCGGTGCGCGCCAGCGGCAGCCATGAGATCGAGCTGGAGCTCAAGGCTCCTTTCTCGCCGCTGCCCCGCCTGCTCTCGGCGATCTTCCTCACCCCCGTCTCCCCCACCGCCTATCGCGGCCACACCGACAAGCCCGTCAACAACCGCTTCGTGGGCACCGGGCCCTACCGGCTCAGCTTCTTCAGCGGCCAGCAGCAGCGGCTCACCCCCTTCCCGTACTACTGGGGTCCCCGCCCTGCCAACGCCGGCATCGACCTGGTGACCCTCAGCAACTCCACTGCCCTGTTCGGTGCCCTGCGCAGCGGCGAGGTGGACGTGCTGCTGGCCAGCGGCCTGGAGATCGACCACCAGCAGGCCCTGCGCCGCGATGCCGCCGCCGGCAGGCTCCATGAGGGCAGCGGTCCGCCCCTGTCGATCGGCTTCCTCTCGCTGCTCACCGACCAGCCGCCGCTCAACAACCTCACCCTGCGCCAGGCGATCGCCCGCAGCCTCGATCGCCGCACGATCACCGAACGGGTGAGCCTGGGCATGCGGCCGCCCCTGCGCCAGCTCATCCCCCCCAGCCTCCCCGGCTCCGATCCCGATGCCTGGCCCGCCTACGACCCCGCCGCCGCCCGCCAGCTGTTCCGCCAGGCCGGCTACTGCAAGGGCAAGGTGTTCGAACTGCCCCTGACCTTCCGCTCCGACGTCCCCTCCGATCGCCTGCTCGCCCTCACCTGGCAGGCCCAGGTGCGCCGGGATCTCGGCGATTGCCTCGAGCTGGAGGTCAGCGGCATGGAATCCACCACCGCCTACGACCAGCTCGGCAAGGGCGCCCTGCCGCTGTTCTTCTACGACTGGGTGGGTGATTACCCCGATGCCGAAAACTTCCTGGCCCCCCTGCTGAGCTGCGAAACGGCCTCAGCCGACCGTTGCAGCAAGGGCAACAGCGCCCTGAGCGGCTCCTTCTGGAGTGCCCCGGGCCTCGATGCCGAACTGGGCCGCAGCAGCCGCATCACTGGCCCTGAACGGGAACGGCTGTTGCGCGCCATCCAGCGGCGCACCGCCGCCGCCGTGCCCTACCTGCCGGTCTGGCTGATGGCCGAGCAGGCCTGGAGCCGGCCGGAGCTGACGACCCCGCGCTTCGACGGTTCCGGCCGGCTGCGGCTGGATCTGCTGCAGCGCCTGCCTGCCCCCCGCCCCCAGGAGGTCCGCCGATGAGCCGCCGCTCCGACCTGCTCCGCTACCTCGGCGCCCGCCTCGCCCTGGCGCCGCTGATGCTCTGGCTGATCGCCAGCCTGGTGTTTCTGCTGCTGCGGGTGGCACCGGGCGATCCGATCGATGCCCTGCTCGGGCCCAAGGCCCCCGCCGCCGCCCGCGCCGCCCTGCGCCACCAGCTCGGCCTCGACCGGCCCCTGCCGGTGCAGTACGGCCACTTCCTCAGCAAGCTGCTGCACGGAGATCTGGGCCTGTCGCAGAACAGCCAGCAACCGGTGGCTGAGATCATCCGCCAGAGCCTGCCGGCCAGCCTTGAACTGGGGCTGGTGGCGCTGCTGATCGCCGCGGTGCTGGGGCTGGCGGTGGGCTTCAGCGGCATCGCCCGCCCCGAGGGCAAGGTGGATCTGGCCGGGCGCCTGTTCGGCATCGGCACCTACGCCCTGCCCCCCTTCTGGGCGGCGATGGTGGTGCAGCTGGTGTTCGCCGTCTGGCTGGGCTGGCTGCCGGTGGGCGGCCGCCTGCCCGCCACCGTGCTGCCCCCCGAAGGCACGGGGTTCTACCTGCTGGACAGCCTGCGGGCCGGCAACCTCCAGCAACTGCAGGGGGCCCTGCGCCACCTGGTGCTGCCGGCCTCCACCCTCGGCCTGCTGCTCAGCGGCATCTTCACCAATGCCCTGCGTCTGAACCTGCGCCGCGCCCTTGGCTCCGATTACGTGGAGGCGGCCCGCAGCCGCGGCCTCAGCGAAACCCGGGTGGTGCTGCGCCACGCCCTGCCCAATGCCCTGCTGCCGGTGCTCACGATCACCGGCATCACCGTGGCCTCCCTGATCGGCGGCGCCCTGCTGATCGAGGTCACCTACTCCTGGCCGGGCATCGCCTTCCGCCTGCAGGAGGCAATCGCCCAGCGCGACTATCCGCTGGTGCAGGGGATCGTGGTGGTGGTGGCGGCCCTGGTGGTGCTGATCACCGTGGCGGTGGACCTGCTGGTGGCGCTGCTCGACCCCCGCATTCGCTTCTGATCGGCCCCTGCACCAGCCAGGGCCCGGCCCAGGCCCTGGCTCAGCGGCGCATCTGCGACTGCCACTGCCTGGCGCTGGGCGGATCGAGCACGTAGGCCTTCACCCCCTGCTGGATCCGCTGCTGGGGGGGAATCGAGACCGAAGGTTGCTGGAGGGTCTGCAGAAACTCGCTGCTCACCTCCAGCAGCACCCCCTGGACGGTTTCGGGATCCACACCCACCAGGGCGTCATCGACGCGGAACAGGGCCTCCTCCCGCGCCGACACCCGCACCGGCGAAAAATGACTGGCGCCATCCACCAGCACCAGCCGACTGCGGCGGTCCTCGGCGGGAAGGAACAGCGCCAGCTGCTCGCTCAACGGCGGCGTGACCAGATCGAGGCTGCCGGCCAGCAGCAGCAGCGGCACCCGCAGGGGCCGCACGCCGCGACCGGGCCACAGCAGGCTGCCGAAACCGTTGAACACCATCACGCCCCGCAGATCCGCCGGGGCCACCTGGGGCAGGGGCTGCTCGGTGGTGGGCAGCTGGCACTGCAGCAGCCGCGAAGGATTGGCGATCGGCAGCCGATCCATGGCCCGGGCACAGCGCTGCACCAGGCCGGGCTCTGGCGCCAGACCGGCTGCGATCAGGGCCGTGAGTCCTCCGAGCGAATGGCCGCCGAGCACCACCCCCTCCCCCTCCACCTCGAGCACCCCCTGGCGCTGGGCCTGCAGCACCGCCTGGGCATCGGCCAGCCGCACGGCCACGCTCTCGGCCCCCGGAGGCGGGCGCAGCCCCTCGAGGGAGGCCTTGAGGGCCGGTCCATCGCTGCCCGGATGCTGCAGCACCACCACCCACCAGCCCCGCTGGGCCAGGGCCGCCGCCAGCCAGCCCAACTGGTCCGCATTGCCCCCCAGACCGGGCATCAGCAGCAGCCAGGGCAGGGGGCGTCGATCGGCAGGTCGATCGGCAGGCGGATCGGCAGGCGGTGGGCTCCAGATCTCCAGCGGCAACGGCTCGGAGCGATGGGCCACCGCCAGCTCCTGCCGCCGCAGTCGCGGGCGGCCTAGGAACGCCATCGCCCGCGGCCTCACCCGGCGCTGCGGCAGGGCCAGCTCCTCCAGCCGCCGCAAGCCACGGCGCTGCAGGCTGAGCTGAAGGCGCCACTGGTCGGCCATGCCGATCAGGCCATCGAGCTGGAGGCTGAGCCGCGGTACCGGCAGGCCGCGCAGCAGCTCCAGGGCCGTCACCTCGCGGCGCTCCTGCAACAGGCGCCGCAGCGTGGTCTGCAGCGCCAGGGTCGTGCTGCGGCCGTCCGGGGTGGTGAGCAGCTGACCCAGCTCCGCCAGCATCTGCCCGCCCGCCCAGCTGTCGAGCAGCTGACGCCCGAAACCGGCCTCCCGCAGCAGCGGCGCCCGCAGCATCTGG
The DNA here is from genome assembly GCA_040399125.1 of Cyanobium sp. Classification (GTDB taxonomy): domain Bacteria; phylum Cyanobacteriota; class Cyanobacteriia; order PCC-6307; family Cyanobiaceae; genus Cyanobium. The sequence goes on along the minus strand of JBBASR010000016.1, from coordinate 24,172 downwards.
CGCAGATCGTGGCGGTTCTGGGGCGTCAACAGGGACAACCACACCCCCAGGTCGGTGCCGCGCGGCAGGTCCTGCGGCCCCCGGCTCCAGGCCTCCAGCTGGGGGAGGCTCATCGGGATCTCCAGCCCATCGAGCCGCAGCTGCAGCTGGTCCGCCCCCCGGGCCGCCGTCGGGCCCAGGGTCGAGGTGCCGATCAGCAGACTGGCGAGGCAGACCCCGAAACAGCGAACGCGATTTGGAACAGGCACAGGCGGAAGCTCGGTCCTGGTGGCTTCAGTTTCCCGCGCCACTGCGGATCGTGGCGATTCTGCGCCTGATCGGGTCGGTGGGGGCCGGGGGGGTGCTCTACCTGACCCCGATCGTTTTCCACCTGGAGGCCTTCAGCGCCGGCAGCATCACCAGGGGACTGGCCCTGGCGGCCCTCGCCGGCACCGGCAGCCGGATGATCAGCGGGCTGCTGCTCGATCGGGGCACGAACTGCTCGGTGCCGGTGGCGGCTTCCGCCCTGCTGGCGATGGCGAGCGATGCCGTGCTGTTCGGAGCCAGGGGCTTCGGCGGGTATCTCACCGGGGTGCTGCTGCTCGGCATCGCGATGGGCTTCTACTGGCCCGCCATCGAGCTGGCGGTACCGCTGAGCTGCCCGCCCATGCGGTCGGCGCGGGCCTTCGCCCTGGTGCGCAGCGCCGATGCCCTCGGGATCGCCCTCGGGGCCCTGCTGGGGGCCCTGCTCTCCTCGATCGACAGGCTGCGGGGCATCTACGTGGTGGATCTGGTCTGCCTGGCCGCGGTGCTGGTGCTGCTGCTGCGGAGCGGGCCGCTGCCCCAGGGGAAACGGCGCCCGACCACGGCCCCCGGCCGCCCCGCCTGGACCTGGCTGCCCCCCCTGCTGCCGATGCTGGCCGTGGCGGTGCTGGCCACCGCGATGCCGGCGCTGATGCAGAGCGCCCTACCCCTCGATCTCGTGCGCGGCGGCCTCCAGCGCCCTGCCTTGCCGGAAAGCATCGGCGCCCTGCTGATCGGCCTCCAACTGGGCCTGCTGGTGCTGCTCCAGTGGCCGGTGGGCAAGGCCCTGGCCCGGCGCCCGGTGGCCAGCGGCCTGGCCCTGAGCCTGCTCTGCTTCGCCGGCGGCTGCGTACTGCTCGCTGCCTCCACCCTCAGCCGCCACGGCATGCTGCTGGTGATGGCCGCCCAGCTGCCGCTGGCGCTGGGGGAGGCCGCCTTCCTGCCCACCGCCACCGAAGCGGTGGTGGAACTCAGCCCGCCGGACCATCAGGGACTGGCGATGGCCCTTTTCTCCCAGTGCTTCGCGGTGAGTTCCCTGGGGGCGCCTCTAATGGCGGGTGCCCTGCTCGATGGCCAGGGGCATGGCGCGGGGCTCTGGCTACTGATGGCGGCGCTGGTGCTGCTGGGCCTGCCGCTGGTGCGGCAACTCGCCCAATACCAACGCCGCAACCTGATCAAGGCCCTCAGCCGCGG
>JBBASR010000016.1:13123-22596 GCA_040399125.1 Cyanobium sp. | reverse complement strand
TGGCGGTGGCGATGGCGGGCAGGAGATCCTCTACCGGTTCGAAAGCGACCGCAGCGACAAGCCGGATCGATAGGGAGCCCTCAGGTCGGGCTGGGGGTCTCCGGGGGGGCGGCGGGCGCTTCCCCACGCCAGGCCTCGTGGGGCAGTGGCTCGGTGCCGTATTCCCAGTCGTCGTAGTCGGGGTCGTTGCGGATCTGCTGGTGCACCTCCTTCTGAGCCTCGAAATTGTGGGGATGGTCGGGGGTGGTGGTCATCGCGCAGGCAACCGGTCTTGCCCCATTCTCACCGGGCCCGGGCCGCCAGGCGGGTATCCAGACGATCGGCGTAACCGGTGAGTTCGCCGTACCCCCGACCCTGCAACGGCGTGGCGCCCTTATGGCCGGCGTAGCGCATCGCCCCCTCCCAGTAGGTGGCCGAACTGGTGGTGAGCTCCTGATCGGCCATCAGCGGGCGGATCTCCAGGTCGAGATCGAGCCGGGGGATCCGCAGCCGCCAGGCCGCCGGATAGGTGGCTCCGCTATGGGGGCTGCGCCAGCGCTCGATCACCTCGAGGTTGAGATCGGCAGCCTTCAGCTCCTCCTCCGGGCCGCGCCCGCCGGCCCCGGCCGCGCCGATCCAGCGACCACCGCTCTGGGGCTCACGACTGCCATCGGCATGGCGAAGGTCGTAGAGCATCAGGGCCGAGCCATCGTCGAACTGGGCGGAGAACCAGTCCCAGCCGATCGTGCCGGCCGCCAGGGAATTGGTGAAGATCTCGTGGTCCTTCCAGCTGATGCCGTGGACGGCGAAGCGGTTCTCCCCCACCCGCAGCGTGCCGCTGGTGGGCTGCTGGATCAGGGAGTAGTAGTACGAGGCGTTGCCAGGTTCGGGCCCCTTCTGGCTGAGCCCATCGCGGCCCTGGAGCACCGGCTCGCGGCTCTGACGCACCTCCAGATCGATCTCCGCCTCCTCGGTGGCGGCCTGGATCCGCACGCTGCCGTCGGGCTGGCTGCGGATCTGCCAGTCGTTGAGCCAGACGCCGTAGGGCTCGGCGCTGGCACCGGCCAGGCCGAGGCTGCCGCGGCTGAAGCGCTCCTGGTGCAGAAAGCGTTCGGCAGCGATGTCGCTCACCGTGAAGTGGGCCGAAAACACCTGGGGGCTGCGCCATTGGGACGTGCCCTGGGGGGCTCCCGGCGCCAGCGCCTGGCGGAACACCGTGAACTGGAAACCGAACGGCCGGCCCTCGGCGCTTTCCAGGTTGCCGGTGTAGTACCACCACTCGGTCTGGAACTCGGGATGGGGGCCTAAATCCTGCGGAAACCGCCAGCGATGGGGGCCGATGGCCCGCTCAAAGCCGGCGGCCTCAGGCTCCGGCAGGTCCGCCCACTGCATGCGGGTGGTGGCAGCGGCGGGGGCGACACCGCCCAGGCCGATCAGCAGCCCCAGCAGCCCCAGCAGCAACGCCAGAAAAGATCGGAAGAAGGTGACTGGCATCGGGCTCATTCCTGCCGCAGGGCGGTGCTGATGTTGGTGCTGCCGAGGCGCAGGGCCGGAAACACGGCCGCCAGCAGGGCCGCCCCCACCGCGATCAGCAGCGACTGCCAGAAATAGTGGGGTTCCAGGGCGATGCGCAGGGTCCAACCGAAGGAGCGCACGTTGATCACGTGCACCAGCACCCAGGCCAGCACGAAACCCAGCGGCATCGCGCAGAGGCCTGCCATCCCTCCCATCAATCCGGTCTCGAGCAAGGTGAGCCTGCCCAGTTGGCGAGGGGTCATGCCGGTGGCGCGCAGCACGGCGAATTCCCGACCGCGTTCGAGCTGCAGGCTCATCAGGGTGCTGAAGATCCCCACGAAGGCCACCAGCACGGTGAGCAGCTGCAGGGCGCCGGTGATCGCGAAGGTGCGATCGAATATCTCCAGCGATCCCTGCCGCAGGGCCCGATTGGTCTGGATCAGCAGGTCCTGGCGGTCGCTGAAGCTGCTGCGCAGTTCGGCGGCCAGGGCATCGGCATCGCCGCCCGGCGCCACGAACAGCCCCAGCGACGCCACGCCGGTGGGGCCCCACAGCTCCTCTGCCAGGCCGGCATCGATCAGCAGCGTGCCGCGGTCGGAGGAATAGTCGTAGAAAACCGCCAGCACGTCGAACGAGCGCACGCCCTGCGGCGTCTCGATCGCCAGGGTCTCGGGGATGCGGTCGCCCCGCTCGCGCAGGTATAGGGCCTCGGAGATGATCACGCCGCGGTGGTCCTCCATCGCCTGCCAGGGGTCGCCCAGGTCGGGGCGGATCCAGGCATAGGGGCGTTTGCCGCCGGAAACATCGCCCCCGGCGGCGATCATCGTCACCTCCTTGTCGTACTCGGGGAGGCGCACGTCGATGTTGTCGTAGGTGACCACGGCGCTCAGGTCAGACCGGTGGTGCAGCGCCGCCACGATCTCCGGATCCACCCGCCCGATCACCCGGTTGGCGGTGGTGGTCGGAGGCGACACGAACACATCAGCCTGCAGGGTCTGGTCGAGCCAGGTGACCACCGTGCCGCGGAACGAGCCGATCATGATCGAGATGCCCACGATCACCGAAACCGCCACCATCAGCGCCGCCACCGCAATGGCGGTGCGACTGAGCGAACGGAGGATGTCGCGAGGGGCGAGGCGGGCCACCACCCCCTGGCCGCGCAGCAGCCAGGCCAGGGCCGCCATCACCGCAGCCACCGCCGGGGGCATCAGCAGGGCCGCCCCCATCAGCAGGGCGAACAGACCGGCGAAGGCAGGGATCAGGCTGCTGCTGCGCCACAGCAGCAGCAGCAGCCCGAGGCCGATGGTCAGCGCCGCAGCCAGCAGGAACCAGGGCAGCAGACGCCTCCAGCCGCCCTCCAAGCTGGAGCGCTTCAGGGCCAGCTGGGGCGGGGTGGCCATCGCCTCCCAGGCCGGGATCGCCGAGGCCAGCAGAGCGGAGGCCATGCCCACCAGCAGCCCCTTGGCCAGACTCCAGCCCGAGAGGCTGATCTGACGCACCGAAACCACGAAGTAGAAGTCGTTGATCGTCTGGGTGATCAGGCCCACGATCGATCGCCCCAGCAGCACCCCCAGCGCCAGGCCCAGCAGCGAACCCACGAGGCTGAACAGGGCCGCCTCACCGAGAATCAGGCTGAACAGCTGGCCCCTGGTCACCCCCAGGCAGCGCAGCACCCCGAACAGGTCGCGCCGCTGCACCACGCTGAAGGTGACGGTGTTGTAGATCAGAAAGATGCCCACCACCATCGCCAGCAGGCTCATGGCGGTGAGGTTGAGGTTGAAGGCGGCCGTCATCTGCTGAACCGCGTTGCGCCGGGCCTCCGCCGGCTCGAGCCGCAGGCCGGGGGGCAGCCACTGACCGATCGCCTCCAGGGTTTCAGGCCGCTCCACGAGCAGATCGATGTGGCCCACATGGTCCGGCGTGGCCAGCAGCTCCTGGGCGGTGGAAAGATCGAGCAGCAGCAGATCGGCCAGCGACCGCCTCTCCACGGCGCTGTCGCTAGCGACCGTGCCCACCACCTGCAGCACCGCCGGCCGGCCGGCCAGGTCGAGATGGAGGGAATCACCGGCTGCGATTCCGTGCTGCTGCGCCGTTTCGGCAGCGATCACGCCGGTGGCGGGGCGGGTGAGGAAGGGCACGAATCCTTGCCCCAGCTCACCACTGTCGCCGAGGGTGTCGCGGAACGGCGCCTCGGCGAACAGATCCACGCCCACCAACCGCAGCAGCTGGTTGTCCAGCTCGCGGGCCCGGGCGTAGCCCTCGAGCACGGGCGCCGCCGCCACCGAGGGGAAGGCGCGGCGGAAGGCCACATAGTCATCGGAAGCCACGCCCGCGGGGGCGATCGCCACGATCCGATGGGTGGTGCGGCCGGTGATCGCATCGGTGGAAAGGGCGAAGGCCCGTTGGGCCGAACCGCTCGCCAGGTCGATCGAGACCAGCATCGCCACCCCCAGGGCGATGCCCAGGATGCAGAGCAGGTACTGAAGGGGCCGCCGCAGCAGACGCCGGAGGGCCAGGCGCCAGAGGGGCCGGTTGCTCACCACCGGCGGGTCCGCGGGGCTCATGCCGCCTGAGCGGCGAGCGTCGGCCGCTCCGCCACCAGATGCCCCTCATGCACGCGCAGCACCCGGTCGGCCCGGTCGGCGATGGCGGCGTTGTGGGTGGCCATGATCAAGGTTCGGCCCTGGCGGCGCGTCAGCTCGATCAGCAGCTCCAGCACCACCTCACCGGTGTGCTCATCCAGATTGCCGGTGGGTTCATCCGCCAGCAGCAGCACCGGATCGTGCACCAGGGCGCGGGCGATGGCGACGCGCTGCTGCTGGCCTCCCGAAAGGCGATCCGGCATGGCGCCGGCCCGGTCGGCCAGACCCACCCGCTCCAGCATCGCCAGGGCCGGGGCCTGCAGCTCCCGGAAGGAACGGCCAGCCAGCTCCCCCGGCAGGGTCACGTTCTCCAGCACCGAGAGGGTGGGAATCAGGTTGAAGAACTGGAAGATGAAGCCGATCCGGTCGCGGCGGTAGAGGGTGCGGGCCTGCTCATCGAGTTCGGTGATCGTCACCCCGCCGATCGTCACCTGGCCGGTGCTGGGCTCATCGATGCCCCCGATCAGATTGAGCAGGGTGCTCTTGCCGCTGCCGCTCTGGCCGAGCAGCACCACGAATTCACCGGCGGGGAGATCGAGATCCACCTGGCGCAGCACCCAGCGCTCCTCTTCCCCCTCGCGGTACCACTTGCTGAGGTTGCGCAGTTGGATGGCGGCGGCAGCTGGTTCGGGGGCTTGGGCTGGGGGGGAAGCCGGGGGAAGGGGCATGGCTGAGATCCGGGCGCGGAGTCCGTCGCGGCCCGGACCACCCGGACGGCGTCACGGTAGGGCCTGGGCCCGGAGGCCCGTGGCCCCTCAGGCGAACCAGCGGGCCAGGGCGGAAACGTCCTCACCGCCGAATCCGGCGGCGATCAGGTCGTCCTCCAGAGCCGCCACCCGTTCACTCACCGGCAGCGCCAGGCCCACGGCCGCGGCCTCCGCCTGGGCGATCGCCAGATCCTTGCGATGCAGATCGAGGCGGAAGCCCAGCGGGAAGTCCTCACGCAGCATGTTGGCGGCACGGTGCTGCAGGGCCCAGGAACCGGCCGCCCCGCCGGCGAGGGCCGCGCACACCTCCTCCATCGGCAACCCCAGCCGGCGGCCCAGGGCCAGGGCCTCGGCCACGGCGGCGTAGCTGCCGGCCACCATCACCTGGTTGAGCGCCTTCACCTGCTGGCCGCCCCCCACCGGTCCGAAATGGCTGATCCGCTGCCCCACCTGCTCCAGCAGCGGCCGGGCCCGCTCCAGCTGGTCCGCCGCGCCGCCCACCAGCACCGAGAGGCGGCCGGCGCGGGCCCCTTCGGTGCCGCCGGTGACGGGCGCATCCAGATAGGCCACGCCGTGCTCCGCCAGGCCCTCGGCCAGCTCACGGCTGGTGGCCGGCGCGATCGTGGAGAAATCGATCACCAGGGCACCGGGCACCAGGCTCGCCACGGCTGCCTGCGCCCCTGGACCGAACAGCACCTCCCGCACGGCCCGGTCGTCCCGGAGGCAGAGGCAGACCAGATCGGCCCCGGCCACCGCCTCGGCGGCGGAAGCGGCAGCCCAGGCCCCGGCTGCCACCAACGGCGCGGCGCGACCGGGGCTGCGGTTGTGGACCCGCAGGGCGAAACCAGCCTCCAGCAGGCGGAGGGCCATCGGAGTTCCGAGGGCCCCGAGGCCAAGGAAGGCAACCACAGGGGCGGTCACGGGCTTCAGACGTTGAACAGGAACTCCATCACGTCGCCTTCCGCCACCACATACTCCTTGCCCTCACTGCGCAGCCAGCCCCGGTTGCGCGCTTCCGCCAGGGAGCCCGCCTCGATCAGCTGGTCGTAGCCCACGGTCTGGGCCCGGATGAAGCCGCGCTCGAAGTCGGTGTGGATCACGCCGGCGGCCTGGGGAGCGGTCATGCCGGCGCGGATCGTCCAGGCCCGGGTCTCCTTCTCGCCGGTGGTGAAGTAGGTGCGCAGGCCCAGCAGGGCGTAGGTGGCGCGGATCAGGCTCTGCAGCCCCCCCTCGTCGACGCCGAGGCCGCTGAGGAATTCGGCGCGCTCCTCCTCGGGCAGTTCGATCAGTTCGGCCTCCACCTGGGCCGAGATGCGCACGGTGCCGGCCCCCTCCTTCTCCGCCAGGGTCGCCACCTCCTCGCAGTAGGCATTGCCGGAGGCCAGGTCGTCCTCGCTGACGTTGGTGGCGTAGATGATCGGCTTGGCAGTGAGCAGCCCCAGGGGCTTCACAAACAGGGCCTCCTCCTCGCTGAGCGTCACGTTGCGGGCGGCGCCGCCCTGCTCCAGCTCCGCCTGGATCCGCTCGAGGGCCCCATCCTCCACCTGGGCCTCCTTGCTGGTGCGCACCTGCTTCTTGAGGCGCTCGCGCCGCTTCTCCACCTGGGAGAGGTCGGAAAGGCCCAGCTCCAGATTGATCACCTCGGCATCGCGGGCCGGCCCCACCGAGCCCGAAACGTGAATCACGTCGTCGTTCTCGAAGCAGCGCACCACGTGCACGATGGCGTCCACCTCGCGGATGTTGGCCAGAAACTTGTTGCCCAGCCCCTCCCCCTGGCTGGCGCCCTTCACCAGGCCGGCGATGTCCACGAACTCCACCCGGGTGGGGATGATCTCCTTGCTGCTGCTGAGGTCCGAGAGCTGCTGCAGACGCGGGTCCGGCACGGACACCACCCCGGAATTGGGCTCGATCGTGCAGAAGGGATAGTTGGCCGCCTCGGCCTGGGCGTTGGCCACGAGGGCGTTGAACAGGGTCGACTTGCCGACATTGGGCAGCCCGACGATTCCGGCTTTGAGCATGGTCGGAATCTACGGTTCGCCCGATCCCCCATCCGCCTGAGTTTCCTCCCTATACCCGAACCACAGCACATCCACCAACCAGCGAGACTGATCGAAGCAATGAGCCGGCCGATTCCAGCCCCCACCCCTCTGCCCCAGGCGCCGGCCGCCCCAGGCCCTTCCGCTCCGGCCACGGTGATCCCTGCCCCCACGCCCCTCCCCCGCCGTCCCCGGCCGCGCCGCCGGCGTTCGCTGTGGATCGCGCTGGGCGCTTCGGTGCCGCTGCTGGTGGCCCTGGCCGTGGGGCAGCGCCAGCGCCTGCAGGCGGCCCGCAACCTCACCCCCTACACCGTGGAGGCCCGCCAGGGAACTCTGCCGGGGGTGATCACCGCCAGCGGTGAGCTGGATGCGGTGGAACGGGTGAATGTGAGCCCCAAGCGGCAGGGGGTGCTGCTGGAGCTGTTCGTGGATGAGGGCGACCGGGTGGTGGCCGGCCAACCGCTGGCCCGCATGGACCCGGGCGACCTGCGGGACCGCCTGCAGGAATTGCTGGCCAACCTGCGCTCGGCGGAGGCCGAGATGGCGCGCAGCGGCAGCGAACTGGCCCGCAACGAGCCGCTCTTCCGCCAGGGGGCGATCAGCCTCAACGATCTCAACCGTTTCCGGGCCGATTTCGAGGTGAAGCGGATGGCCGCCAATGCCGCCCGCCAGCGGATCGAGCAACGCCAGGTGGAAGGCCAAGAACTGATCGTGCGGGCCCCCTTCGCCGGGGTGATCAGCCAGCGCTACGCCGATCCCGGCGCCTTCGTCACCCCTACCACCACCGCCTCGGCCTCGGCCGGCGCCACCAGTTCGTCGATCGTGGAACTGTCCCAGGGGCTTGAGGTGCTGGCCAAGGTGCCCGAGAACGACCTCGGCCGCCTGCGGCCGGGCATGCCCGCCAGCGTGCGGGTGGATGCGTTCCCCGACCGCCGCTTCGAAGCCCGGGTGCGGCAGATCGCACCCCGGGCCGTCAAGGTCAACAACGTCACCTCGTTCGAGGTGAAGCTGCAGCTGCGGGCGCCGGCGCCCGAACTGCGCATCGGGATGACTGCCGACATCGACTTCCAGACCGGCAGGCTGCAGGCAGACACCCTCGTGCCCACCGTGGCGGTGGTCACCGAAAAGGGCCAGCCCGGAGTGCTGCTCGTGGGCAAGAACCAGGAGCCGAGCTTCCAGCCGGTGGAGCTGGGGGTCAGCAGCGGCAAGGACACCCAGATCCTCAGCGGCCTCAAGGCCGGCACCCGGGTGTTCATCGACCTGCCGCCCTGGGCCCGCAAACGCGACAAGCAGCAGTAGGCCAGGCCGCAGGTGCTAGCGACGGGCGGCCAGAAACCTGCGGCTGGCCTCCAGGATCCGGCCGCTGGCCTGGCCGTCGCCGAAGGGATTGTGGGCTCGGGCCATGGCCCCGTAGGCCTCGGCATCGTCCAGCAGGCGGCTGGCCTCGGCCACGATCGTGGCGCTTTCGGTGCCGATCAGACGGGCCGTGCCGGCCTCCACCGCCTCCGGCCGTTCGGTGGTGCGTCGCAGCACCAGCACGGGCTTGCCGAGGGCAGGCGCCTCCTCCTGCAGGCCCCCCGAATCGGTGAGCAGCAGGGTGCAACCCCGCATCGCCGCCACTAGGTCGTCGTAGTCGAGGGGTTCGGTGAGAAAGGCGCGCGGGTGGTCGCCGAGCAGGGCCTGCAACGGCTCCCGCACCGTGGGATTGCGGTGCAAAGGCAGCAGCAGGGCCGTATCGGGATAGCGCTCCAGCAGCTGCAGGAAGCCCGCACCGATGTCCTGGAGCCGGCTGCCCCAGTTCTCGCGGCGGTGCACCGTGGCCAGGATCACCCTCCGATTGTTCCAGTCGAGCCCGGGAATGCTGAGCTCGGGGGCGGTCTCGGCCATCAGCAGCAGGGCGTCGATCACCGTGTTGCCGGTGGTATGGATCTCCCCCACCACCCCGGAGGCCCGCAGGTTGGCCGCCGACTGGGCCGTGGGCGCGAAGTGCAGCATCCCGATCTGGGAGATCAGGCGCCGGTTCGCCTCCTCGGGGAAGGGATCGAGCAGGTCATCGGTGCGCAGGCCTGCCTCCACATGCCCCACAGGGATCTGTTCGTAGAAGGCGGCCAGGGCACTGGCGAAGGCGGTGGTGGTGTCCCCCTGCACCAGCACCAGATCGGGCCGATGGGTGGTGAATTCCTGGCGCAGACCCTGCAGCGCCGCGCAGGTCACGTGGGTGAGGGTCTGGTTGGGGGCCATCAGGGCCAGATCGTGGTCGGCCGTCAGGCCGAACAGGGTCATCACCTGGGTCACCATCTCGCGGTGCTGACCGGTGAGCACCACCCGGGTGCGCAGATCCGCCGCCTGCTGGAAGGCCAGGATCACGGGCGCCAGCTTGATCGCCTCCGGACGCGTGCCCAGCACAATCGTCACCAGTGGCAGGACACCGGGGGAGGGGGCGCCGGAAGAAACAGCGCCGGAAGAAGCAGTCAAGACCTGGCCGCAGACCAGGTGATCCTAGGGAGGACCGGCCAAGTCGAAATTCCGCGTCAACATGGGGGCACTCCCTCCCGTGCAGCGAAGGAAGAGGCCCGATGACCGAAACCCCCTTC
>JBBASR010000016.1:2646-13023 GCA_040399125.1 Cyanobium sp. | reverse complement strand
GGGGCACTCCCTCCCGTGCAGCGAAGGAAGAGGCCCGATGACCGAAACCCCCTTCTCGAGTGCCGCCTCGAGCGCCATGGTCTCCGACCGGCCGGCGCCGCCGCCGCCGATGGGAAGCAGGCAGGGGGCAGGAAGTCTGCCGGCCAACCTGGAGGCGATCGTGCGGATCGCCCACGAAAACAACTATTCCGACATCCACCTGGGCGTGGGGGAGGAGCCGCGCTTCCGCCATCGCGGCGACATGATCCACACCGGCTGGCCCGTCACCGACAGCGTCACCTTCCGCGACTGGCTGCGGGAGATGCTCAACCCGGCCGAGATCGATGGCTTCCTGCGGGAGAAGGAATTCGACGGATCCCATGCCTTCCCCTTTGTGCGGGTGCGGATCAACCTGCTGGATGCCCTGCGGGGCCCGGCGATGGTGATGCGTCTGATTCCCCAGACGATTCCTTCGATCGAGGATCTCTCCCTACCGGTGGTGCTGAAGACGCTGGCGGAACGCCCCAAGGGGATGCTGCTGGTCACCGGACCCACCGGCTCCGGCAAGAGCACCACCCTGGCGGCGATCATCGATCACATCAATCGCACGATGAAGCGCCACATCCTCACGATCGAGGATCCGGTGGAATTCGTGCATCAGAGCCGCGAATCCCTGATCCGCCAGCGGGAGGTGGGCGCCAATACCAAGATGTTCAAGAACGCCCTGAGGGCGGCCCTGCGGGAGGATCCGGACGTGATCCTGATCGGTGAGATCCGCGACCAGGAAACCCTCACCACGGCGATCGAGGCCTCCCAGACCGGCCACCTCGTGTTCGGCACCCTGCACACCAATTCCGCTGTCAAGACCGTGGAACGGGTGCTCGGCATGTATCCGCCCCAGGAACAGGAGAGCGTGCGCCGCGCCGTTTCGGAGTCGCTGCTGGCGGTGATCTCCCAGGGCCTGATCAAGACCAGCGACGGCAAGCGCACCGGCTACCACGACATCCTGATCAACACCGATGCCTGCAAGGACTACATCCAGCGGGCCGAACTCGATGAGATCGAGGACATCATGAGCCGCAGCGCTTTCGATGGCATGCAGACCAGCAACCAGGCCCTGGCGGAACTGGTGCAGAGCGGCAGGGTGGAAGCCGAGGACGCCCTCGCCCAGAGCCTTAAGCCGGCGGAGCTCTCCCAGACCCTGCGGGGCCGCACCTGAGGCCTGGAGAGCCCCTCGGTGGACCTCAGCTGCGCAGGGCGGCCGCCAGCCGCTCGATCAGCAACACGCTGAGGCCCACGGAAAGGCCGAGCATTGCCAGCCTGCCATTCCAGATTTCGGCCTGGGGGGTGAAACCGCGCCGCCAGGCATTGAGTTCTTCCTGGGAGACCGGTTCCGGGCCCAGGGCCTGGGGAGCCGACGACTGGAGCACCGGCTCGAGGGCCGGGTCGATGGGGGGAGTTGCCGGGGCCATCGGGCCATCCCAACGCTGTGCGGAATAGCTTAAGGGGATTAAAAGCAAGGAAGGGTTTCGTAAAGCCGCCCTGCTTCCTCCAGCGGCAGCCGCGGCGCCACCCCCAGGGCCGTGGAACTGCAGGCCCCGACCTGGAGCCGTTGGGTGGCCGCCAGGCCGATCATGGCGGCGTTGTCGGTGCAGTAGGCAAGGGGGGCGACGCGCCACTGAAGGCCTGCCGCCGCCGCCTGGCGCGCCAGCAGCGACCGCAACCGGCGATTTGCCGCCACCCCGCCCACCAGCACCAGGGTGTCGAGCCCCTCATCCACGGCGCAGCGGCAGCTGCGCTCCACCAGCACCTCCGCCACCACCTGCTCGAAACTGGCGGCCAGATCAGCCAGGGGCAGGGGTTCGCCCCGCTGCTCTAGCGTCTGCACGTGGCGCAGCACCGCGGTCTTGAGGCCGCTGAAGCTGAAGTCGTAGGGGTGGAATCCCCCCTCCGGCCGGGAGACACGGCCCTTGGGCAGGGCGAAGCTGCGGGGATCCCCGCCGGCGGCGGCTGCCTCGATCGCCGGGCCACCGGGGTAAGACAGCCCCAACAGGCGGGCCACCTTGTCGAAGCACTCGCCGGCGGCATCGTCGTGGCTGCGGCCCAGCCGCCGGTACAGGCCCGGCCCCTCCACCCGCACCAGCTCGGTATGGCCGCCGCTCACCAGCAGCACCAGGCAGGGCCCGGGGGGCAGCGCCTCCCCCAGGCCGGCGGAGCAGAGATGGCCTTCAAGGTGGTGCACCCCGAGGAAGGGTTTGCCGTGGAGGTGCGCCAGGGTGCGCGCGGTGACCGACCCCACCAGCAGGGCTCCCACCAGGCCCGGGGCCACGGTGGCGGCAATGCCATCGAGTTGGTCGAGGCCGACACCGCTCTCCGCCACCACCCGCTCGATCAACCCCGGCAGGGCCTCCACATGGCGCCGCGAGGCGATCTCCGGCACCACCCCGCCCCAGCGGGCATGCTCCTCGATCTGGGAGGCCACTGCGGACGCCAGCACCAGGCGATCGCGCACGATCGCCGCGGCCGACTCGTCACAACTTGTTTCGAGGGCAAGAACCGTGGACATTCGCCTCTGTCAGCTCCCCTACTGTCCGCTGGTGACATCCTGCCCCGCGGCTCCCTCCATGCGCCGTCTTTTCGCCGTACTCCTTTCCGCCTTCCTGCTCATCGGCTTCGCCCCCGTGGCAAACGCCGACATCGGCGGACTGACCCCCTGCGCTGAGAACGCCCGGTTCCAGCAACGTGCCGCCACCGCCGCCACGCCCCAGGCTGAAGCCCGCTTCGAGCTTTATAGCCAGGCCCTCTGTGGTGCCGATGGCCTGCCCCACCTGATCGTGGATGGCCGCTTCAGCCATGCCGGTGACTTCACCATCCCCGGTATCGCCTTCCTCTACATCGCCGGCTGCATCGGCTGGGCGGGCCGCTCCTACATCCAGGCCGTGCGGAGTCGGAAGGACGCCACCATGCACGAAATCCAGATCGATCTGCCCCTCGCCTTCAAGAGCACGTTGGCTGCCGCCACCTGGCCCCTGGCCGCCTTCAGCGAATGGTCCAGCGGCAAGCTGACCGAGTCGGACAGCAAGATCACCGTCTCGCCCCGCTGAGCTTCAGGGCTCCCCGTTCCCCCGACTCAACCCGATATCGCTTCGCCATGAAGAAGTTCCTCACCACCGCTCCGGTGTTCGCCGCGATCTGGTTCACCCTCACCGCCGGCATCCTGATCGAATTCAACCGCTTCTACCCCGACCTCCTCTTCCACCCCCTCTGAACCGCAGGATCAGAACCGCCGGAAGGCGAAATTGCGGCCCCACCGGGCCGCTTTTTCATGGCTGCCTGTTGGCTGCCTGCTGGCTGCGGAACTTCAGCTCAGCTGCATCAACTGCTCCAGAGCGCTGAGCGACTCCTCCAGGTCTGCATTCACCAGCACGGCATCAAACTCCGGCGCTGCCGCCAGCTCCACCCGCGCCCGCTCCAGGCGCCGGGCGATCGCCTCCTCGCTGTCGGTGCCACGGCCGCGGATGCGGCGCTCCAGCTCCTCGAAGCTGGGCGGCTCCACGAACAGCTGGAAGGCGGCCGGAAAGCTGGCGCGCACCTGGCGGGCCCCCTCCAGTTCGATCTCCAGCAGCACCGGCCGCCCCGCCGCCAGATGCTCCTCCACCGGTGGCCGGGGAGTGCCGTAAAGATTGCCGGCGAACTCAGCCCACTCGAGGAAGCCGCCCTCCGCCACCTGGGCTTCGAACCGCTCCCGGCTCAGGAAGAAGTAGTGCTCCCCCTCCACCTCCCCCTGGCGGGGAGAGCGGGTGGTCGCCGAAACCGAAAGCCAGATGGCGGGATGGCGCTGCAGCAGCAGGTTCACCAGCGTGCCCTTGCCGACCCCGCTGGGCCCGGTGATCACGGTGAGCCGGCCAGGGGAGACGGGAGGGGCCATGGCGCACGCAGGAGGCAGGAATGGCGAAAGAGTAGAAGTGAACGGGCCTCTCCCCTGTGGCTCCGCTCCGCCCCTGCAAGCTGCGCTCCCCGATGGCTGCCTCCCCGCCCTCCCGGGATCCGATCCAGGCCCTCGATGCCACGGGCGTGCAGGCCGTGCTCTCGGAGCTGCGGCCGGCGCTGATCCCCAGTCGGTTTGAGAAGGCCCAGCAGGGCGATCCCCACACGATCCAGCTCGGCCTGCGCAGCCTGGAGGGCATCCACTGGCTCGAACTCAGCTGGCTGGCGGAGGCCCCGCGGCTGCTGGCGATCCCCGCCCCCCCCCGCCAGGGCGAAGGCAGCACCCTGGCCCAGCAACTGCAGCATGGCCTGCGCGGTCTGGCCCTGGTGGCCCTCGAACAGCAGGGCTGGGAACGGGTGGTGGAGCTGCACTTCGCCCGGCGGCCCGGGGAAACCGCCCAACGCTTCCTGGTGCTCGAACTGATGGGGCGGCACAGCAACCTCTTCCTGCTCGACGAGGACCGGCGGGTGATCGCCCTGGGGAGGCAGGTGCGCGCTGACCAGTCCCGCTTGCGACCGATCGGCACCGGCGACCCCTACGGCCCCCCGCCCCCGGCGGCCGGCGATCCCCCCCGGCTCGAGGAGAGCGAGGCCCACTGGCGGCAGCGGCTGGCGCTGGTGCCGCTGCCGCTCAAACGGGCCCTGATGGAGGCCTACCAAGGCATCTCCCCAGCCCTCTGCCGCCAGTTGGTCGGCGCCGACGACACCCTGCTGCAGCGCAACGTACGCGACCTGACCCCAGGCGACTGGCAGAGCCTGCGCCAGCGCTGGCAGGCCTGGCTCGAAGCCGTGGAGCAGAAGCGGTTCACGCTGCGGCGGGGCGGAGCCAGCGACTGGTGCTGCTGGAGCGAGGCGGGCCAGGGGCCAGCGGTTCCGGAGCCGCTGGCGATCAACCGGGGCCTGGCGGACTACTACGGCGAACGGCTGGAGCGGCTGCGCTGCGGCCGGAGGCGCCATGCCCTGGAGCAACGGCTGCGCCACGCCACCGAAAAGGAAGGGCGTGAGGCGGAACGGCAGCGGCAACTGCTGGCGGCCGTGGCCGGCAGCGATGGGCTGCAGCAGCAGGCCGATGCCCTGCTCTGCCTGCCCAACCCCGACCGCTCCGAGATTGATGCCGCCCAGAAGCTCTACCGCCAGGCCCGCAGGCTGCGACGCTCCGTGGCGGCGATCACGCCGCGGCTGGAACAGCACGAACAGCGGCTCGCCGCCCTCGAGGCCAGCCTGATCTTCCTCGACCAGACGGAGGGGGAAGCGCCGCTGCAGGCCCTCGAGGAGGAGCTCGACGAACTCCTGGGGCTGGTCTGCCGCGGTCGCGGCGGGCCAGCGGGCAGAAGGGAACGACGCCGCAACGAGGCGGGGGGAAGCGGGCCGGTGCCCCTCGAACTTCGCACCAACGCAGGCCTGCGGGTGCAGGTGGGCCGCAACCATCGCCAGAACGAGTGGATCAGCCTGCGCCAGGCCCGCCGGGGCGACCTCTGGTTCCATGCCCAGGAATGCCCCGGCAGCCATGTGGTGCTGAAGGGATCCGAAGCCCCCCCCGGAGAAGCCGATCTGCTGGCCGCCGCCGATCTGGCCGCCCATTTCAGCCGCGGACGCGGCAATGCCCGGGTGCCGGTGGTGATGGTGCCCACCGACGAACTGCAGAGAATCCCCGGTGCCGGGCCCGGCACGGTCCGCCACCGCGGGGGGGAGGTGCTGTGGGGAGAGCCCGCCCGGGCCCTGCCGCTGCTCCGCCCCCCTAACCTCGAACGGGAAGAAAGGCCATGAGCGACATCGAGACCCCCCCACCCGTTGCCGTCGCTGCCCCGGAGGACTTTCCAGGCGAGGTGCAGATGAGCCTGGTGGACCATCTCGAGGAGCTGCGGCGCCGCATCCTGCGCAGCCTGCTGGCCGTGGTGATCGGCGCCGCCGGTTGCCTGGTGCTGGTCAAACCGCTGGTGCGGCTGCTGGAGCAGCCGGCCGCCGGCATCCGTTTCCTGCAGCTGGCGCCGGGGGAATACCTGATGGTTTCCCTGAAGGTGGCGGGGTATGCCGGCCTCACCCTGGCCCTGCCTTACATCCTGTTCGAGGCCCTCGGCTTCGTGCTGCCGGGCCTGACCCGCCGCGAACGGAGGCTGGTGGCACCGGCCGTGGCGGGGTCCACCGTGCTGTTCGCCGCCGGCCTGGCCTTCGCCTGGTGGGCCCTGGTGCCTGCTGCCCTGCGGTTCCTGGTGGGTTACGGAGCCGATGTGGTCGAACCGATGTGGTCGATCGAGCGCTATCTCGACTTCGTGCTGCTGTTGATGGTGGCCACGGCCCTGGCCTTCCAGCTGCCGGTGCTGCAGCTGTTGCTCGGCGTGCTGCGGCTGGTCGACTCACGACGCATGCTCGCCTCCTGGCGCTGGGTGGTGCTGATCAGTGCCCTGGCCGGCGCCGTGCTCACCCCCTCCACCGACCCGGTCACGATGCTGCTGCTCAGCGGCGCCATCACGGCCCTCTATCTGGTGGGTGTGGGCCTGGTACGCCTCACCGAAGGGGCGCGCTCGGCCGCACCCGGCCCCGTGCCCCTGCAGGGGGGCTGAGGCCGGGCCGATCAGAGCAGGAATTCACTGAGGCGTCCCGGCGCCGGCTCCAGGGCGAGGGAAAGGGCCTTGCCCAGGCGGGGCCGGTCGCGGCCGCTGCGCAGCCAGTGGCGCACCTCCGGCGCCACGCCCAGATCGTTGAGGGCGGCCGCCAACTGGTCCATCCGCTCGGCATAGGCCTCGGCGGTCATCGGGAAGGACTGCTGCTCCAGGTATCCCCACATCACCTGGAGATAGAGACGGCCCCGGCGCTGCACCAGCTGCATGGCGAAGGAGGCCTGCCAGCGCTCCCGCAGCAGGGCGATCAGTTCGGCACCGCTCAGGGGGCCGGCATCGGTTGGAGCCATGGCGGCACTTTGCCCCGGGGAACCCATTCCGGGGGCCCACTATGGCGCCGTGCCGGCGAGCCCGCTCATTTCAAACAGGTAACAATGCGTCGCCGTCGCCGGGCCCCGCCGCCTGCGGCGCCGCGACCGGGCAGGGGCAAGGTTCATAATGGGCGCCACGTTGCCCCGCTGACACCGGAACGTTCCGTATGACCCAGATGCCTGCGAGCGCCTCGAACGGTGACGTCCCCGGAATGGGTCGTCGGCAGTTCATGAATCTGCTCACCTTCGGTTCGGTGGCCGGCGTGGCCCTCGGGGCGCTGTACCCGGTGGTGAACTACTTCATCCCCCCCCGGGCGGCCGGGGCCGGTGGCGGCACCACCGCCAAGGACGCCGCAGGCAACAGCGTGACCGCTTCCGGCTGGCTGGCCTCCCACAAAGAGGGTGATTACAGCCTCGTGCAGGGCCTCAAGGGCGATCCCACCTACCTGGTGGTCGAGGGTCCCGAAGCCATCGGCAACTACGGCATCAACGCGATCTGCACCCACCTCGGCTGCGTGGTGCCCTGGAACAGCGGCGCCGGCAAGTTCATGTGCCCCTGCCACGGCAGCCAGTACGACGCCACCGGCAAGGTGGTGCGTGGCCCGGCCCCCCTCTCCCTGGCCCTGGCCCACGTGAATGTGGAGAACGACAACGTGTTCCTCTCCCAGTGGACCGAAACGGACTTCCGCACCGGCGAGAAGCCCTGGTGGGTCTGAACCCGGACCAGACCCGCACCAGATCCTCCGCTCCAGCGCCAGCTTCCGTCCGCTTCCTTCCCATGCGTCGCTCCCTCTCCCTTCTTCTCGGCAGCCTGCTCGCGATCACCGCGATGGTGGCCGGCGCTGCCCCCAGCTGGGCCTATCCCTTCTACGCGCAGCAGAACTACACCAGCCCCCGTGAAGCCACGGGCAAGATCGTCTGCGCCAACTGCCACCTGGCCAAGAAAGCCACCCGGGTGGAAGTGCCCCAGGCCGTCTTCCCCGACACCGTCTTCAAGGCGGAAGTGGAGATCCCCTACGACACCTCCGTGCAGCAGGTGGCCGGTGACGGCAGCCGCACCGGCCTCAATGTGGGCGCCGTGGTGATGCTTCCCGAAGGATTCACCCTTGCCCCCCAGGACCGCCTGAGCGAGGAACTCAAGGAGGAGACCAAGGGGATCTACTACACCCAGTACAGCGACACCCAGCCCAACATCCTGCTGGTGGGTCCTCTCCCCGGTGACCAGCACCAGAAGATCGTCTTCCCCGTTCTCTCCCCCAACCCCGCCACCGACAGCAACATCCACTTCGGCAAGTACCAGCTGCACGTGGGTGGCAACCGCGGCCGCGGTCAGGTGAATCCCACCGGTGAGAAAACCAACAACGGCGTCTTCAACGCCACCAGCACCGGCACCATCACCGATATCGAGGTGGGCGACAACGGCGCCGCCACCGTCACCATCAAGACGGCCGACGGCAGCGTCACCGAAACCATCCCGGCCGGCCCCAGCCTGCTTGTGAAGGTGGGTGACCGGATCGAAACAGGTTCCCCCCTCACCAACGACCCCAACGTGGGTGGCTTCGGCCAGATGGATGCTGAAGTCGTGCTGCAGAACCCCGTGCGGATCTACGGCATGCTCGCCTTCTTCGCTGCCGTGGCCCTGGCCCAGATCATGCTGGTGCTCAAGAAGCGTCAGGTGGAGAAGGTGCAGGCTGCCGAGGGGATCGTCTGAATCCTCCCCAACCCTTCCCTGGAATGCTGTTCGCCAGCTTCACCTCCCCGGGGCCCCTGGTTTTCCAGCTGGGCCCCTTTGCCTTGCGTTGGTACGGTCTGCTGATCGCCCTGGCCGTGCTCACCGGCCTGCTGCTGGCGATGCGGCTCGGCCGCCGGCGCGGCATCGATGATGCCCTGATCGCCGATCTGCTCCCCGTGCTGGTGATCGGCGCCGTGCTCGGGGCCCGCAGCTATTACGTGGCGCTGGAATGGCGTCAGTACCAGGGCCACTGGCAGGACGCCCTCGCCATCTGGCGTGGCGGCATCGCCATCCATGGCGCCCTGATCGGTGGCACGATCGCCACGATCCTGTTCTGTCGCTGGCGTCGGCAGAGATTCTGGCCGCTACTGGATGTGCTGGTGCCCGCCGTGGCCCTGGGCCAGGCGATCGGTCGCTGGGGCAATTTCTTCAACTCCGAGGCCTTCGGCCTGCCCACGGACCTCCCCTGGAAGCTGACGATCCCGGTGGCCAACCGTCCGAGCGAGTTCCTGGAGCAGGCCACCTTCCACCCCACCTTCCTTTACGAATCCCTCTGGAATCTGGGGGTTTGTGGCCTGCTGCTGCTGCTCTTCCGCCAGGCGGGTCGCGGCCGGATCCAGCTGCCGGCCGGAGCCCTCAGCTGCGTGTATCTGATGGCCTACAGCACCGGCCGGGTCTGGATCGAAGGCCTGCGGCTCGATCCCCTCTGCCTGTTCTCCACCCCTCCCTTCTGCAGCGGCGGCCTGCGCATGGCCCAGCTGATGAGCCTGGTGCTGATCGCCATCGGCGGTCTCGGCCTGTGGTGGTTGCTGATCCGTCAACGTTCCCTTCCCGATCCCAGTGGAGTGACCCCATGAGCGAAACCCAGCCGAGGGCTCGGGTGCAAATCGTCGGAGCGGGCCCCGGCGCCCCCGACCTGCTGACCCTCCGGGCCGCCCGGGCGATCGAACAGGCCGAGGTGCTCGTCTGGACCGATTCCCTGGTGAGCCCCCAGATCGCGGCCCTCGCCCCGGAAGGATGCGAACGGATCCGCACCAGCACCCTCACCCTGGAGCAGGTGCTTGAGGTGGTGGTCGATCGGGCCCTGGCCGGACGCAACGTGGTGCGCCTGCACGACGGTGACCCCTGTCTCTACGGCGCCCTGCAGGAGCAGGTCTGCCGCCTGGCCGATGCGGGAGTGGCGGTGGAGGTGGTGCCCGGCCTGAGCGCCTACCAGGCCACGGCCGCCGCCCTCGGCAGGGAGCTCACCATCCCCGGCCTGGTGCAGACAATCGTGCTGAGCAGGGCCGGAGGTCGCACCGGCGTGCCCGAAAAGGAATCGCTCGAACGGCTCGCCGCGCTCGGGGCCTCCCTCTGCCTCTACCTCAGCGCCCGCCACGTGGAGGAGGTGCAGGCCGAGCTGCTGCGCCATTACCCGGCCGACACGCCCGTGGCGATCGGGTATCGGGTGAGCTGGCCCGACCAATGGCTCACGGTGGTGCCCCTGGCGCAGATGGCCAGCACCAGCCGCGAACGGGACCTGATCCGCACCACCCTCTACGTGGTGAGCCCCGCCCTGCAGGCGCCGAGCGAAGCCCGCTCCCTCCTCTATTCCGCCAGCCACAACCACCTCTTCCGAGGGGGGGCGGACTAGGGGCGCCGGATCGTCCCTTCAGCCGATCACCGCCACCTTCAGCCGATCACCTCCCCCTTCAACCGATCACCTCCACGTCGATCACCTCGGCGGCATCCGCCGACCGGGGTACGCGCC
>JBBASR010000016.1:0-2546 GCA_040399125.1 Cyanobium sp. | reverse complement strand
CCGATCACCTCCACGTCGATCACCTCGGCGGCATCCGCCGACCGGGGTACGCGCCGGCCGAGCTCGGCGGCGGCGTAGTCCCCCAGCTTGCGGGTCATCATGTAGTCGATGCCGCCGCCCACCAGGCCGCCCAGCAGGGGAATCGCCTTGTGCAGATTCACCACCCCCTCCTGGCCGAACTTGCTCACCAACCGGAAGCCCACGGCCCGGTTGATGGCGGCGAGGGCAGCGGCCGGCAACCGCCGGATCTGGGCCTGGGCGAACTGCTGGCTGGCCTTGACGCCGATCTGCTTGAGCACCTCCCCGGCCTCCTCGCCGATCAGGGTGAGCAGGATCTGGGTGCGCACCGAATCGTCCTCCAGCGAGAAGCCATAGAGGTCGGCGATGGCGGCCACAAGGCGGGTCTGGATCACCCAGGTGGCGGTCACCGCCGCCGGCAGCTGCACCGGCAGGAAGGCGAAGCCGCCGATACCGGTCACGAAGCCGGTGCCGGCATTCCAGCGGGCCTGGTCCTCGATCAGCTCATCGATCGCCTGAGGCAGGCCCACCTGGTCGGCACGCTGCCGATATTCATGGGCCAGCTGGGCAGCGGACTTGAACCGCAGCGGCTCCCCGCCGATCGGATTGGGAAGGGGCGCACCTTCGATACCCCAGCGCACGATCGACGTGACCAGCTCCTCTGCCCAGGCCTGGGGGTCGAGGTCTTGGGCCATGGGCGGAGGCGCGGGGCTGGTTCCCAACCGTAGACAGCGACTGGCGCCGCGATCACCCCACCGCAGGGAGCGGATCCCCGCCATCGAGCACCGGCGCCTCCGCCACCAGCTCCCGCTCGAGCCGGTCGCGATCAAACCGACAGCCCAGCCGCTCGGCGATCGACTCCAGATCCCGGGCGGCATTGCCCAGGCAGCAGGTGCCGCCGGGGGATGGGGTCACGTTGAACACCAGACCCGGCATCGCCGCAATGGTTACCTCCCCGAGCATCAGCCGGCGCTCGCTCTTGTTGATCAGCTGGGGCCGCACCCCTCCATAGCCCTCGGCGAAACGCAGATCCTCCAGCCTCAGACCAGGAACGATCTTGCGTGCATCGGCAAGGAACAGGCGCCGCCGCAGCCAGGGCACCTCGAACAGCAGGTTTCTGAAGATGTAGTTGCGGATGTCGGCCACCCCGAACAGCTGCCAGAACACCGCCAGCACCGCCCAGTCCAGCCGCAGCACCTGCAGGAACTCCCAGAAGGAGGCGGGCACATAGCGCTCCAGCAGGGGGAGCAGCAGGGCGGTGGGGCCGAAGCGGGTCTTGCCGGGAGCCCGCACATCCGGATCGCCGTGGATGGCGGCGAAGGGCAGTTTGTCGTTCTGCACGGTGTAGACCTTGCCCCGCAGCAGGTCGGGCGTGAAGTAGAAGCTGCCCGCCACCGGCAGACAGGAATACTGGAGGCCGAAGCCCATCCGCTGCGCCATCAGCAGGCTGTGGGCACCCGCATTGACCACCACATGCCGGGCCCGGATCGTGACCCCCGGCTCCGCCTGGGCAGCACCGGCCTGGAGCTGCACCACAAACTCGTCCCCCGCCGGCGTGATCTTCTCCACCGTGGTGCCGAGGCGCAGATCGAGGCGGCGATCGGTGCCGTGGAGCGCATGCCGAGCCTGGTCCACGAACGATTCGGCCAGCGCCTCGTAATCCACCGCCGTGGCGGAGCGGCGGATGCCGATCGCCAGCAACTCCTCCGGACGCAGCTCCCCCTCCACCAAGGCCACATGGGGCTCCCATTCGGCGATCTGCTGCTTATCGAGCAGCTCCATGGCAGGAAAGTGGGGCGAAAACTGCTCGAAGCGACGCCGCAGCAGCGCGCATTCCCGCTCCCCCACCGCCAGCACCATCTTCGGAGTGCGGAACACGCAGCGGTCCCGCTGCTCCGGCTCCAGCAGATCGGCGTAGTGGGAGATCATCTCGGCCGTGCGCTTCACCTTCAGCGCCTTTTCGAGGGTGTAGTTGGTCTCGATGTCGCCGCAATGGATGGTCTGGCTGTTGTTGGTGGCCTTCGAATTCACCTGGGCCAGCCGCTCGTAGCGCTCCACCAGGGTGAGATGCCCCAGATCGGTGTACCGGGCCAGTTCAAACAGCAGGGCCGTTCCGCAGACCCCCCCTCCCACGATCAGCACATCGGTGCGGAGTTCAGCTTCCTGGGGCGTCCCAGCTTCCTGCGGCGAACCCGCTGGCCCCTGGGAACCACCGAGGGGTGCAGGGGAAGTGGAAGCCGAGGAGGGGGAGGAGGCCGTGCTGCCGGACAAGCCTGGAGGGGGTGAAGGAGAACCCATCGTCGCCCATGGCCGCATGAGCCAGGACCCTCTGTGATCTACAATCTTTTCACTGCGGTCAACGCACGCGGGCGATTAGCACAGCGGTAGCGCACTTCCTTCACACGGAAGGGGTCACTGGTTCGAATCCAGTATCGCCCATTTTGTTTTCCAGGGGTTTCTCGGCGGTCTCACGGGCTGGGTGGCTGAAACCTTGCAGTCGCCCTTGGCATGAACCTTGCTTGCAGCAA
>JBBASR010000015.1:0-48916 GCA_040399125.1 Cyanobium sp. | reverse complement strand
ACCAGAAAACGGGCAAATTCGGGATAATCGCTGGGTGCCTGGCCGCAGATGCCGATCTTGCGGCCGCAGCGTTTTGCCGTTCGGATCGCCAGGCTGATCATCCCTTTGACGCTGGGGTGTCGCTCATCGAACAGATCCGCCACCAGCGCCGAATCCCGATCCAGACCCAGGGTGAGCTGGGTGAGGTCGTTGGAGCCGATCGAAAAACCATCGAATCGCTCAGCGAAAGCTTCGGCCCCAATCACATTGCTGGGCAGCTCGCACATCACATACACCTCCAGGCCGTTGGCTCCGCGCACCAGGCCATGCCGGGCCATTTCCGCCAGCACCCGATCCCCCTCCTCCGGTGTTCGGCAGAACGGCACCATCGGGATCACGTTGGTGAGGCCCATCGTTTCGCGCACCTTGCCAAGCGCCTGGCATTCCAGACCAAACGCCTCCCGAAATGCCGCTGAGTAGTAGCGCGATGCCCCGCGCCAGCCGAGCATCGGATTTTCTTCCCGGGGTTCAAAGCCGGCGCCCCCCAGTAGGCGGGCATATTCATTGCTCTTGAAGTCGGAAAAGCGCAGAATCACCGGCCGGGGATGGAACGCTGCCGCGATCCTGGCCATCCCCTGGCTGAGCAGATCCACGTAATAATCCGCGCCCGAGGCATGGCCGCCGATCAATTCCGCGATTGATTCCTTCTCCGCCTTCTCCTGAATCCGCTCCGGCTCCAGCAGCGCCAGCGGATGCACCTTGATGTGATTGGCGATGATGAATTCCAGCCTCGCCAGGCCCACGCCATCGCACGGAATGGCCGCCAGGTGGAACGCCTCCTCCGGGTTGCCCACATTGATCAGGATCCGGGTGCGGGTGGGGGGCAGATCCGCCACGGCCTGTTCCTCCAGGCGGAAGGGCAGGGCTCCGGCATACACATGACCCACCTCCCCTTCGCAGCAGCTCACGGTCACCTGCGAGCCATCGGTTAGGCAGCGGGTGGCATCACCGCTGCCCACAATCGCCGTGATCCCCATCTCCCTGGCGATGATCGCGGCGTGGCAGGTGCGTCCGCCCTGGTCGGTCACAACCCCGCTGGCCTTCTTCAGAATCGGTTCCCAGTCGGGATCGGTGCGCACCGTCACCAGCACATCCCCCTCCTCGAACCGCGCGATCTCGGAGGGGTCCGAGATCACCCGCGCCCTGCCGTGATTCACGCTTGCCCCGATCGCCTGACCGCTGCAGAGCAGAGGTGCCTGGTGCGGTTCCAGATGCCAGCTGCGCAGCACGGAGGTTCCCTGGCGCGACTGCACCGTTTCCGGTCGGGCCTGGAGGATGAACAGTTCTCCGCTGCGGCCATCCTTGGCCCATTCGATATCCATCGGCGTGGCCGTGCCCCGTTGCGCGCTGTAATGCCTCTCGATCCGGCAGGCCCAACGGGCCAGGGTCAGCACTTCGTCGTCGCGCAGGCAGTAGCGCCGCCGCTCCTCAGGGGCGACGGCCTCGTTGCGCACCACCCTGCCGTGCTCCTGGGCCGGATCGGCGTAGATCATCCGGATTTCCTTGCTCCCGAGCCTTCGGCTCAGGATCGGGGCAAAGCCCTGCTCCAGGGTGGGCTTGAAGATCAGCCATTCATCAGGGTTCACGGCCCCCTGCACCACGTTCTCCCCCAGCCCGTAGGCGCCCGTGAGCAGCACCGCCTCGCGGAAGCCGGTTTCGGTATCAATGCTGAACATCACGCCCGAGCAGGCAAGGTCGGCGCGCACCATGGCCTGCACCCCGATCGAGAGCGCCACCTCCAGATGATCGAAACCGTTCAGCTGGCGGTAGGAGAGGGCCCGGTCGGTGAACAGGGAGGCAAAGCAGTGGCGGCAGGCCTCCAGCAGGGCCGCTGCGCCTTCGATGTTTAGGAAGGTTTCCTGCTGCCCCGCGAAGCTCGCATCCGGCAGGTCCTCGGCGGTGGCGCTCGAGCGCACCGCCACCGCCCCCTGGCCCATGGCGTCATAGGCCGAGAGGATCGCTGCGGCCAGGTCCTCCGGCAGCTCCGCTGAAAGCAACAGCTGCCGCGCCTGGCGCCCCGCCTGCTGCAGCGCTGCCAGATCGTTCACATCCAGACCCTGCAGCAATTGCGCAAGGGCAGGCTGCAGTCCCCGGTGCTCCAGGGTGTAGCGATAGGCCGCGGCCGTGACGGCGAATCCTCCTGGCACATTCACCCCTTCGGGGCCGAGCTGCTGGATCAGCTCCCCCAGGGAAGCGTTCTTTCCCCCCACCTCACGGATCGAATCCAGACCCACCTGCTGCAGGGGCACCACAAGCCTGGGGGATTCGGTCATGGCCTTTCGGTCTCTCTCCAGTCTTTGAAGCTTTCCCCGGTGGTGGTCATCATTGTTACCGTCCTGAATCGGCGCCTGGCCGCGGCCCCTCTGCCTAGGCTCCTCTCTTTCCACGAATCCTTCATGGCGCTGCGCCGGGCAATGGCCCTTCTCGCCACGATGGCGCTCTGCTGGGGCGCAGTTCCTGCAGCACGGGCCATTCCGGAGGCCGAGGCGCTGCGCAAGCTGCAGGTGGTGCCGGTGTTGTTGATCACCGATGAAAAGGGGATTCCCCTGCCCATTCCCCGCGGTAAGACCCTGGTGCTGCCCCTGTTTCTTGATTACGCCCGGGCTGAAGCGGAATGGAAGCGGTTTCGGCAGGCCAACCCAGGCATCCGTGCCCAGATCATTCCGGTGCCCCTCAACGTCGCCAACGAGCGGATCGCCCAGATGCGCCGTCAGATCAAGGAGGGCTACACGCTGGTGAGTCCTCCGATCCCCCTGCCCAGGGACCTGGAGATCGCCACCAAGATGTTGCGTCAGCAGGGGGTGAGTGAGGAGAAGATCCGCAAGGGACTCACCGTGCCCGTGTTCTTCACCAAGCCGTTTCTGACCCTGCGCACCCCGGAGGGCGAACGGGGCGTGTTCTTCCTCAGCCATGGGGATATGCAGGCTGCCCTGGCGCGCTTCCCCGGACGCGACGCCTTGAAGCCCCAGGTGGCCGATCTCACGGCGGTGCTGAGGGAGATCGTGCGGGTCGAAAAGGACAACTACATCTTCTATCCCACCCAGGAATATTTTCGGCTTCAGCAGCTTCAGAAGACGGCAGCTGGTGGCGCTGCTGCTCCTGGATCGCCCGCCGCTGGTGGCGGCGGCTCTGGCCGCAAGCTGCCGGCGGACAGAGTGAAGCTGCAGGCACCGCCGCCACCCCCTCCTGCGCCCTGACCCCGTTCCTCAAACTCAGGATTCCGGATCAGACGATTCCTCCTTGGGGGTGGGTTCCGGCAACCACTGGGCCAGCAATCCGGCTCCGATCAGGATGCCACCCAGTAGCAGTGCCAGGCCTCGGTTCTGGGCAGCCGGGCCGTGCAGCCAAGCCGCCGTGGCCAGGAAAGCGGCGCCCAGCAGCAACGTGGGAACCAGAACAATGCCCTTCGCCGTGCGGTTCAGGCTCATGCCGGACAGGGGGCGGCAGTCGCCAGCTGCGCCTCGATCAGTCCACTGGCGAGGTCGGTGCTATCGGCGGTGAGGGGAAGCACCCGCGCCTGAAGGATTCCGTTATTGGATCCCATCGGCCGGAGATTCACCCGGGTGCCCCGGGGCACCTGCCTGCGCAGCCATCCGACCGCCGCTTCGGCATGGGCCGGATCCACCTCCAGGCAGACCAGCTCCACCCCATAGCTGCGGTTGCCATCCCCGATCTGCAGTCGCCGGGCAGAAAGTACCTGGCGCACTTCGGCCGCAGCCGCCGCTCCTGGCCAGAGCAGCAGGATGGCCAGCAACCCTGCCATCAACACCTGAGGCCATCGGGGGAGGCTCAGAGCTTGGCTCCGCAGCTGGGGCAGAAAAGATGGGCGCTGGCGGTGGTGTCGCCGCAGGAACCGCAT
The DNA here is from genome assembly GCA_040399125.1 of Cyanobium sp. Lineage (GTDB taxonomy): Bacteria > Cyanobacteriota > Cyanobacteriia > PCC-6307 > Cyanobiaceae > Cyanobium. The sequence continues at coordinate 45,018 of JBBASR010000015.1, read as the reverse complement.
TGCCGCTGGGTATCGATCGCCAGCTCGGGGTGGCTGGGAAGGCCCACCATCTGAGCGTTGCTGGCTCCGGGGGGAACCATCGGATAGCAGTTCTCGTTGCGCCGCACGGCTACATCAATGAAGGCCGGGCCTGGGTGGGCAAGGGCCTCGGCCAGCTGCTGGTGCAGGGTGGCTCTCTCAGTGATCCTCACCCCTCGCACTCCGAAGGCCTCGGCGAGCGCCGGGAAATCGGGCATGCCGCCGGTCATCTCGGAGTTGGAATAGCGCTCGTCATAGAAGCTTTCCTGCCACTGGCGCACCATCCCCTGCCAGCCGTTGTTGAGCACCACCACCTTCACCGGCAGGCTGTACTGACTGAGGGTGCCGAGTTCCTGGATGTTCATCAGGATGCTGGCGTCGCCCGCCACACACACCACCTGGGCATCGGGAAAGGCCATCTGCACCCCCATGGCGGCGGGCATGCCGAAACCCATGGTGCCCAGTCCTGCACTGCTGATCCAGCGCCTCGGACCGGCGTTCAGGAACTGGGCGGCCCACATCTGGTGCTGGCCCACATCCGTGGTGAAGTACGCCTCAGGGGCGAGTTCCCGCAGGGCGATCACCACCTCCTGGGGGGCGATCTCGCCCTGGGGGGAGGGCACCACCAGCGGGTAGTGCCGTTTCCATCCCTCGATCCGCTGCAGCCAGGCCTCGGTGCGGCCACCGGACCCTTCGCCCGTGGAGGCCGCCAGCATGGCGTCGAGGGCGGCCTTCACATCGGCAACGATCGGCACTTCCGGGATGCGGTTCTTGCCCACCTCGGCGGCGTCGATGTCGATGTGGATCACCTGCGCCCGGGGGGCGAAGCTGTCGAGCCGGCCGGTGACCCGATCGTCAAAACGGGCACCCACCGCGATCAGCAGATCGCATTCGGTGACCGAGAAATTGGCATAGGCCGTGCCATGCATGCCGAGCATGCCCAGGGCCAGGGGATGGGACTCATCAAAGGCACCCTTGCCCATCAGGGTGGTGGTCACCGGCAGCTGGAACCGTTCGGCCAGGGAGGCGACGGCAGCGTGGGCGCCACTGCTGATCGCCCCTCCACCCACATAGAGGAGCGGACGACGGGCCTGGCGGATCAGGGCCAGAGCCGCGTCCACCGCATCCGGCTTGGGTTGGGGAGGCATCTGGAAGCCAGCCGGGATTGCCGTGCCGGGCTCCACCGGTACGTAGTCGAACTCCTCGATGCCGACGTCCTTGGGCACATCGATCAGCACCGGGCCGGGCCGGCCGCTGGCGGCGATCAGGAATGCTTCCGCCACGATCCTGCCGATGTCGGCCGGATCCCGCACGACCCAGGAGTGCTTCACGATCGGCAGTGTGATGCCGAAAATATCGGTCTCCTGGAAGGCATCGGTGCCGATCGCTGCCCGCGGCACCTGGCCGGTGATCACCACCATCGGCACCGAATCCATCTGGGCGGTGGCGATGCCGGTGACCAGATTGGTGGCACCGGGGCCGGAGGTGCCGAAGCAGACACCCACCTGGCCGGTGGCCCTGGCATAGGCATCGGCGGCATGGGTGCCCCCCTGCTCATGGCGCACCAGCACATGGCGCAGCCAGCCGCGGGCCTCGGCCTTGTGGAGTTCGTCGTAGATGGGCAGGATCGCGCCGCCGGGGTAGCCGAAAATGTGACGAACCCCATGGCGATGCAGGGCGTCCATCAGGGCGTAGGCGCCACTGACGCGCTGGGAACCACCTGCTGAAGTAGCAGCGATCCCATCATTCCCGGTCTTTCCGGAGGCCTCGGTTCCTGCAGCGGCAGTCGCTGGGTTCAGGGGGGTAAGCGTCACGGCAGCGGAAATGTCTGACGACGGGAGAACAGGAGGGAGGGGGCGGAGACCGTAGAGGTCGGTGGCCGTGGAGGTCGGTGGTCGTGGAGGACGGTGGCCGAACTCACCTCAGTTGCCCAACATTAGGCGCCCATTGCCTGGCTGGGGTGCGTTGTCGCCTGCTCTCCGCCATCGCCCGCAGAACCCTTGCCGGGTCCAGCCAGTTGCCCCGGTAGCGGAGCCCCCAGTGCAGGTGGGGCCCGGTGGTGCTGCCGGTGAGCCCCACATGGGCGATCACTTCGCCGGTACGCACCCGCTGGCCTGTCCGCAGCTGTACTCCGGCACTGCGATAGGTGTTGCCGTCCACCTTGCCTTGCAAGTGGCAATAGATGTGTTCGTAATCGCCCGAGCGGATCACCAGGCCATTGCCGCAGCCCCCATCGCGGATCAGCTCGCTCACCCGCCCACTCCACCAGCTACGCACGGGCGCCCCCAGCGGCGAGGCGATGTCGAGCCCGTAATGGGGCCGCAGATCGCCGCTCAGCGGATGGCTGCGCATGCCGAAGGGGCTGGTGTATCCCCCGAAGCTGGACACTGGGAAGGCTCCCCGCAGCCAGCCCTGGTTTTGGCTGGCAAGGGCCGGGGATCCCGGCGCTGCCTGCCCGCAGAGCAGCAGCAGGCCGAGGAGGATCCCCCGCCCCGATCGGGGCCGGCGCTGCCCAGGAGTGGCCGGATCAGAGCAGACCGAGTGCATGGAGGGGGCCCCTTCCACTGATCAGCTCCAGCAGGAAGGCGGAGAAGCCCACCATTGCCAGACGGCCGTTCCAGACCTCGGAGCTGTTGTTCCAGCCCCAGGCCCATTTGTCCTGGGGGTAGAGCTTCACCTTGGTGGGCAGCTCCGCCGCCTGGTCGAGGTTCACCTCCGGACCGGCCATCGCCTGTTGCACCAGATCCGCCAGGCCATTGATGAAGGTGGGATCGGTGTCGAGCGCCGGCACCCTCAGAAAATTCTCCACGCCGGACTCGGTGGCGATCTCGCGGTACTCGATGTCGATTTCCTCGAGGGTTTCGATGTGCTCGCTCACGAAACTGATCGGAACGACCACCAGATCGTGCACCCCCTGTTCGCCGAGCTCATGCAGGGCATCCTCGGTGTAGGGCTTGAGCCATTCCACCGGCCCCACCCTGCTCTGATAGGCCAGGGTGAAGGGGTTGGCATGGCCCAGCTCCCGCTCCAGCCGCTGCATGATCAGCCCTACGCAGGCCTCGATTTCCTTCTGGTAGGGATCTCCCGCCTCCTCCACATAGCTGCGGGGAACCCCGTGGGCGCTGAAGAACACATGGGCCCCGGAAGGATCGCCGGCGGCGTGGATCTGGCGGGCGATCAATCCGGCCATCGCATCGATGTAGCCGGGATGGTCATACCAGCTGCGGATGCAACGGATCGGCAGACGGCTGAAGGCCGGGTCGGCCTGCCGCAGGCGCTGCAGCTCGCGGAAGCTGGAGCCGCTGGTGCTGATCGAGAACTGGGGGTAGAGGGGCAGCACCACCACCTCGTCGATGCCATCGGCCTTGATGTCCGCCACGGCGGATTCGGTGAAGGGATGCCAGTAGCGCATCGCCACGTAACTGGTGGCGTCTATTCCGCGCTGGCGCAGGGTGCTCTGCAGCTCCCGGGCCTGCTGCTCGGTGATGCGCCGCAGCGGCGAGCCGCCGCCGATCGAGCGATAGGCCTCCTGCGACTTGCCGCTCCGCAGACTGCTGATCATCCAGGCCAGGGGTTTCTGCAGGGCCGGAAACGGCAGCCGGATGATCTCCGGGTCTGAGAACAGGTTGTACAGAAACGGTCCGACGTCCTGAATCCGCTCGGGACCGCCGAGGTTCAGCAGTACTACGCCGACCCTGGCCATGTCCGACGAGGAAACAGGAAACGCAGAGCGTAATGCCGCCCTCCCCTGCACTGTTGTGCCCGGATCTCCCAACGGATCAAATGCCCCCCCCTGGCGGGGTGCCGCCGTCGCCGATAGGGTCCGTCCGCTTTCCCTTCCCCTTCCGTTCTCCTTGACGTCCCCCCCTGCCGCCACCGGCTCCTTCGAGGCGGCGGTGCGTCACTGCAACGGGGAGCTGGCCCAGGCGGGCATTGCGCTGCGGCTGGAGGTCCGTGGCGGGCGATTGGCCCTGCGCGGACCCTTGCCCTGCAAACGCGGGGGAGCCGGCCGGCCGGTGCAGCGGATCAGCCTCGGGCTTGCGGTCACGAGGGCCGGCCTGATCGAGGCCCTCGAACGCCTGCGGATGGTGCAGCGGGAACTGGGGGAGAATCGATTCAGCTGGTCCCGTTGGCAACGGCGTTCCGATCGGGTCGAAGCGGATCCCAGCGCTTTGCCCGCTGCTCCGCTTTCTGCCCTGCCGGCTGCCCAGTCCAAACCTGCTGGGGAATCGGGCCTGGAGGCCAGCCTGGAGGCCAGCCTGGAGCAGTTCGAGACGGCTTTCTTCCGGGATCCCCGCCGCCGGCGTCGGTTGGCCGGCAGCCGCAGCACCTGGACCGCCGCCTATCGGCCCTATCTGCGGCGGCTGCGGGAGATCGCGCTTGCCGAGGGCTGCGCCGTCCTGGATCAGCCGCTGCTGGAGCGGGTGCTCGAGAGCTATGACCTGGCCAGCCGCAGTCGGCAGCAGTGCGGCATCGCCCTGGCTGCCCTGGCTCGCCACCACCTCCTGTCGCTGCCGGACGACTGGAGCGAGCGCAGCGGTGGCTACGGGCTCCATGCCGCCCGGTTTCGCCAGCTGCCCACTGACGGCCAGATCCTGCAGCTGCTGGAGCGGATTCCCAATCCCCGCTGGCGCCTGGCCTACGGCCTGATGGCCACCTATGGACTGCGCAACCATGAGGTGTTCTACGCCGATCTTTCCGCCCTGGCGCCGGGGGGGGACCGGGTGATCCGGGTGCTGCCCACGAGCAAGACCGGCGAACATCAGGTGTGGCCGTTCCAGCCCCACTGGGTGGAGCACTTTCAACTGGAGCGCCTGGGGGTGGAGCCGCAAGCGCTGCCGCAGGTGGGCACCGATCTGCGGCGCACCACCCTCCAGCAGGTGGGCCGCAGGGTGGCGGAGCAGTTCCGTCGTTATGAGCTGCCGATCACCCCCTACGACCTGCGTCACGCCTGGGCTGTGCGCACGATCCATATCGGTCTGCCCGACACCGTGGCGGCCCGGATGATGGGCCACTCGGTGGGCATCCACACCCGCACGTATCACCACTGGATCACCAGGCGTGACCAACAGCAGGCCGTGGATGCCGCCCTGGCCCGCTCCAGCCGCGCCTGAGCCGCCGCCTGCGTCGCTGGATCGCCAGAGTGGGCTCACGTCGCTTCCGGTTCCGTTGTCTTCCGCCGTTGAATCCCCCTCCCTGCCCCTCGACCCGGGGCAGGACGGTGCAGCCACGGGCCTTGATGCCGAGGCTGCCCACCTGGGGCCTGGTGGGGATCTGGCCCCCGAGAGCGACCCCGAGGCCTATCGCCGCCGCATGGAGCGCAGGCGGGAGGTGCAGCGCCAGCGGGTGGGGGAGCGCAGCCTGGAGAAGGGGCTGGTGCTTGTGTTCACCGGCGACGGCAAGGGCAAGACCACGGCGGCCCTGGGCCTGGTGCTGCGCACCCTCGGCCACGGCGAGCGGGTGGCCGTGGTGCAGTTCATCAAGGGTGGTTGGCAGCCTGGGGAGGCCCGGGCCCTGGAGCTCTTCGGCGAAGCCCTGCACTGGCATGCCCTGGGGGAGGGGTTCACCTGGGAGACCCAGGATCGCGAACGGGACCGTGCCCTCGTTCAGCAGGCCTGGCAGCGCTCCCTTGAGTACCTCGCGGGCGATCGCCGTCTGGTGGTCCTCGATGAGGTGAATGTGGCCCTCCGGCTCGGTTATCTCTCGCCAGAGCAGGTGCTGGAGGGCCTCAACCAGCGCCCGCCGCTCACCCACGTGGCCCTCACCGGGCGCGGCGCGCCCCCCGCCCTATTGGAGCGGGCCGATCTGGTCACCGAGATGAAGCTGGTGCGCCATCCCTTCCGGGAACAGGGAGTGCGGGCCCAGGCAGGAATCGAATACTGAGCCAGGCATCCGGGCTGTGGATCTGGTGTGGATCGCTCAAATGGTGTGGATCGTTGGGGGCGATCGCCGGGGGGGTTGCTACTGTTCGCCGGATCGTGGAACCCGATGGCTTACCGGCGCGTCTTACTCAAGCTCAGCGGCGAAGCGCTGATGGGTGAGCAGGGCTACGGGATCGATCCCGCCATCGTGCAGTCGATCTCCCAGGATGTGGCTGCCGTCGTAGCCGATGGCACCCAGCTGGCGATCGTGGTGGGCGGCGGCAACATTTTCCGTGGTCTGAAGGGTTCGGCCGCAGGCATGGATCGGGCCACCGCCGATTACGTGGGCATGCTGGCCACCGTGATGAATGCCATCACCCTTCAGGACGGCCTGGAGCGGGCCGGCATCCCCACCCGGGTGCAGAGCGCCATCTCGATGCAGGAAGTGGCCGAGCCTTACATCCGCCGCAAGGCCATCCGCCACATGGAAAAGGGCCGGGTGGTGATCTTCGCCGCCGGCACCGGCAACCCCTTCTTCACGACCGATACCACCGCTGCCCTGCGGGCCGCCGAGATCGGGGCGGATGTGGTCTTCAAGGCCACCAAGGTGGATGGGGTCTACGACCGTGACCCCGCAAAGCATCCCGACGCCAAGCGCTACGAGAGCCTCACGTTTCTCGACGTGCTGAGCGGTGAGCTGGAGGTGATGGATGGCACCGCCATCGCGCTCTGCAAGGACAATGCGATTCCGATCGTGGTCTTTGATCTGTTCGGCCCCGGCAATATCGGCAGGGCCGTGGCCGGGGAACCGATCGGAACCAGCATCGTGCCCGCCCGCTGACCTCACGCCCGCCCCTCGCCACCCTTCAAAGCCATGGAATTGGAAGCCAGCATGCGCAAGTCGGTGGAAGCCACGCAGCGCACCTTCAACACCATCCGTACGGGCCGGGCCAACCCCTCGCTGCTCGACAAGATCACTGTGGAGTACTACGGCGCGGAATCCTCCCTCCGCTCCCTCGCCACCGTCTCCACCCCTGACTCCCAGACCATCCAGATCCAGCCCTTCGATGCCTCCTCCATGGGGCTGATCGAGAAGGCGATCGCCATGAGCGACCTAGGGCTCACCCCCAACAACGACGGCAAGGTGATCCGGATCAACATCCCCCCTCTCACCGAAGATCGCCGCAAGGATCTGTGCAAGCTCGCCGCCAAATACGCCGAAGAGGGAAAGGTGGCGCTGCGCAACATCCGGCGTGATGGGATCGACCGGATCAAGAAGCAGGAGAAGGACGGAGAGCTCTCAGAGGATCAGAGCCGCGACGAGCAGGAAAAGGTGCAGAAGCTCACCGATCGCTTCATCTCCGAGCTGGAGAAGCATCTGGCGGATAAGGAAGCCGACATCCTCAAGGTCTGAGCGAGATCTTGGGGTTGATCGACACCGATGTGATCGTCGTCGGCGCCGGACCTGCCGGGGCCACGGCCGCCTTCCAGTTGGCCCACCGGGGCCGTCGGGTGGTGCTCCTTGAGCAGCAGTCTTCCGGCTGGGGCAAGCCCTGCGGTGGAGGCATGGCGGCTTCCGTGCAGCGCTGGTTTCCCTTCGATCTCGCCCCTGCCGTGGATCAGGTGATTCGCCAGGTGCGCTTCACCTGGTGCCTGGAAGATCCCGTCACGGCAGTGCTTCCGGGGGATGCTCCGTTCTGGATCGTGCGCCGTTCGGTGCTCGATCCCTTCCTGGCCGACCAGGCCGCCGCCGCCGGTGCGGCCGTTGAATTCGACCGTTCGGTCGAGTCGATCGAGCGCCGGGATGGGATCTGGGAGGTGCGCCATGCCGGCGGCTCGCTCACGGCTTCGGCCGTGGTGATCGCCGATGGTTCCGCTTCCCGCTTCGCCACGGCCCTTGGCCTCGGACCGGCCAGACCCCGCTTTGCTTCCACCCTCTCGGTGGAGGTGGAGGGGGCGCCGATCGAGCCGGATACGGCCCGTTTCGAATTCGGGCTGGTGCACCACGGCTTCTGCTGGTCGTTTCCGCGCTACGGCGGTACCAGCATCGGGGTGGGGACCTTCATCGGTCGCCAGGAGGCTGATACGGAAGCGGTCTTGGCGGCCCTGCTGCCGAGCCTGGGGATCGATCCGGGGGCCGGCCGGCGCCGCCAGGCCCAGCTGCGGATCTGGGAAGGCCACCATCCGCTGCATGCCGAGGGGCTGGTGGTGGTCGGCGATGCCGCCTCCCTGGCCGATCCGTTCCTGGCGGAAGGGCTGCGGCCGGCGTTGATGAGCGGCACCCATGCCGGTGAGGCCGTGGATCGTTGGTTGGGGGGGGAGAAGCAGGCCCTGGCCCAGTACAGCCAGCGGATGCGCCAGGAATGGGGGGAGTCGATGGCCTGGGGCAAGCGGATCGCCCAGGTCTTCTATCGGGTGCCGAAGGTGGGCTATCAGCTGGGGGTCAAGCGGCCCACGGCGCCCCAGCGCATCGCCCAGATCCTCTCCGGGGAGATGGGCTACGGCGATATCGCCCAGCGGGTGATCCGTCGCCTCCTATTCCAGCGGGGCTGAGGTTCGGTGTCGCGCTGTTCAGGTCAGGGACGGGTGCAGTCCTTGAGGTGACGCAGGCGCTGGTCGATCGAACCGAGGAGCTCGATGGCGAACATCGGCGATTCCTGTACGGCGAACAGAAACTTCTCCCGGTTCATCATCAGCACCTTGCAGGGGGTCAGAGCCCTGGCATTGCCGTAGCGCCGATGGTCGGGTGTGACCAGCGCGCCGGCGCCGAACACGTCGCCGGCCTGGATCTGCTCCTGGCCCGAATCGCCGTTCCAGCTCAGCTCCACCGTTCCCTCCAGCAGGCCGAACATGCAGTTGCCCCCCTCCCCGGCTTTGAAGATCAGCTCACCGGGCTGGAAATCGATCACTTCGCCCTTGCTGGCAAGAGCACGCATGGTGTCGAGGGCGTTCACGGAAGGGAGAGCAAAAAAGGGGAGGTTTTTCGAAGGGAGCGACCCGGCAGGCCCAGCTGGGGCTTCAGCGAATGAGGCTGATCGCCAGCGGAGCCCCCAGGCCTCCACGCACATCTTCGGGCACCAGACGTCCGTCGTTGTCGGTGTCGAGGGCATCGAACACCGCATCGCTGCCCAGCCATTCCTCCCGGGTGATGCAGCCATCGCCATCGAGGTCGTTGAGCAGGAAGATCTCATGCACAGCATGGGTGAAGGCGGCTCCACCCTCCAGCTCGGCCAGACGATGGGCCAGCTGGGCCTCAAGCGTTTCGATCGCTTTGCAGAAGCCGCGGATCCCCTCTTCCAGCTTTTCACTGGCCATCACATCGGCGGCCATCATCGAATCGAACAGCTCGCGGGTGACGTGGAAGCGCTCCTGCGTAGCGCCTGGGTTGAAGGGATTGAGTTTGCGCTGCAATTCACCATCGCTGTTGCGCAGCTGCTCCATCAGGGTCGGGGAGATGGTGAGCAGGTCGCAACCGGCCAGTTCGATGATCTCTTCGATGTTGCGGAAGCTGGCACCCATCACCTCGGTCTTGTAGCCGTAGGTTTTGAAGTAGTTGAAGATTTTGGTCACCGAGAGCACGCCGGGATCTTCGGGGCCTGGATAGTGATCGCGACCACTGTTTTTTTTGTGCCAGTCAAGGATCCTGCCAACAAAAGGTGAAATCAGTGTCACCCCTGCTTCGGCGCAGGCGACCGCCTGGCTGAATCCGAACAGTAGGGTGAGGTTGCAGTGGATTCCTTCCTCTTCCAGCCGCTCGGCGGCACGAATCCCTTCCCATGTGGAAGCGATCTTGATCAGCACCCTTTCCTTGGGGATGCCAGCTTCGGCATAGAGCCCGATCAGCTTGCGGGCCTTGGCGATGGTGGCTTCGGTGTCGAAGCTGAGCCTGGCATCCACTTCCGTGGACACCCTGCCCGGCACGATCTTGAGGATCTCCTTGCCGAAGGTCACACTGATTTCATCCAGCGCCTCGCTCACCACCTCATCGGCCCCTGCTTCGGTCCCGATCAAGGCGCGGGATTCCCGGAGAGATCGATCAATCAGATCCTGATAGGTGGGAATCTGGGCGGCCGCCAGGATCAGGGAGGGATTGGTGGTGGCATCCCGGGGAGTGAACTGGCGGATGGCATCGATGTCGCCGGTGTCTGCCACCACCACGGTCATGGCGGCAAGTTGGTCGAGCAGATTGGCCATCGAACGGTTGCTCCTCCAGAGGGGGCCTCACCGCACCAAGCTAGCCAGCCTGGCTGGAGCAGAAAGGGCCGATCCCTTCGGGTTGTGGGAATGAGCACCGGAGGATTCCTGTGATGCCGCTGCCGCCTCAGGTCTTCGGCTCCTGCAGGCTGGTGGTGGGAACAGGGGTGCTGGGGGCAATCTTCTCGAGCACGATCAATCCCTCCACGATCTGCTTGGCCACCGGTACCGCCACCGTGGAGCCGTAGGCATTGCCACCCTGCGGCTCATCCACCACTACGAGCACCACGAAGCGGGGGTTCTCCACGGGGAGAACGGCCACGAAACTACAGATCCTTGCTCCGGGGATGTAGACGCCGTTCAGAGCCTTCTGGGCGGTACCGGTCTTGCCGCCGATGCGGTAGCCCGGGATCCGCAGGTCCTTGCCGCTTCCCTTCTGAACCACGGTTTCCATCCAGTCGATCACCTGGCGGGTGACCCGCGGATCCAGCAGCTGAACTCCGGAAGCCTCGCTCCGTGGCGAGGCCATCGCGTCTCCCGATCGCAGGCCGCGGGTGATGTGGGGGCTCACCAGCTTGCCGCCGTTGGCAAGCATGGCGTGCAGTTGGATCAATTTGAGCGGCGTCAGCGAAAATCCCTGGCCGAAGGCAGCGGTGGCAGGCTCGATCGGACTGCCCACGAATTCGCTCCGCTTCTTCAGCTGACCGGCCACGGCACCGGGCAGATCCGTGTCGGGAATGTCATCGATGCCGAGGGTGTGGAGCCAGTTCCAGAAACGGGAAGGCTTCACATTCCCCATCGCATCCACCATGCCCACATTGCTCGACACCTGCAGCACGGTGGGGAAATCGATTACGCCATTGGCGCGACGATCCGCATTGAAGATCGGCCAGCCCCCGATCGAAAGCTGACCGACATCGTTGACCACCCCATCGGCGCGAATCGCTTTCTCCTGCAGCGCCAGCGCCAGATTGATCGGTTTGAAGGTGGAACCCGGTTCGTAGAGATCCTGCACAGACCATTCCCGGAACAGTCCAGGGTTGAAGTTCCAGAAACGGTTGGGGTCGTAGCTGGGGGTGGAGGCCAGGGCCAGCATCTCGCCCGTGCGCACATCCATCACCAGGGCGGCGCCCCGTTTGGCGTTCCATTGCTTGGTCTGGCGGGCCAGGGCCTGTTGGGCCACCTGCTGCAGTCGGGCATCCAGGGTCAGCTGCAGGCGCAGGTCGTCTCCATAGAGGGCGCCGGATTGGATGCCGTCGGGGAGGGGGGTGCCATCTCCGCCGTGGCGCATGCTGAGCACCGATTCCTGACGCCTGAGGTCGGAATCCCGGCTCTGTTCCAGACCGGCCTGGGGTTTCCGCTCCAGGTTGAGAAAGCCCACCACGTTGGCGAACAAGGAACCCTGTGGATAGATCCGCTGGGGGAAAGCCTCCAGATCGAGCCCGCTGATTCCGAGGTTCCGTACGCGGGAGGCTGTGTCGGGATCGAGATTGGTGGCCAGCTTGACCCCGGAATCACGGTTTCCGATCAGCCGCAGTAGATCCTCGGCGGGAATCGCGAGGGCCTTCTCCAACCGGGCTGCCACGTCGGCCGGCTTGCGGACGGCCTGGGGCTCGTCGCCAGGGAAGTTGAAATAACGGGGATGGGCCCAGAGGGTGAACCTCTGTTCATCGATCGCCACCAGACGCCCCATGCGATCCACGATCGTGCGGCGTTGCCCCAGGGGTTTGGTCGAAGACGTCTGGAAGGACAGCGCCAGGGTCTTCAGTTCCTTGGATTGGAAGATCTGAAGCCAGGCCAGCCTGCCCCCCAGGCCCAGCAGGGCGCTGCAGAGAATCAGATAGACCAGCAGCAGCCTGCGGTTGGAGGGGGGCTCCATCGGCACAGACCGGTGCCTTCCCGCCACGGGCGAACGGCGGGGTGCGCTGGAGCGCCGATCGGAGCGTCCCGGGCCCGCTGGGGTATGGGGGCGGGTGGGAGTGCGCCCCATCAGTAACCGGCGGGGATCTGGCGGGACCGCAGCACGGAGAGCAGGCCCGAAGATCTGGAATCGCTATTGGCCTTTGGTTCCGGCAGGTGGATCAGCTTCTCGCTACTGGTGGGCACCAGCTGGCCTGGTTGGCGGGAGGCCACCATGTGGTGCTGCTCCAGGAGCGCGGAGGATTCCTGCATCCGATGTTCAAGCTCCTTGGAGGCTTGCAGTTCGGCATAGCTGCGGGCCCACTCGTTCTGCCAATAGAGAGTGAGGCCGCTGAGACCCACCATCGCCAGGCTGATTCCGGTGATCGCGCCGGTGGTGATGCGATGCAGGTTTGCAAGCCAGGGGGCCTGGCGTTCCACCTTCCGGGCTGAAAGGGAGCCCTGAACCACCTGCAGGCGTGGCTGACTTCCGCCGCGGCGGCCCATGGGGCGCTGCGAATGGCGCTCGGAAGCGGTGGTTGGGAGGGTGTCGACCAAGGAGGCCCGTCGATTCACTGCGCAAGTGAACCACCCATCGTGTCGCCGGGCAAGTAAGAACCCCACCCCTGGTGTCTGATCCAGGTCAATGGGCCCGATCAGTCGGCCAGCAGCAGCAGGTTGGCAAAGGTGAGCGCGTTCCAGAACGCATGCATCAGCACCGAGGGCGCCAACCGACCGCTGCGCCACCGCAGCCAGCCGAGGCCGCAGCCGAGCAGGAACAGGGGCACCAGTTCGCTGAGGCTGAGGTGGGCCAGGGCGAACACCGCCGCACTGATCAGGACGCCCCAGACGCTCCCGAAACGCCGGCCCAGCACCGGTAGAAGCACTCCGCGGAAGAGCACCTCCTCGAACAGCGGCGCCAGCACGATGGCGGTGAAGGCAAACAGCGCCAGGGCCAGGCCGTTGGAGCTGGTGAGCACCAGCTCGAGCAGGGGATTGCTGCCGCCTGGATTGGGCCAGATCAGATCGATCAACCATCCCGAAAGGGCCACCAGCGGCAGCACCATCAGCAGGGTGGTGATCGCCTGCCGCACGGCGGAGCCCAGGGGCGGCCAGTGCCACTGCAGCCATCCGCCGAACGGCGCATGGCCGGAGCGGCGCAACAGCCATTGCAGGATCAGCAGCGGGGCCAACATCAGGGCGAGATAGAGCGACACCACCTCCAGCCCCTGCACCACCGTGGCGGGGACGCTCAGGCGTCCGAGCGAAGCCTGCAGCGGCACCTGCAGCAGCTGGGGTGTCACCACTTCGCCGAGCAGCACGAAGCCGCCGGCGATCAGCAGGGTCACGTCCACGAGATTGAAGGGCGGGCCTTGCCAGGGAGGGGCTGGAACGGCCAGGCCCCGATTGAGCACCCAGGCCTGCCGGGCCAGGAGCACCACGCCGATGATCAGCATCAGCACGGGCACCACGTTCACCCCGAACAGCTGCAGGAGCAGCCGCGACCGTTCCCGGCTGGCGGGGCAGGCTTTGTCGGGTCCACCGAGCTGCTCACAGGCCAGCTGGCGCACCATCGTGGGTGCCTTCCAGGCCCTAAGCAGCTCCTTCTGGCGGGAGGAATCGAGGGTTTTGCCGCTGATCAGGGCCTCAAGCAGCGGACGTCGGGGCTCATCCACCGACCGTGCCAGGTCCTTGAGCTGCACCCTGGCCAGATCGGTTTCGCCGGCGGCGCGTTGCAGCAGGGCGAGTTCCAGGCGCTGCTCGGCCGTGGCCGGCGGGTTCGCATCTTTGATGTCGTTCTCCAGTTCCTCCGCCAGGGACTGGCGTGGATGCTCTCCGAACAGGGGAGCGCGCATCGGCAACGGCACGCCATCGGCTGCCATGGCCGCCAGCTCCAGCTGACGGATGTTGAGCGAGTGATTCACCGAGGGACGATCCACGCTCCCCACAAGGCCATCCAGCCAGAGCAGGGCGCTCAGCAGTAGGCAGATCGCCGCCAAGGCCACCTTCCAACCCGGAGAAGGCGGGGTGGCGGGCCCGGGGGGGAGCGCAGAGGAGGGCGGTGAGGAAGGGTTCGGTGGGGAAGGAGGCGCGATCAAGCCTGGGAACCAACGGGAACTGCTCCGATTCTGCTGCGCCGATCAGGAGTCGTCCGCCGATTTCTGTGGGAGAGGGTGCTCCCATACGATGGACTCCCCTGCGGCGCAAGGCCTGTGCCCCTTCGCATCGTCCTGGTCCGCCACGGCCTGAGCAGCTTCAATCTCGAACACCGCATCCAGGGCCGAAACGATCTCTCCACCCTCACCCCGGAGGGGACGACCCAGGCCAGGCTTACGGGGGAGGCTCTCGCTGGTGTGGCGGTCGCGGCGGCCTACAGCTCACCGCTCAGCCGCGCCCGCGATACGGCCCTGACCCTGCTGCAGGCCCAGGGCCAGGGGCTGGAGCCCCTGCTCGATGACGACCTGCTGGAAATTGATCTCGAGCCCTGGAGTGGCCTGCTTCGCCGTGAGCTCGCCAACCACGATCCCGAGGGCGAGCGACGCTGGCGGGAATGTCCGGAGACGCTGGAGCTCAGGCGGGCGGACGGCACACCTTTCCGGCCTCTGCCCGAGCTGATGGAGCAGGCGGATCGGTTCGTCCTGCGCCTGCTGGAGGGCCATGGCTCCAGCCTGGCGCCGGCCTCCCCCACCCAAGGGACTGAGACCGTGCTGGTGGTGGCCCACAACGCGATCCTGCGCTGTCTGCTGCTGCGGTTGCTGGGCCTGCCTGCCACCGGCTTCCGGAGGTTGCGCCTCGACAACGCTTCCGTCTCCGTGCTCAACCTGGTCCAGCCGGCCGGTGCCCCCCTGGAGGTGCAGATCGAATCGCTCAACGGCACCTCCCATCTCGGCACCCCTCTGCCACCCCGGGGCAAGGGCGCCCGCATGCTGCTGGTGCGCCATGGCGAAACCGACTGGAACCGTCAGGGACGCTTCCAGGGCCAGATCGATATCCCCCTCAATGCCAATGGCAGGGCCCAGGCTGAGGCTGCCCGGACCTTCCTTTCCGAGCTGCCGTTGCAGCGGGCCTACACCAGTGCCATGGCCCGGCCTCGTCAGACGGCGGAGGCGATCCTGGCCGCCCATCCAGGCGTGCCGCTGGTGACCACCAATGGTCTGCTCGAGATCGGCCATGGGCTCTGGGAGGGAAGGCTGGAGAGCGAGATCGCTGAGGGCTGGCCCCAGTTGCTGGCCGACTGGAAGCGGACCCCGCACACGGTGCAGATGCCGGAAGGGGAGAACATCCAGCAGGTCTGGGACCGTTCCCTGGCCACCTGGCAGACCATCGCCAGCAGCCTTGAGCCTGACGAGACCGCCCTGGTGGTGGCCCACGATGCCGTCAACAAGACCATCCTCTGCGCGCTGCTCGGGCTCCTCCCCAAGGACATCTGGGCCGTGAAGCAGGGCAATGGCGGGGTCACGGCGATCGATTACCCCCACGGTGCCGATGGGGTCGCGGTGGTGGCCTGCATGAACCTCACGAGCCATCTTGGGGGCGTGCTCGATCGCACCGCCGCCGGGGCCCTCTGAGCCCTTTTCCCAGCCCTGCAGGCTTCGGCCCGGAACCCCATGGCAACGCGTTTGCTGCTCCGCCAGGTCCAGTTGCTCGACCATCCTCAGCGCCTCCCCCGCTGCTGTGATGTCCTGGTGGAGGACGGGGTGATTCGCGCCCTGGGTGATGGCCTGGCGGGGCAGGATTGCCTGGAGCGGCAGGCCGGCCATCTGTGGCTGGCCCCGGCCCTGGTCGATCCCCACAGCGTGCTGGAGGATCCGCTCCAGGGCACTGCCGAAACCCTCGCTTCCCTCGCCGCGGCCGCGGCCCAGGGGGGCTACGGCACGGTGGCCCTGCTGCCGTGGGCCCGCAGTTGGCGGGATCGGCCCGAGCGCCTCCGGCTGGAGTGGCCAGCCCCCCTGCAGCTCCTGCTCTGGGGCAGCTTCAGTCTGGACGGGGAGGATCGGGATCTGGCTCCCCACGGCGACCAGCTGACCAGCGGCGCGATCGGCCTGGCCTGCGGTGATGCGCTGCCACCGCTTGCCCTGCTGGAGCGGGGTCTGCGGCTGGCGGAAATGGACGATCGACCCGTGCTCGTCCCCCCCCGGGACGCCAGCCTCAGCCAGCAGGGCTTCGTGCGCGAACGGGTGGAGGCCCTGCGGGCTGGTTGGCCGCCCGATCCGGCGGTGAGCGAGAGTGTGCCCCTGCAAGCGCTCCTGGCCCTGGCGGCGGCCCTGCCCCAGGCGCCATTGCGGCTGATGAATCTCTCCACCTCGGAGGCCGTAGCCCAGCTGCGCGGCGCCCCCTTCCAGCCGCCGGCCACCGTCTGTTGGTGGCATCTGCTGGCGGACAGCGGCAACCTCGATCCCCTGGCGGAGGGCTGGCGGGTGGTGCCGTCCCTGGGGGGGCCGCAGGATCGGCAAGACCTCCTCACCGCCCTGGAGGAGGGATTGATCGCCGCGGTGGCGGTGCATCACCTGCCCCTCGATCCTGAAGAGCAGCTGTTGCCTCTCGATCAGCGGCGTGCCGGTCTGGCTGGCCATGGGCTGGTGCTCCCCCTGCTCTGGCAGGCCCTGGTGGGAGGCCGCGGCTGGAGCCCTCAGCTTCTCTGGCAACGGCTCTGCTGGGGACCGGCTCGGTTGCTAGGGGTTCCGGAACCGACCCTGGAGCCGGGCTGCCGTCGCTGGATCCTGTTTGACCCCGACCATCCCTGGCAATGGGACGGGACGAGCCGCCTCTCCCTGGCGGCCAACCAGCCCTATCCAAGCCTCAGGGTCAGAGGGGGAGTGGTGGCCAGTGGCCTCAGCGATCCGAAGGACTGGGCACTCCGATAGGCCCCATCGCATTGAGCGGAAAGAATCTCCAGAAGGCCCGGCCGATGATTTCCCGCTGCGGCAGGAAGGGGCCACTCGGCCAGAAGCGGCTGTCCCAGCTGTTGGCGCGGTTATCCCCCAGCACGAGCACATGGCCGGGGGGCACCACCACGTTCAGGGGACGGCAGGGCCCGACCCCCTGGTCATCCACCGGGCAGGGGGTCTGCACATATGGCTCGGCCAGAGGGCGGCCATCGATCTTCACCCTGCCGACCGGGTCCACACTCACCCGATCGCCGGCGATGCCGATCACCCGCTTGATGTAGGCATCACAGGCGGGATGCTGGATCCCCGGTAGGGCTCCGATCAGGGGCAGGTTGACCAGCAGACAGCGGATCGGTCCGGGTTCCCCCTGACTCACCAGGGCCGGATCGAAATGATGGGGGGCATGGAACACCACGATCTCCCCACGACGGGGCGGGCGGTTGCGATAGCTGAGTTTCTCCACCAGGAGCCGGTCCTGGATCTGGAGGCCGGGCAGCATCGAACCCGAAGGGATGTAGCGGGCCTCAAGTAGGTACTGGCGGATGGCGAGGGCCACGGCCAGGGTGATCAATACGCTGCGCCAGAAGGCCCAGGGGCTCTCCGCTTCGATTTCTGCCCGGGGGGTCCGGTGGTTGGCGGAACGCTCAACGGCACCATCGCTGGGGCGGTTGTCGACGTGGGGATCCGATGGACTCAAGGCGGTTGTGCGACAGGGGGTATCGATGGGAGGCAGATTAGGCAGGCACCTTCCGTGGTTCCAGCATGGCGCGTCCCCGCTGGCACGAGAGACCGACCGCAACGGGGAGTAGGGCGGGTCGGCGCTGGGACCGCTTTGTGGCGTTCTGGGCGGCATTCAATCTTGTGTGGGTCGGCTTCGATCTCACCTACGTCCCTCTCCGCACCTTCTGGCTGCAGCGACGGCTCCATCCGATTCCTTCGGTGCCCCTGGCGGTGCCGTTGACCTTCCTCCCGGACATCACCCCCTGGGTCGATCCGATCAAGGGGATCGAACCCCATCGCGAAACCAGTGCCTACCTCCGCTCCTTTCAGCGCCTTGACAAGGCGCTGCTGGCCGGGTCCGGCGGCTCCGGGCTGAGCACCGATCAACGTCGCCTGCTGGCCCTGCAGTCGGAAGAGACCCTGCGGCTGTTCGACAGCAATCCGTTTCTGGCTGCCAATGCCCCCGGCACGATGGAGCGGATCAAGGGCCGCCTGCGCCAGCGGGCCGATCGGGATTCGGCCCGCGATGCGGCCCAGTTGCTGCTCAGTCCCCAGTGGCTGGGCACCCATCCGTGGGTAGGGGAACGCGAGTTCTGGAACGGCCAGGTGCTGCCGCTGGTGTCCACCAGCTACTACCGAACGATCGATGGCAATGGTCGGCCCACCGACCATTTCTGGCGCTACGACCTGCTGCTGTTCCAGAGCGTCTTCTGCTTCGACATCCTGCTGCGGGCCTACCGGCTGCGGCGCCGCCTGCCCGGCATGAGCTGGCGGGATGCCCTGTTGCGTCGTTGGATCGATCTGCCGCTGCTCCTGCCCTTCTGGCGTTGGTTGCGGGTGGTTCCCGTACTGGCACGGCTCCAGGCCAGCCGCCTGATCAACATCGAGCCCCTGCGGGCCGTGGTCAGCCGGGCGGTGGTGGCGCTCCTGGCGGTGGAGCTGTTCGAGGTGCTCGCCCTGCAGCTGATCGATGGCTTGCAGCAGCTGATCCGTTCCCGTCGCTGGCCGGCCCGGATCCGCTCGCTGCGCAGTCACCAGATGGTGATCCACAACGATGAGCAGGAGTTGGTGCAGCTGCTGAGGATCTGGGCTCCGTTACTGCTGGCTCGGGTGATCCCCCGACTGGCGCCGGAATTGCAGGGAGTGCTCGGCCATGCCCTGCAGCAGAGTCTCCAGAGCACAGTGGTGCCGCCCCCTCTGCGTCGGTTGCAGCCTCTGCTTCAGGTGGAGAAGGATCTGAGCCGCCAGCTGGCCGTGGGGGTGGTGGAAAGCCTGCTGGATCTCACCCGCAGCACCGGAGAGCGGCTGGGGCGCAGGGACGATCAGCAGATGGAGCTGCTGCAGCGCTTCGTGGATCGCTTCTGGGAGGAGCTGGCCAGCGCCCTAGAGCAGGGGCCGGTGCTGGAACGCTCCCAGGCTCTCCTGTGTGCGTTCCTCGAGGAGTTCAAGGCCAATTACGTCAGCCAGATCAGCCGGGCAGGCATCGAGGGTCTGATCGACGAACTGGATCAGTTGATGGCCAAGGGGGTCAGGCCAGAAGGCTCTCCCACTCCTCCGCCTTGAAGCCGGTGGTGACATTCCCTGACGCTGTGACGAGAAAGGGTCGCTTGATCAGCTTGCCATCGGCGGCGAGGGCCGCCAGGGCCTGCTCGTCGGACATGGCCTTGACGGTGGCCGACCCCAGGGCCCGGTAGCTCTGCCCACTGGTGTTGAACAGTCGGGATCTGCCGAGCAGTTGAAGCCCCTGCTGCAGTTGCTCGGGGGAGGGAGGCCGGAGGGTGATGTCCACCACTTCCACCTCGATCTCCCTCTCCTTCAACCACTGCAGAGCCTTGCGGCAGGTACTACAGGTGGGATAGCTGAAAACCAGGGGCAGGGAACCCGCCATCGGGCTCAGCCGCGGCCGATCAGGGACTTGAGCGCGCCCACCAGGCTGTTGGAGCCCTTACCCACGCCACCATCGGGGCGGGTGCGGATGGTCACATCGCCGTTGACGCTGGTGCGGCAGCTGAGTCGGTAGTTGGCGGGACGGTCGGCCAGATAGACCTCCTCGACGTCACTGCGGGGGGAGAGGTTCCGGGCACCTTCCACAACTTCCACAACACAGGTGCCGCACTGGCCGACGCCCCCGCAGTTGTTGAGGTTGTTCAGGCCCTTGTAGGGGTTGATGCCCGCATCGAGAGCTGCCTTGCGGAGGTTGGCCCCTTCGATGCAGCCCACCTGCTGGCCTTCCTGTTCGAAACGAATGGTGGGCACGGTCGATTCGGGGGTGTAGGCGCCGCCCAACTTAGGGCACGTGCCGCTCCTTTCCGCGATCTCCGTGCCGGATGCAATGGAGTTTCTGACTCCTAGCGTGACCGCAGACGACAGACCCCCTGTGATCGACGCTGGCGGCGGAACGCCGGAGCTCTCTCCGGAACCCTCCTACGACCTGGTCATTCAGCAGCTTCTGCCCGGCTATGCCAGCCTGGCGCGGCTGGCGGTGGCCCTGTTGGCGGCCTCCCCCCAGGCTTCCCGGCCCGGCAGCTCCGTGCTTGTGGCCGGATGTGGCACCGGGGCCGAATTGCTGGAGGCCAGGGCCCAGCGATCCGACTGGCAACTCACCGCGATCGATCCCTCTGCTGCCATGCTGGACGAGGCTCGTGCCCGGTTGGAGCAGCGGGAGCCGGGGGGGCAGGCCGTGGCCTGGCGCCAATCCACCGCCGAGGATCTCGGGGCCGAGGCGGAGTTCGATGGGGCGCTCTCGGTGCTGGTGCTTCAGTCGCTTCCGGATGACGGCACCAAACTGGCCTTTCTCTCCGCCCTTGCCCGCAGCCTCAGGCCCGGCGGCCAGCTGGTGCTGGTGGATCTGATGCGTCCGGAGCGGTCGGCCCTGCAGGCCCAGATCGATGCGGCCTGGCTCGGTTTCCAGCGGGCCAGTGGTCTGACGGCTGCCCCGGAGCAGCTCGGTGCCCTCGGCCAGGCCCTGCATCCGATCGGCACCGCCAGGCTCGGGGCCCTGGTGAATGCCGCAGGCTTCGGGGATCCTGCCCCGGTGTTCAAGGCCCTGGATTTCGAGGGATTTTTGCTGCAGCGCCTGGCCTAGGGCTTGGTCCAGCGATGTTCGCTGCGGCCACGCAGCGCTCAAGCAGGGCGGGTACCGCCTCCGCATCCAGCCAGCCGTGGATGGTGGTCACTCTGCCTTCCCGACTTTTGTACGTGCGGAAGAATTCGGCCACGTCCTCCAGCTGGTTGGGGGCGATCTGACGGATGCTGAGGATTTCCTGCTTGCGAGGGTCGGCGACCGGTACGCAAAGCAGCTTGCCGTCATGGGCACCGCTGTCTTCCATGTCCAGGATGCCGATCGGTCGGGCGGTGAGCAGGCAACCCGCGAAGGTGGGTTCCTCCATGATCACCATGGCGTCGAGGGGAGCACCATCCTCGGCCAGGGTGTTGGGGACGAAGCCGTAATCGAAGGGGTAGCGGACCGAGGAGGGCAGCACCCGGTCCAGTCGCATGAAACCCGCCTGGGAGCAGTATTCGTACTTATTGCTGCTGCCTGCCGGGATTTCCACCACGAGATTCACCAGCCCAGGGGACGGCGAGGGCGGCAGGCGACTGAGATCCATCGGGTTTGAGGGTGCTCAGGGAGGGGGAGGCCGCTGGCGGTGGCCCGATCACCATTCGATCGGTCATCACGCTCATCAACGGCACCAGCAGGGACAGCAGGCCGATGGCGGCACCACCCAACAGGCCGAGGGGCTGATCGAGATCCAGCGAGTCCCCGGCTTCAGGAGAACCGGGGGGCAGAGAGATACCTGGCCTCGGACTGTAGGGGTCCTCCCCGGGATCACTCGGTGGATCGTCAGTGGCGAACTGCTCCTGCCAGTCGCCAGCGGCGAAGGGAGCAGAACGGGTGGTTAAGACCTGGTCCATGCAGAAGTGGCCCGGGAGTTCCGGACCACAGGATCGAGCCGGATCGCTGAGTGCGAATCCGCAACGCTGTATTTCTTCAGTCTGTCACTTTTTCCTGGTAACGGCAGGTGCGGTTTCCCGGAGCCGCTGATCAGGCCGCCGGTCTGGACTGGGCGTGGGTCTTGCGATGGGCATTGAGATCGGCG
The DNA here is from genome assembly GCA_040399125.1 of Cyanobium sp. GTDB lineage: Bacteria > Cyanobacteriota > Cyanobacteriia > PCC-6307 > Cyanobiaceae > Cyanobium. Next base: position 23,337 of record JBBASR010000015.1, on the reverse strand, counting down.
GGCAGACCGTCCAGGTTGTCCAGTCGCTGGCGGATCCCCCGCAGTTCCTCGAGAATCGAGCTGAGCAGCTGCTGGGTGGCCGTGGACGGCGAATTGAGCACCTCCACCGTGACCTCCTTGATCCGCAGCACATCCCTGGCGAAGCGGGCCACTTCGTTGGGATGGAACAGCAGGGGCTCCTTCTGGTCGCTGCGGTATTCCGGGTTGAGTTTGCGGGGATTGAAGGGTGGGTTGAGATTCCTGGGGTCGGTGTTGGTGTAGCGATACACCGAGGCCCTGGATCGATTCAGGGCCTTCTGAACGTCCTCGATGCTGATCAGGGTCTCGTCCGCCCCTGTGCCGGATTCCGCCGAACCGCCCTCTCCGCCTGTCTGGCCGATCGGACCCTGGATCGGACCTGGGAGAGCAACCATGAGACGACCGTTGGACAGGTTGGAAGTGGCCCCGGACGTTAGCAGAAGTTTTCAGAGGTCGCAGATCACCATCTGGCTGGGCCAGATAAGCGTGGGTGATAGCGTCCAGCCCCTTGCCCTCACTGCGCCATGCGCGTCTCCCGCCTGATGCTGGTGACGCTGCGGGACGACCCGGCCGAAGCGGAGATTCCCTCCCACAAGCTGCTGCTTCGGGCCGGTTACATCCGCAGGATCTCCTCCGGCATCTACGCCTATCTGCCGTTGTTGTGGCGCGTTCTGCAGAAGATCTCCGCGATCGTGCGCGAGGAGATGAATGGCGTGGGCTCCCTGGAAACCCTGCTACCCCAGCTGCAGCCCGCCGATCTCTGGGAACGCAGTGGCCGCTGGGCCGGCTACACCGCCGGCGAGGGAATCATGTTCCATCTGGTGGATCGCCAGGGCCGATCCATGGGCCTGGGGCCCACCCATGAGGAGGTGATCACGGCCCTGGCCGCCGATCTGCTGCGCTCCTATCGCCAGTTGCCCGTCTGTCTGTATCAGATCCAGACGAAATTCCGCGATGAGATCCGCCCCCGTTTCGGCCTGATGCGGGGCAGAGAATTCATCATGAAGGATGCCTATTCCTTTCATGCCGACGAAGACTCCCTCCGCACCACCTACGCGGCGATGGATGGGGCCTACCGCCGCATCTTCGAGCGCTGTGGGCTGAGGGCGGTGGCCGTCGAGGCCGACAGCGGCGCGATCGGCGGTTCCGCCAGTCAGGAATTCATGGTCACCGCCGAAGCCGGCGAGGACCTGATCCTGGCCAGCCCCGATGGGGGCTATGCCGCCAACCAGGAGCGGGCCGTCTCCCTTGCGGACCCGGCCGTGCCTCTGGAGGTGTCGGGCCAGGTCGAGCTGGCCACCCCCGGTCTCACCGGGATTGAGGAGCTCTGTGGTGCCCATGGTTTTGATCCCAGCCAGACCGTGAAGGTGCTGTTGTTGCTGGCACGGTTCGCTGTGGGTCTTCCCCAGCCGCTGCTCGTCTGCCTGCGTGGGGACCAGCAGCTCAACGACGTCAAGTTGGCCAATGCAGTGGCGGCCCGCTGCGGCGAGGCAGGAGCCCTGCTCGAGCTGGCTCCCCTTCGCCCGGAACAACTGGAGGCCGAAGGTCTCGATCCCCTGCCGTTCGGCTATGTGGGTCCCCATCTGGAGGATCGGGTGCTGAGCGGTGCCCGCAGCTGGACCCCCCGCTTCCTGCGGCTGGCAGATGCCACCGCCGTCGAGCTGGACGGCTTCGTGTGCGGGGCCAACCGGGTTGATCACCATCTGGTGGGGGCCCGCTGGGATGAGCTCTGTGCGGTGCCGGAAGCGGTGGATCTGCGGGCCGCCCAGCCAGGGGACCGCTGCCTCCATGACCCAGAGCAGCGGCTGGAGGCCGCCCGGGGTATCGAAGTGGGCCACATCTTCCAGCTGGGGCGTAAGTATTCGGAAGCCCTCGAGGCCCGCTTTACCAATGTCGAAGGGGTGGAGGAAGCCCTCTGGATGGGCTGTTACGGCATCGGTGTCTCCAGGCTTGCCCAGGCCGCCGTCGAACAGCACCACGATGGCAACGGCATCTGCTGGCCCCTGCCCATCGCCCCGTTTGAGGTGATCCTGGTGGCCGCCAACGTGCAGGAGCCAGACCAGCTCGCCCTGGCTGAAAAGCTCTACGCCCGTCTGGAGGCGGCAGGCATCGAGGTGTTGTTCGATGACCGGGCCGAGCGGGCGGGTGTGAAGTTCAAGGATGCCGACCTGATCGGGATCCCCTGGCGGATCGTGGTGGGCCGCGGCGCCGCCGAGGGCAGGGTGGAGCTGGTGGAACGGCGTGGTGGTGGCAAGCAGGACCTGGGCTGGGAGGAGGCTCTCGAGCAGCTAGAGGCAACGATTCCCGTCCAGCGCCGTGGTTCTGGAGAGACATCCCTGGGCCCCTCCTAGGATCGCTTCACCTGCGATCTGTGTCATGGCCGCCCTTCTGCGTCGGATCTCCGCCTGGGCGGACCATTGGCTGAGGCAGCGCCTGGCCTCCTCCGCCGTGGCGCTCGGCCTCTGCCTCGTGCTGGTTCTGGGCGGCTGCAGCGGTTCCGCCAACGGCCTCACCGGCAACTACGTCGATGACACCGTCAATGTGGCCCAGCGTCTGCTGGAGACCATCTCTCTGGCCCAGGAAGACCCGGCCCGCCCCCAGGCCGAGACCGATGCCCGGGCGCTGATCAACGACTACGTCTCCCGCTATCGCCCCCGCAACGACGTGAACGGCCTGGGCTCGTTCACCACGATGCAGACCGCCCTCAATTCCCTGGCCGGGCACTACGCCGGTTATGCCAACCGCCCCCTCCCCGAGGCACTGCGCAACAGGCTGGAGAAGGAGCTCAAGAAGGCCGAGACCAACGTGGTGCGGGGCGCCTGAGCCTTAGTCCCCCCGCAGGCGAAGGGTGAGTTCTTTGACGAACTGACCCTTCGTCTGAGAGGCTCTCTGATTGTGCTTTGTAGCGGCTCCGGGCCGCCATGTCCTTGGCCAACGTTGTCGTCATCGGTGCACAGTGGGGCGACGAAGGGAAGGGCAAGATCACCGACCTTCTCAGCCGTTCCGCTGACGTCGTCGTTCGCTACCAGGGCGGTGTCAATGCCGGGCACACGATCGTTGTCGGCGACCGTGTGCTCAAGCTGCACCTCATCCCTTCCGGAATCCTCTATCCCGACACCATCTGCCTGATCGGTTCCGGCACCGTGGTGGATCCGAAGGTGATGCTGGGCGAGATCGACACCCTGCTTGATTTCGGAATCGATGTTTCCGGCCTGAAGCTGGCCTCCTCGGCCCATGTGACCATGCCCTACCACCGCCTGCTGGATCAGGCGATGGAGCAGCGCCGGGGCGACCGTCGCATTGGTACCACCGGCCGGGGGATCGGCCCCACCTATGCCGATAAATCGGAGCGCAACGGCATCCGGGTGATCGATCTGCTGGATGTGGAACGGCTTCGGGATCGCCTGCTCGGTCCCATGGCCGAGAAGAACGATCTGCTCCAGAAGGTGTATGGGCTGGATCCCCTCGATCCGGAAGCGGTGATCGAGGAATACGCCGTCTACGGTCAGCGCCTGGCCCCCCATGTGGTGGATTGCACCCGCGCCATCCATCAGGCGGCCAGGGCCCGCAAGAACATCCTGTTCGAGGGGGCCCAGGGCACCCTGCTCGATCTCGACCACGGCACCTATCCCTACGTCACCTCCTCCAATCCGGTTTCCGGCGGAGCCTGCATCGGTGCCGGCGTCGGTCCCACCCTGATCGACCGGGTGATCGGTGTGGCCAAGGCCTACACCACCCGGGTGGGAGAAGGCCCCTTCCCCACCGAACTCGAAGGCAGCCTCAACGACCACCTCTGCGACCGGGGCGGGGAGTTCGGAACCACCACCGGCCGTCGCCGCCGTTGCGGCTGGTTCGACGGGGTGATCGGCCGTTATGCCGTTGAGGTGAATGGTCTTGATTGCCTGGCGATCACCAAGCTGGATGTGCTCGACGAGCTCGACGAGATTCAGGTCTGTGTGGCCTATGAGCTCGATGGGCAGCGCATCGAGCACTTCCCCAGCAGTTCCGAGGACTTCGCCCGCTGTCAGCCGATCTTCGTGACCCTGCCGGGCTGGCAGTGCTCCACCGCCGCCTGCCGCAGCCTGGACGACCTGCCGCCCACCGCCATGTCCTATCTGCGCTTCCTGGCCGAACTGATGGAAGTGCCGATCGCGATCGTCTCCCTCGGTGCCCAGCGCGATCAGACGATCGTTGTGGAGGACCCCATCCATGGTCCGAAGCGGGCTCTGCTGAGCGTCTGAATCCTGCTCCAGCCTTCGTCTGCCGTTCCAGGCCCTTTCCATCGCTTCCTTCTCCATGCCTGCTGATGCCCCCCAAGCCCTCGACGTGGTTGGCATCGGCAACGCCATCGTCGATGTGCTGGTGCAGGTCGATGACCGTTTCCTCGACGATCACGGCCTGACCAAGGGCACCATGGCCCTCCTCGATGAAGCCCAGGCGGAACGCCTTTACGCCAGCGTTGGGCCTGGGCTGGAAACCTCCGGCGGTTCGGCGGCCAATACCCTGGCCGGCATTGCCCAGCTCGGGGGGAGGGCAGGCTTCATCGGCCGCGTGCGGGATGATCAGCTGGGTGAAATCTTCTCCCACGACATCCGCTCTGTGGGGGCCCGTTTCGACACCCCACCCGCCCGGTCAGGGCCCTCCACGGCCCGCTGCCTGATCCTGGTTACCCCCGATGCCCAGCGCACGATGTGCACCTATCTGGGAGCCTCGGTGGGCCTCGATCCCGAAGACCTCGACCTGGAGATGGTGCGTCAGGCCAGGGTTCTGTATCTCGAGGGCTATCTCTGGGACAGCGAGGAGGCCAAGAGAGCGTTTCTGGCCGCCGCCGAAGCCACCCGTGCCAGCGGTGGTGAAGTGGCCCTCTCCCTCTCCGATGCCTTCTGCGTGGATCGCCATCGCGAGAGCTTCTTGGAGCTGGTGGATCACCACGTGGATCTGCTGTTCGCCAACGAGATGGAAATCACGGCGCTCTACAAGGCCGCAAACTTCGAGCAGGCGACCGACCAGGTGCGGGGCCGTTGCCGTGTTGCGGCCCTCACCCGCAGCGAAAAGGGTTCCGTGGTGCTCAGCGGCAACGACAGCTGGGAGATTCCGCCTTATCGCCTCGGTGAGCTGGTGGATACCACCGGTGCCGGAGATCTCTATGCGGCCGGCTTCCTCCACGGTTACACCCGCAGCGAAAGCCTTGAGCGATGCGGACAGCTCGGCTCCCTGTGCGCCGGCCAGGTGGTCACCCAGCTGGGGCCCCGGCCCCAGGCCTCCCTCCCCGCCTTGGTGACCCGGCACCTCAAGCCGGTGGTCTTCCCAGGCTGACGAGCAGCTCCGGCAGGGGCAGACAGGCAACTCCGGCCGGCTCCGCCGGCCGCACCAGCAGCAGCAGCCTCAGGCCCAGATCGGAGCACACCTGTTGCCACATGGCTTCTCCCACCCCGCCCGACTGACGGCAGCAGACCGTTTCGATTCCCCAGTGGCGGCACAGACCGCTCTCGATGCGGCCCTCGACCGTGGGCCGCAGACAGGCCACCCGTTCGGCCGGCAGCCCGGCGGCCATGGCCAGGCGCAGGGCTGCCGCCTGGGGAAGGACACGGGCATGGTGAAGGGCCTGCTGGCTGTGGCCAACGGCTTCGGCAAGGCGGCGGGCACCGATGGCCAGAAGCAGTCTTTCCCCCCGGTCCACCCGTTGGGCCAGTTCCGGCAGCTCGCGCAGGTGCTCCGTCTGCAGTGCTCCGGCGTCCGGCAGCACAGCAGGCCGCTGCAGCCGCAGAAGTGGCTGGCCGGCCTGTCCGCAGGCCGCGCTCAGGTTGTGGCTGATCTCGGTGGCAAAGGGATGGGTGGCATCCACCACCCAGCGGAAGGCAGGACCGGCAGCCGGGCCTGAATCGCTGCGCAGCATCGCCAGGATGTCCTGCACCCCATGCAGGGCTCCCCAGCGGACCTCCAGGTGCGGGTGCGGCCGGTAGGCCAGCGCTGCGGCCGGGGTGACCACGCTCACCCGCAGCCGCCAGCCCAGGGCAAGCAGCTGCGCAGCCAGGGGCGGCCCCTCGCCGGTGCCGCTCAGCAGCCAGAGGCGGCGGGCCTGGTCGGGGGAGGGCTGGTGCATCAGGATGAATTGTCCAATCCGATGGTCGGGGTGTGAATCACTGCTTGCTCGAGGTGGAGGTGCTGGAAGCTCCTCAGGTTCGCTACACCCAGGACAACCAGACCCCGCGGGCGGAGATGACCGTGCGCATTGATGGCCTTCGCCCGGATGATCCCCCGGGCCAGCTGAAGGTGGTGGGCTGGGGCAACCTGGCCCAGGATCTCCAGAACCGCGTGGTGGTGGGCCAGCGCCTCGTGCTGGAGGGAAGGCTGCGGATCAATACCCTCACCCGCCAGGATGGGCTCAAGGAGAAGAGGGCGGAATTCACCCTCAGTCGGCTCCATCCTCTTCCCTCCGGTTCCGTCGCCAGCCAGGGCAGGGATGGCGAGGCCTTCCCGCCTGCTTCGGCGGCGCCGATCAGCGACAACGTTCCTGACCGTGGGGGCCAGGCCCGCCCAGCGGTGGTGCGGCGCTCCGCCCCTGCTTCCGCTGCTCCGGCTCAGGCTCCGGCGCCTGCTCAGGCTCCGGCGGCTCCCGTGTGGAACACATCACCCCTGGTGCCGGAGGAAATGGACGAAGCTGAAGACGACATTCCGTTCTGAGCTTCCGCTGGGGCGCTCAGGGGCTCCCCAGCTCCTCCTGGGCCTGGTCGAGCAACTGCCCCAGTTCCCGCTCCAGGGCAGCCAGATCGAGGCGCCACTCCGGCCAGCGACCGTCATCCAGCTGACGCAGCAGCCACAGCCGGTCCTGCTGCAGTTGTTCCAGCAGCTCTGGAGTGCTGGGTCCCTCCCCGACGATCGGATCGATGGGCATCGGCTCGGCAGCGAAACCATTCCATCCTGGCCCGTGTTGCAGGAAGATGGCGAAATGCAAGCGCTCATTTCCCCAGGCAGCCTGGTGACCATCGCCGGTGCCGTGCTCACGGTGATCGGCTCGATCGCCTACCTCGGCGATAACGCCAACCTCAGTCTGCCCACCATCTTCTACGGCATTCCGATCCTGCTGGGAGGTCTGGCCCTCAAATCATCGGAGCTGCCCCCTGCCGTGCGGGTCACCCCCAAGGCCCAGCTCCAGCAACTGCGGCAGGACCCCAGGAATGAACCGCTGAGCAAGTTGCTGGCTGATGTCACCCGTTGGCGCTATGGCCAGAAGGCCCATCTGGAGAGCTCGCTCGAGGCGCTCAAGCTCTGGGATGAAGATCAGCCTCCCCAGCTGCAGTCGATCGAGGAACTGGATTGCGACGGGGGCTATGGCCTGGACCTGCGTTTTGTCTGTAATGGAGTGCCGTTCGAGAAGTGGAAGCAGCGCCAGGACCGACTCGGTCGCTTCTTTGGTCCGGGTCTGCGAGCCGAGCTGAGCCAGTTCGCCCCCGGCCAGGTGAAGCTGACCCTGCTGCCTGCCGAGTCCCTACCCACCCCCGTCCTGCCTTGAGTCTTCCCTCTCCTTTCCACGATCCCGAGAACGATCAGCTCGTCAGCGAAAAGGACAGCCAGCGCGTTTCGGTGCTGAGCGAGGCCCTGCCTTACATCCAGCGTTTCACCGGCCGCAGGGTGGTGGTGAAGTACGGCGGCGCCGCGATGGTCAAGGAGGAGCTGCGGGAGGCGGTGTTCAGGGATCTGGCCCTGCTGGCGTGCGTGGGCGTGCAGCCGGTGGTGGTGCATGGCGGCGGTCCTGAGATCAACCAGTGGTTGAGTCGACTGGAGATTCAGCCCCGCTTCCAGGACGGTCTCCGGATCACGGATGCCGCCACCATGGACGTGGTCGAGATGGTGCTGGTGGGACGGGTCAACAAGCAGATCGTCAATGGGCTGAATCGCGTCGGTGGTCGTGCCGTCGGTCTGGCCGGCAGCGATGGGGGGCTTGTGCAGGCCCGCACCTGGGGTGATGGGTCCCACGGCCTGGTCGGGGATGTGGCCAGCGTCGACCCCTCAGTGCTTTCGCCCCTGCTGGAGAACGGCTACATCCCGGTGATCTCCAGCGTGGCCCCCAATGCCGAGGGCCAGGCCCACAACATCAACGCAGACACGGTGGCCGGGGAGCTCGCCGCTGCGCTGCAGGCGGAGAAACTGATCCTGCTCACCGATACCCCCGGCATCCTCCGCGACCGCCACGATCCCGCTTCCCTGATCCGCCAGCTCACCCTGGCCCAGGCGCGCCAGCTGATCACCGACGGGGTGGTGGAAGGGGGCATGACCCCCAAGACCGAATGTTGCATCCGGGCCCTGGCCCAGGGGGTGAAGGCCGCCCACATCGTGGATGGGCGGGTGCCCCATTCCCTGCTGCTGGAGGTGTTCACCAACGCCGGGATCGGCACGATGGTGGTGGGCAGCCCGACCCGCCTTCAGCCCTGAAGGCCATGGCGCTGGATCCGTTGGCGCAGGCCCGCACCCTGCTTGAGCGTGGGGAGTACGGCAAGGTTCTGCGTCTTCTGGAGCCCCTGCTCCCGGAGCATGCTCCCGCTTCCGCCATCGGGGCCGGGATGCGGCTGCTGATGGCCACCGCCCTGATGGGCCAGGGCCACACCGATCGTGCCGCCGACTGCTGCCGCAGTCTGCGGAGCTGCGTGGATCCTGACCTTCGAGCCCAGGCCCGAGACCTGCTGATGGTGCTGGAGGCTCCGGAGCTGCAGCGCCCTCGTGAGTGGTCGCTCACCATGCCCGAACTACCCATCGGTCAGTCGCTGGAAGGGACGGCCACCCCCCTGCGGCGGCGCCGGGCCCCTGGGCCGCCCCCACCGCCACCTCTGCCGGTGGGGCCTACACGCACACCTTCCGGCTTCGTCGCCCTGGCCGGGGTGTTGTTGGTGCTGCTGCTGGTGGCTTCCCTGCTCGGTGGCTGCCTGGACGTGCACAGTCAGGTCCGGTTCGAGGGGCCTGGACGCCTGCAGGTGAGTCATCTGGTGCAGAGCAGCAGTGGCCGCACCACTCCCTGGCAGCGCCGCTTCGCAGCGGCCCTCCAGAGCTCCACCCCCTTCCGTTCGGGGGCAGTCTCCGAGGGCCAGCGGCTGCAGACGCCTGTCCTCCCCGCCCGGGAGGCCCTCCAGGCCCTGGGGAGGAGCCTGGAACTGGCGGCTTCCCTCGCCGATCAGCCGCTGCCGCCGCCGCGGCTGGAATGGAAGGAGACCAACTGGCTGCTGGGGGTGCAACAGCAGTTGCTTCTGGAATTCGATCTGACGACCGTGCCAGCGCTGCCGGGAGTGGACGTCAGCCTCGAACTCTCTCCCCTGCGTCCCGCAGCGGTGAAACGGGCGGACCCCCCTCTCCGCGATCCCGCTTCCCGCTTCACGGAGCCCGGGGCCTCCGCCGCAGCCGGCCAGGCCATCGTCTGGGCTCCGCTGCCGGGTCGGATGAATCGCTTGGAACTGCGCTGCTGGCGCTGGAGCGGTTTGGGCCTCGGAGCCCTGGCTATCGCCCTGGCCCTGGCTCTGGTGCTGCTGCTCCAGACCCTGCGCCGAGGGCTGGGCTTCGGTCTGCCCGAACTGCCCGCCTGAGGGCAGTTCAGAGTTCCAGGGGGTCGGGGTCGATCGCCAGGGAAACCGTTTGGGGAAGGATCTGACGCAATTGCCGCTCGTCCGGCAGCGGCAGGGGTTGCTCCGGTCCATGCAGCAGGATCTGCCAGCGGCTTCTGCCGGCCACCCGGGCCACCGGGGCAGGGGCCGGCCCGATCACCAGCCAGCCGGCCGCCTCCAGGGCGGGTCGCACCATCTCCACCAGGGCGGTGGCTGCGGTGGCCGTGAGACTGGCGGAAGGACCCGCCAACCGCAGCAGGCAGGCCCGGCGGAAGGGCACCAGCCCCCCCTGACGACGCAGGGTCAGCTCCTCCTCCAGAAACCGTTCGTAGCGCCCATCCACCAGATGGCGCAGCACGGGATGGTCCGGGGAGTAGGTCTGCACCAGCACCTCCCCGGGGAGCTCGCCCCGGCCGGCCCGGCCCGCCAGCTGGAGCAGCAGTTGCAGGCACCGTTCCGACGAACGCAGATCCGGACGGTGCAGCAGCCCGTCCGCCGCCAGAACCGCCGCCAGGGTGACGCGGGGCAGATCCATCCCCTTCGCCAGCATCTGGGTTCCCACCAGCACATCGGCCTCTCCGGCCGCGAAGCGATCCAGGAGCCGCCGGTGTCCATCCCGGCCGCGGGTGGTGTCCTGATCGAAGCGCAGCATCCGTAGACCCTCCAGCTCGGCGGTGAGCTGTTCCACCACTCTCTGGGTGCCGGCTCCGAAGGGTTTGAAGGCGGTGGAGCCGCAATGGCCGCAGCGCCCACCGATGTCCTGGCGGTGGTCGCACCAGTGGCAGCGCAGCCATTCCCGCCCCTGCCCCTGGCGGTGCACGGTGAGGGAGACATCGCAGTGGGGGCAGAGCACCGCCTCGCCACAGCTGCGGCAGCTGAGAAAGGAGCGATAGCCGCGCCTGGGCACCAGGATCACCGCCTGCTCGCCCCGCTCCGGTAGACGGGCGAGCCGTTCCATCAGCGGGCGGCTCAGCAGTCGTCGATGGCCGTCGGCCAGTTCCGCCCGCATGTCCACCAGGCGTACGGGGGGCAGGGGGCGCTGGCCGATCCGTTCCGGCAATGGCAGCAACCGGGTGCGGCTGGAGCCGGCCGGGGCTTCCTGGCAGCTGCGCCAGGTCTCCAGCGAAGGGGTGGCACTGCCGAGCAGCAGCCTTGCCCCCTCCTGCAGCGCCCGCAGGCGGGCCACCTCCCTGGCGTGGTAGCAGGGCATCGGACTTTCCTGTTTGTAGGAACCGTCGTGTTCCTCATCGAGCACGATCAGGCCAAGCCGCCCAAGCGGCAGAAAAACGGCCGAGCGGGTGCCGACCGCCAGACAGGGCACTCCTTCCTCCGCAGCGGCCAGGCAGCGGCGCCAGGTGGCCACCCTTTCCCCTTCCCCCAGGCCGCTGTGAAATTCCAGCACCGCCCGCCCGAAGCGACGACGGCAACGATCCAGAAGCTGCGGAATCAGGCCGATCTCCGGGGTCAGGAGCAGCACGCTGCGGCCTGCGGCCAGTTCGTGGGCGGCCGCCTGGAGGTACACCTCGGTCTTGCCGGATCCGGTCACTCCCCAGAGCAGCAGACACTGGCCGGGGGGGGCCTCCTGGACCTCCTTCACCGCTTCCGCCTGGGCAGGGGTGAGCTGGGCCGCGGCCTCTTGCGGCGCCCCTGCTCCAGCGTCGCTGCGCCGCAACGACTCCCCTCCTGAGCGGAGGCTGCTCTCCCGGCGCACCAAGCCCCTGGTTTCCAGGCTGGTGATCAGTCCACGGCTGAATCCGCCGCTGCCGATCAGATCCTGCTGGAGGCAACTCCCCCCCCTCCGTTCCAGTTCGTCCAGCAGTTGCTGCTGCCTGGCGGTGGTTGTCGGTGCCATGGCATCCGCTGGGGGAAGGGTCCTGTGGACCACCCAGACCCGGCGTCCCTGGCCGCCGGACCGGATCCGTTGGCCTAGCCATCCCGGCGGAAGCGCTGCCTTGAGGGTGCGGAAGCGACTGGTGTGACAGGCTCCTGCCACGGCATCGATCAGGGCCTGCCAGCGCGGATCAACGCCGGCCCGCTGCAGCACCGCTTCGATCGGCTGCATCCGCTTGCCCTCAAGTGCCTCCGGCAGCCGCTCAAGGCTCCCGAGCACGAGGCCGGCATGGGCCCTTCCCTGCAGCCGCACCTGCACCAGATCCCCTGCCCCCAGGAGCAGTCCCTGCGGGTTGCCATAGGTGAAACTGCGGCCCTCCCTCCCCGCCTCCAGCCATACGTCCAGCCAGGGGGGGGGCGGGACCGCAGCGGGGGTGTTCACAGCGGAGGGAAAGTTGATCTTGCCGCGCCCCAGTCTTGCAAAGGTCTCACCGAATTCCTAGGATGGATCTGTTGGGCAGTCCTGCGGCTGCCGTCGGAACCGGACAGAGTTCCGTCCAGAGGGAAGACCGCTGAGCACGTCCGAGATCATTCTCAGGCAATCCGGTCTGCGACCACCCCTGACTTCCCTGTCTCGGCTTCGGCCGCTCCACGCAACCCCAAGACGCACTCCGGATCCAGAGATCTGGATTGCCTGATTCCGTGTTTTTTGCAGCGTCTTCTTTCCTATTTCGCTCCGGTCTTGTCTGGGACCGATTTCAGGTGCATTGATCTGCCCCTCCCCGTCGCCTGAGGCGACCCGGGCTTCCCCGTCTGCGGTTCCAGATCCTGGCCCAGCTTTGCCCAGTCTCGGCTCTGCCTTCCCGTCCACCCCCGTACCCCTTCCGCGTCGTATCCATGAGTCCTGTCGCCGCCAAGTCCAAAGCCGTTCCCGAGATCCTGGCCACCGTGAACGCTGCCGGTGAGATCGTGACCCTTGAGGGCAGCAAGCCCACGAACAAGGCCAAGGCTGCTGTGGAGGAGGCCGAAGAGGGCGGCGCCGCAGCGACGAAATCTGCGAAGCCCAAGGCGGCCCCCAAGGCCAAGGCAGCCCCCAAGGCGAAACCCGCTTCCAAGGCCAAGGCTGCTCCCAAGGCCAAGGCTGCTCCGAAGGCCAAGGTCGGGGACAAGGCAGAAGCTGAGGCCACCGAACCGGTCGATCTGGAAGCCGTTGCCGATGATCTGCTGGCTTCCTCCGAGGAGATCGGCGACGAACTGGTAGCAAAGGAGGATAAGAAGGACGCCAAGTCCGCCAAGGCGCTGGCCAGCATCAAGGTGGGCCCCAAGGGGGTCTACACCGAGGATTCGATCCGGGTTTATCTCCAGGAGATCGGCCGCATCCGCCTGCTTCGTCCCGATGAGGAGATCGAGCTGGCCCGGAAGATCGCGGATCTGCTGGAGTTGGAGGAAAAGGCGGCCGAGTTTGAGGCGGATAAGGGGCATTTCCCTGATACCAAGGAGTGGGCTGCCCTGTTTGAAATGCCCTTGATCAAGTTCCGCAGGCGTTTGATGCTGGGAAGGCGCGCCAAGGAAAAGATGGTTCAGTCGAACCTCAGGCTTGTGGTTTCGATTGCCAAGAAATACATGAATCGTGGACTTTCTTTCCAGGATCTGATTCAGGAAGGCAGTCTCGGCCTGATTCGCGCGGCTGAGAAGTTTGATCATGAAAAGGGTTATAAATTCTCTACCTATGCCACCTGGTGGATTCGCCAGGCAATCACCAGGGCCATCGCTGATCAGAGCCGCACGATCCGTCTGCCGGTCCACCTTTACGAGACTATTTCCCGGATCAAGAAGACCACCAAAACCCTTTCCCAGGAATTTGGACGGAAGCCGACAGAGGAGGAAATCGCTGAAAGCATGGAGATGACGATCGAGAAGCTTCGCTTCATCGCCAAATCAGCCCAGCTTCCGATCTCGCTCGAAACACCCATCGGCAAGGAAGAGGATTCTCGTCTTGGCGACTTCATCGAAGCTGACATCGAGAATCCCGAACAGGATGTGGCCAAGAACCTGTTGCGCGAAGACCTCGAAGGCGTTCTCGCCACCTTGAGCCCAAGGGAGCGGGACGTGCTGCGGCTGCGCTACGGCCTTGATGACGGGCGTATGAAGACTCTGGAAGAAATTGGCCAGATCTTCGATGTCACGCGGGAGCGCATCCGCCAGATTGAGGCCAAGGCATTGCGCAAGCTCCGCCATCCCAACCGCAACGGGGTGCTCAAGGAATACATCAAGTAAGGTCCGGCAAGCTTCCTCCGGACCTCGCTTGTCAGCTTCTTCCGTTGCGACCGGCTCCTCGTCCGGCTTGCGTCTTTCGGTGGTTTTGCCTACCTACAACGAGCGAGACAACGTGGCGCCGATCGTGGCTGAGTTGCTGCCATTGGGCAACCTCTACGATCTCGAAATTCTGTTCGTCGATGATGATTCCGCCGATGGCACCGCTGAAGTGGTGCGGGAGCTGGCCCACCGGCATGACGCCATCCGTTTGATCCGGCGGGTGGGTCGTGCCGGCCTCTCGAGCGCCATCAAGGAGGGGATCCTCGATGCCACCGGAGATCTGGTGGTGGTGATGGATTGTGACGGTCAGCATCAGCCCGCCACGGTGGCCCGCGCCGTGGCCCATCTGCTGGCGACGGGAACCGATCTGGTGATCGGCAGCCGTTTCCATGCCGACGCCGAGATCCACGGCCTCAGCGATCAACGTGAACGCAACTCCACCTGGGCCAATGCGGTGGCCCGCTTCAGCCTTCCCCGCTATCGGACCCTCACCGACTACATGAGCGGCTTCTTCGTGCTCCGCCCGGAGGCCGCCCTGCCGTTCGTGCGTCGCGTCGATGTGAACGGCTTCAAGTTTCTCTATGAGCTGCTCGCCATCAGTGGCGGAAGGCTGCGGGTGGAGGAGGTGCCGATCAGTTTCCAGCCCCGCATCGCCGGAGACTCCAAGCTGGATCTGGCGATCGTCTGGGATCTCGGGGTCTCGATCCTGCACACCCTGTTGCTGCGCAGCGTGCCGCGGCGGGCGATCAGTTTCGCCCTGGTAGGGGCCACTGGCGTGGTGGTGCAGCTTGTGATCAACCAGCTGCTGATGGCCGCGGGATTGACTTTTGAGAGGGCCCTGCCCCCGGCGGTGGTGACCGCCGCCACCTCCAACTACTTGATCAACAACGCCCTCACCTTCCGTTTCCAGCGCCAGCGAGGTGTGGCCCTGCTGCGCGGCCTCTGCAAGTTTCTGGTGGTCGCCTCCCTGCCGGTGCTGGCGAACGTAGGGGTGGCCTCCGCCTTCTACAGCCTCGTTTCCGCTGATACCTTCTGGGCCCAGCTGGCCGGAATCGTGGTGGTGTTCGTCTGGAACTACGCCGCCTCCTCCAAGTTCGTCTGGAATAGCCCCTGACTCTGGAACAGCCCTGAGCCTGTAGCAGCGTCGCCCTAAGTTGCATTCCTTCCCGCTCGGCTCCCCCCATGGCGATCGACTCCCCGGTGAGCGAACGCAGGGCCGGTAGTGGGCCCAGGCCGGTTACCCAGCGCCTTGCCTTGCTGAGCCAGCGTCTGGAGCGCCATCCGCTGGCACTGAACCTGCTCACGGCGGTCGCGCTTGCCCTGATCTGCTGGTTGGCCTTCTTCCGCGGCCTCGGCGCCCTCGGATTGATGGACAAGACCGAGGCCCTGTTCGTGGAGGTGGGCCACCAGATGTTGCTGCGTGGCGACTGGGTCACCCCCTGGTGGAACGGCGCCACCTTCTTTGATTACCCGGTCTGGGGCTACTGGATGGTGGCCCTCAGCTTCCGTCTGTTCGGCCTCTCGGAATGGGCGGCACGCCTTCCCGTTGCCCTGGCCGCCTCGGCGGTGGTGTGGGCCAGCTTTGCCCTGGTGCGGCTCTGGGCGCCGCCCGGGGAGCGGCGGTTGACCCGCCAGGGCAGGGGGCTGCTGGCGGCGGGGGTGCTGGCTACCACCCCCGGCTGGATCGGCTGGGGCCGTACCTCAACCACCGATATGTTTCTGGCCAGTGCCATCACCCTGGCGCTGTATGGCTTTCTGCTAGCCCATCGGCATCGGCATGAGCCGTGGTTGGCGGCGCTGGGGCGGGTCGGGTTTGCCCTGTTCTGCGGCATTGCCGTGCTTGCCAAGGGGCCGGTGGGCCTATTGCTGCCGGGCCTGGTGGTCGCGATCTTCCTCACCCTCACCCGCCAATGGCGCCTCTGGCTGCAGCCGTTGCCGCTGCTGGCCATGGCCGCCCTGTTCTTCGGTGTCTGTCTGCCCTGGTACCTGGCGGCGGCGCAGGCGAGCGGCATGGAATTTGTTGGCCGCTTTCTGGGCTTCAGCAACCTGCAGCGGTTCACGAGCGTGCTCTACGACCATCCCGGTCCCCCCTGGTTCTATCTGCCCTGGCTGCTGCTGCTGCTGCTGCCCTGGTCCCTGTTCCTGCCCGCTGCGATCGGCTCCCTGCGCTTCTGGCGGCTGGAGTCCTGGCGTCGGGCAGCTGCGGATCCAGCCCAGGAACTGCCGCTGTTTCTGCTGCTCTGGCTGGTGTTGATGGTGGCCTTCTTTTCTGCCGCCGCCACCAAGTTGCCCGGTTACATCCTGCCGGCCTTGCCGGCTGCTGCACTGCTGGTGGCGCTGTGGTGGCGGCCTCTGCCCGCCAGCGCTTCTTCTGCTCTAACCGGTTTTGTCGCCACTCCCCTCGGCCCCCCGGCTGCCTTCCCCCTGCGCCTCTCTGGTTGGCTGAATGCCGGATTGCTGGCGCTGATGGCGGCAGCCGCGGCGATCGCGCCCCGTTGGGCCGCCAGTGATCCAGCCCATCCCGCCCTGGCCGTTGCCCTTGACCGCTCGGGCCTGCCGATCCGCTTGGCCGTATTGCTTGGACTGGCGGCTCTGGCCATGGCGCTGTTGCTGCGGCGGACCGAGCAGCAGCGCTGGGTGTGGCTGCCCAACCTGGCGGGATTTCTGGCGATCCTGGCCCTGGTGATCGCCCCGCTGGCACCGCTCCTTGATCGGGAGCGGCAGTTGCCACTGCGCCAGCTCGCCCGTGCTGCCCGCGAGCAGGCCAGGCCTGACGAACCCCTCTGGGTGGTGGGCACCAAGCGCTACAGCACGCTGTTTTATGGCGGGGAAACCGCCAGTTTCGTCTCCGATCTCACCCCTATCCGCCAGCGACTTGTTTCTGAGGCTTCCGAGCTTGGCCTTCAGCCCCGCACCCGTTCGGTGCGCCTGCTGGGCGACCGCAGGGATCTGGAGAAGATCGCCCTCGGCCCCAACCAGATCCAGCGGCTCTCCCAGCGCGGTCAGCAGGAACTCTGGCGGGTCCCCCTTCACGCTCTGCAAGTTCGATGAATCGTTGGATGCGCCCTCGTGACTGGCTGGTGGTCGCCGCCTGTGGAGCCACGGTGCTGGGGCTGTCCCGGCTGATCGATCCGCGCCAGCCGCCGGCGATGGATGTGGGAGTGCTCGACTGGCTCGGCACCCATCTGCGGGGGCCGGTCGGGTCGTTTCTACTGCAGGTGTATCAGGTGAGTGGGGTGCACTTCACCGCTTTTCTGGTGTTGGCGGCGCTTCTTTACCTGGTGTTCAAACGTTGGTGGAACGATCTGCGGCTGCTGGTGATGGCCACCGCTGGCATCCTGGCGATCGTGGATCTGTGGTTGAAGCCGCTGTTTGATCGCGCCAGGCCCCACGACAAATTGCTGGAGGTGGACGGACGCAGCTTTCCGAGCGGTCATGCTGCCGGGGCGATCGCCTTCTATTTCGCGATGGTGACGATCCTGGCGTATCACCATCCCCAGCTCCGCCGGCCGCTCACCATCGCTGCTGCCAGCTGGGTCGGTCTGGTCTGGACGAGCACCCTGTTCGCCAGGGCGCACTGGCCCAGTGACCTGCTGGCAGGAGGTGCTGTGGGACTGGCCTGGCTCACGATCAGCCTCAGCTTCTGGCGCCGCGGCCATGCTGCGGGCAAGGGCGCGTCAGAGTGAGGCCTGTCGATGCAGATGCCGCCGTGTCCTCCCCCTCCTCTCCCCTGCTCGCCAGCCTGGCCGGCCTGCGCAGCGCGCCCGAGCTGGATGCGGTGCAGCGGAGTCAGTTGCTGGAGGATCTGGCGGCCGCCCTCTCCGGATGTGAGTGGTTCACGATCGGCGTGATGGCCGCTTCGCTGGCCGCGGCGGTGACAGCCCTCAGGGACTGTGAAACCTGGTGCGGCTGGCAGCCGCTGCTGGAGGCAGGGGCCGTGGATTCTGCGGCGGCCGAGGGGCCCGTGTTTCTGAAGGGAAACCAACGGACGGGCACCTATCTGGTGCGCCGCGAAGATGGACTGGGGGACGGAGTGCTGATCACCGGCCACAATCCTGCCGACCCTTCCCCGGAGGGCACCTGGGGTCCCCTGCCGCTCGACCTCTTTTCTCGCTCCTGATCCAGCTGAGGGATCCGGGCCCTGGCCGGCAGCCCGTGCCGAGCGGACGGGTCCGTAGGCTGGCCCGTTGTGAAGGTGGCCCCAGGGGTTGCCTCCTTCGTTCCGTTGCCGCCTCTCTCGCCCAATGAGCAGCCCGTCGTCCAGCTCCAGCCTGCGTATCGCTTCCCGCCGCAGCCAGCTGGCCATGGTGCAGACCCACTGGGTGCGCGATGAGCTGGCCAAGGCCCATGCTGGCCTGGAGATCAGTATCGAGGCGATGGCCACCCAGGGCGACAAGATCCTGGATGTGGCCCTGGCCAAGATCGGCGACAAGGGGTTGTTCACCAAGGAACTCGAGGCCCAGATGCTGGTGGATCAGGCCGACATCGCCGTCCACAGCCTCAAGGATCTGCCCACCAACCTGCCTGAGGGGCTGATGCTGGGCTGCATCACCGAGCGGGAAGACCCGGCCGATGCCTTGGTGGTGCACGAAAAGCACCGGGACAAGACCCTGGCCACGTTGCCGGAGGGGGCAGTGGTGGGCACCAGCTCGCTGCGCCGCCTGGCCCAGTTGCGCCACCATTTTCCCCACCTCACCTTCAAGGATGTGCGGGGCAACGTGATCACCCGCCTCGAAAAGCTGGATTCCGGTGCCTTCGACTGCCTGATCCTGGCGGCGGCCGGCCTGGGGCGTCTCGGCCTTGCCGATCGCATCCACGAACTGATCGATCCCTCGATCTCCCTGCATGCCGTGGGCCAGGGAGCGCTGGGTATCGAGTGCCGCGAGGGGGATGAGAAGGTGCTGGCCCAGATCAAGGTGCTCGAACATCTGCCTACCGCCCGGCGCTGTCTGGCGGAGCGGGCGTTCCTGCGGACCCTGGAAGGCGGGTGCCAGGTGCCGATCGGGGTGAATACCCGATTCGAGGGCGAGGAGCTGGTGCTCACGGGCATGGTCGCGAGCCTCGATGGGTTGCGCCTGATCCGTGACGAGGCCCGCGGCCCTCAGGAGGATCCCGAGGCGATCGGCATCGCCCTGGCCGAAGCCCTGCGTTCCCAGGGAGCCGGAGAGATCCTGGAGGAGATCTTTGCCACCGTTCGACCCGAAGCCTGAGGCGGTTGCAGGTCCGTCCCCGGCCGATGGGCGGGGCCTGCCGTTTCAGTGGAATCTGCTGGCCTGGGCGGCCCTGGTCGGGGCCCTCACCGGGCTGGCGGTGGTGGGATTCCACCAACTCCTTGAATTTTTCAATAACTTTCTGTTCGGTCCCTTTGTGGAGGGGTTGCTGGAAGTGGGGCGGTCCTCCCCCACCCCCCCGCCGCCCCCCCCTGTCGCGATCGATCTGCCGCCGGTGGAGAGCGGTACACCCCTGAAGGCCCTGTTGCAGCTCGGCCTCGGCGGCATCGGCTTTCTACCGGCTCCGCCGCCTCTGCCGGTGCCGGAGCCCCTGCCGGTGCCGGTGCCGGTTACCTTGCCCGAAACGCCCGACTGGCTCGCCCTCTGGCCCGTGATTGTGGTGCCGACCCTCGGGGGGCTGGCGGTGGGGGTGCTGCGCTGGGCCGGGGGAAATCTCGGGCCCGGCTTGCCGAGCCTGATGGCCATGGCCGACGGCTCCCTTGCCTCCGCTCCCCGGCTGCCTCTGCTGCGCATTCTTGCCGCCTCGCTCAGCCTGGGCAGTGGCGCCTCCCTCGGGCCGGAGGGCCCCAGCGTTGAGAGTGGCGGCAACATCGGCCTCTGGCTGGCCCAGCGGGCCCGCCTCTCGCCCCAGTCCCAGAAAGCCCTGGTGGCTGCAGGAGTGGCCGCCGGCCTGGCGGCGGGCTTCAAGGCCCCGATCGCCGGGGTGTTCTTCGCCTTTGAGGGCAGCTACAGCTCCATCCCCGGCCGGCCTCCCCTGCGGGCGGTGCTGGTGGCAGCGGTGGCTTCCGCCCTGATCACCCAGTTGTGCCTGGGGGATGATCCGATCCTGCGGCTGCCCGCCTATGAGGTGCGCTCCCTCTGGGAGTTGCCCCTCTACCTGGGGCTGGGGTTGCTGGCCAGCCTGATGTCCTGGGCCCTGGTGCGGCTGCTGGCCCTCGGCCGTGAGGAGAGGCTGCAGGAGGTTCTTCAGCGTTTGCCCCCTGGGCTGCCCACCGCCGTTGGCGGGGCAGCTGTGGGGGCCATGGCCCTCGCCTTTCCCCAGGTGCTCGGCGTGGGCTACGACACGATCGAGGCTCTGCTGGGAAGCGAAGGGGGCATCCCCCTGCTCACGCTGCTGGCCCTGATCGGAGTCAAATTGCTCGCCACATCCGTGAGCAATGCCAGTGGTTTCGTGGGAGGTGGCTTTGCTCCTTCCCTGTTTCTCGGCGCAGTGCTGGGAAGCTGCTATGGCCAGCTGCTCGGAGAAGGGGGTCTGCATCTGCCGATTGCCGAGCCTCCTGCCTACGCCATGGTGGGCATGGCGGCAGTACTGGCCGGCAGTGCCCGCGCGCCGATCACGGCCCTGTTGCTGTTGTTCGAACTCACCCGTGACATCCGCATTGTGGTGCCATTGATGGCCGCCGCTGGTCTGAGCGCTGCCCTGGTGGAGCGCTGGCAGGGATTTCAGGATCCGGGCCTGCTGGGCAGGGATCCCCAGGAGGAGCAGAGACGCAGCCGCCTGGCGGAGATTCCCGTGGAGGAGGCCCTTGAGCCAGAAGCTCCTCTGGTTCTGCCAGCCTCAACCCCTGCCGCCGAAGCCCTGCGCCAGTTGATCGCCAGCCATGGCCATTGTCTGATCGTGGCGGACCAGGGTTCGGTCCTCGGTCTTGTCACGCTTCCCGATCTGGAAAGGGCGCTCACGGCGGCAGATCGGGAGGCAAGGGATGTGACCCTGCTGGATTGCCGTCGCAGTGATCTGGTCTGGTTGCCGGTTTCAGCCCGATTGGATCAGCTGGAGGATCAACTCATGCCCAACGGGTTCCGGCAGTTGCCGGTGTTTGAGTTGCCTTCCGGCCTGGGGGGGTATCTTCCCCAGGGCCTTCCTCCAGCCGGACTGCCGCTCGCGAGTCTTAGAGGGCTCGCCAGCAGGGATGGCATGGCTCGTGCCCAGGCCCGCCGGCTTCAGGCGGCCGATTCCTGCTGACGATCGATGATCTGCTCCACTACCGGATCCACCTTGGAAAGGAGAGCAAGAATGCGCTGCAGATCCAGATCCGAAAGTTCGCCGTCGCTACCCCATTTGAGGGCAGTGCTGTTCTGCTGATCGTTGATCAGGGCAGGGATCTTCCTGGCATCACGGGTATCGGTCATCGGGAAAGGCGGCATCAAGACGCTACGGCCTTCATTCCGCCGTTTTGCAACTGGTGAACGACCCTAAACCGTTACACCAGCATCCCTGAAGCCTTTTGCAGGGATCTGCAGAATCTCTTCCGCAGTTTTTCTTCTCTCCAGCTCGCCTGTCGTGGGGCTCAGCGTTTGACGACGACCGGTGTTCCCACTTCCACCTGTTCAAACAGCTGGCGAACGTGGGGGGTGAGCATGCGGACGCAGCCATGGGTGACCGCTGCCCGGGAGGTCACGGTCCAGGCCCAGGCGCTCGGGGTGCCATGGATGCCGAACTGGTCCTTGGCGGTGGCATGGAACCCCAACCAACGATCACCGAGGGGTCCTTGGGCCCCGATGGTGGGATTCACCTTGCCGCTCTTGGTGCTCTGGTACTGGGGATTGATCACCTTGTTGCGCACCGAAAAACTGCCCACCGGGGTGGGGGTGGTGGGGTCGCCGATGGCGACGGGCCAGCTGCTCACCACCCTGCCGTTGTCCACCAGGCTGATGGTGCGTTTGCCCAGTTCCAGCACGATCTGCTTCGTCCCGGTGATCGCTGCCGTCGCTCCGGTGGGCGCAGGTGCGGCGGGAGTCGCCGCGGTTGGGCGCGCCGGCAGGGTGACCCCCACAGGAGGAGGCGCCAACGGGGGGGCAGCCAGGGCCTGGGTACCGAGGGGAGCAGTGGCCAGCAGCAGGGCCAGAGGGCTGGTGAGCAGGCGCTTCATCTCTCAGGGGAAGGCAGGGGAGGAAAGAGCTGGGCAGGGTCTGCTGGCCGGAACCTGCGGTTCAGGAGACCAGGTTGGGTTCGATCGTGCTGAGGTAACGAGCCTCGCACTCCTTGATGATGCGCACGGCTTCGGCTGTGTCGAAGAAGCCGTTCACCCGGCAGGTGCCCGGCTTCTTGAGATCCTTGTAGTGCTCCCAGTAGTACTGGGTTTCCTTGAGCCAGTGATCTCCGAGCTGCTCATAGCTGGTGATGTGGTCCATGCGCTTGTCATCGGCGAGCACGGCGATGACCTTGTCGTCCACTTCGCCACCGTCGTCGAACTTCATGATGCCGATGATCCTGGCTTCCACAAGTGAGCCGGGTACCAGGGGTTCGGTGACACCGACAATTTCGATGTCGAGGGGATCGCCATCTTCATCCCAGGTGCGGGGAATGCATCCATAGGCAAAGGGATAGGCCAGGGAGGAATAACCCACCCGATCCAGCTTGAGGTGGCCGGTCTCGGTGATCAGCTCGTATTTGTTGATCGTGTTGGAATTCAGTTCCACGATCGTGTTGAGACGCAGCTCGGCTTCATCGGCGAAGGCCGGCAGCACGTGCAGCAGATTGAGCATCGTGCGGCTCGGAGCGTGGTCGATGTTCGCCATGGAGGAAGCAGAAGCGGATCGTGGGCTGATGGGTGGCCCTGTCGAGGCGGCATCCTAGTCATCCAGCCCGGATCTGGGCCCAACGGGCTGCCTGCAGCAGGCTCAGCCGCCGAGCCGTTCGAGCTTCTGCTCCAGGTAGCGCAGGAACGGCTGCGGGCTCAAGGCGCTGCCGGTGACCTGTTCCACCAGCTGTTCCGCATTTACCTGGCGCCCCAGCGGCCAGACCCTGCCGGCCAGCCACTCCTGCAGAACCCCATCGCGCCCCGCGGCGAGCTGTTGCTCCAGCGGTCCGATCTGGCTCTCCATCGCTTCGCTCAGCTGGGCGGAGATCAGGTGGCCGAGGGCATAGCTGGGGAAATACCCGAACAGTCCCTCGCTCCAGTGCACATCCTGAAGACACCCTTCGGCGTCATTGCTGGGCTTGACGCCGAGCAGTTGCTCCATCTTCCGGTTCCATTGGTGGGGCAGTTCGGCCACGGGCAGGTCCTGCTCGAGCAGAGCGAGTTCGAGTTCGAATCGCAGCACGATGTGCAGGCAGTAGCTGAGCTCATCGGCCTCCACCCGGTTGAGGCCGGCCCGCATCGGATTCAGGCAGCGCCAGAACCCCCTGGCATCCCCCCAGGGATCCTGGCCCAGGGCGTTGCGGAAGCGCGGATACCAGCGTTCGGCCAGGGCGGCGCTGCGGGCCAGGCGGCACTCGAAGAACAGGCTCTGGCTCTCGTGCACCCCCATCGAGGTGGCATCGCCCAGGGGCCAGGGGAAATAGTGGTCGCCGCGCCGGGGCAGGCCCTGCTCGTAAAGGGAATGGCCCCATTCATGGGCGGTGGCCAGAA